>NZ_CAWPHH010000015.1:0-100823 GCF_963887965.1 Photorhabdus sp. RW14-46 | reverse complement strand
CAATGGCATAGCGAAACGGCTGGCTTAAGGCTTCCTGCCCGGTAAAGGCCAGCACATCCAGCGGTGCTTTATTGCGCCACACTTTTAGTCTGTAACGGCTGTGATCAAAGATGATCATCGGTGTTAGGTTCGTCATATTTTCTCCCGATTATTCCTCAGTCGTGCGGGTACGCTACCGCCCATAGCCGTATACCGAGGCCCATAAGGTCATGATTTATCTGGTTTTCAGTTTTTTATCGCGGGGCCTCCCGCCCCCGCGATTACGCAAAAAATGAAACAACAGCAGACGGATTAATCCGTCTGCCAAGCTTGTTACGCCGTCGTGCGCTCATTCCACGCATCAGCGTGAATGATGTTGCCGTCTTTGTAGGTCCAGGTGATTTTTTCGTAACGCAACTCAATGCGTTCCAGATGGTTGTGCTTCTCTTTGGTAGGGTCTTTGATGTCATGCATCAGCGGTGCCACTTTCACCACCTTCACGTTGTCCAGTTGGGTGATGAAGTACTCTTTCTCCTGACCTGCGTCGTCAATGTTGTACCATTTGATTTCAGCAGATTTCAGGGTCTGGCCGGTGGTGACCGCTTTATACAAATAGGGACTTGATGCATCCACCTCTTTGGTGAATACCAATGGGGCATGCACACGGGTCCCCGTCAGTTTGCCGGTATTGTTGTCCGTCGGGATGTGCAACATATGTTCCAACGCCACAATTTCAATACTACCTTCCCGGCCCCGTACCTCGACAGAGCCCTTGATGTCAGCACCGCCGTCATCTTTCAGCCATAAATAAGCGGGAATCGCCATAATGATTACTCCTATAATTGTTACTTAAGTGATGTCGCCGGTAGCGGCGACGTTGTTGATAAGGTGTCCGGTACTTTCTGCGGTCGCGCACAGGCGGCCACATGCGGTATCAGACGGATTTCAACCCTGCGATTGGCAGCTCGCCCCGCAGCGGTTGTGTTAGTCGCAATTGGATTCGTTGCTCCCTTGCCTTGTACAGTGAAGCAAGCCGGCGATATGTCGCTGGTTTGTAACATCCAATCGCGTACTGCTTCGGCGCGTGCCAGTGACAGCGCCTGATTTTTCGTGGCATCACCAGTGGAATCAGTATGTCCGGCGATGAGGATCATCCAGCCCGGTTTGGCACGGATGTTGATTAGTGCGTTGACTAATACTTTGGTCGAACCCGCTTTCAGTTTCGCCTGTCCCACATCAAACAGCGCCAGACTGTTAAGGCTGATGGTCTGTGGTTCCCCCGGCGTTACCGGCGTTTTCTCCCTCGGTTTAGCGTGGTAGCCGGCAATGGCCGCATGCAATGGCGGAGGTAATCGTGCTCCTTGATATAGCCCCAATCCCAGACGCCACGGCACGCCATCCCGGTGATACTTCTCAAGCCGATCGGCATCATCCCTCAGTACCGCCACCGCCTGTGCCTTGCGGCTCTCATCCGTCGCGGCAATAGACCGGTAATGCAGCAGGTCACTCTCCACCTGACGCAATAACTGTCGGTTATGCCAGGCCGAGCAACCTAGCGCTGTTATGCCCGCCAGCAGAAACAGCCCCAGAGCTATCCCCACGGCCCGCTGTAGCGCTGTTTGTAGCGCACTGGTGGGCAGCAGGCGCACTACACTGTCCGGGAATGGCAATGTAGCGGTAGCCGATGTGGCTATCGGATCGCCCGCCCTGTTCAGCGCCGTTTTGGTTTGTAACCACTGTTGCCAGACATGGCCGGTTACCCAATGCGGTAATGCCGGTACAAACTTCAATACCATCGCCAGCGGCGGACAAGGAGATAAGCCATCTTCCGGGGTCAGGCAGACGGGCAATACATGCGCCTTCATCCAATCAGCCCAGCCAGTCAACTCAACCCCACACTGAAAACGTGCCATCTGTTCTGCCAGCGTGCCCTGTTCCAACCAATCCGCGAGTGGTTGAAAAGAGGCACCTTCGCGCCAAGCCGTTACCGTGGTTCGTCCTGATTGCCACTCAAACCACGGTGAATCGTCAGGTTGTCGGGACGGCCCGGCTACGTAACCCGCTAGCAGTAAAGGCAGCGGGATAGCATGTCGTTGACGCGCTTGAGATAACTGCCAGCGTAGTTCTCGCACCCAACCAGCCAGTACGGCGGCGTCACGGTATTGCTGCGGGTTTATCACCGCCATCACACTTAACTGACCGCCCCAAGAGGGCCGGGCGGCCAGCAAGCTAACTATCGCGTCAGACAGAGAAGTCCCTGTCGGTAAGCACAACCAATAGCCTTGTGGCGTCTGACGCAACAGTTCATTACCAAACAAGCTGTCCTGAATGTCGCTATATACCAACACCACCGGCAGGCGATTACTTTCAGGCGGCAGTACCGCTGACAGGCTGTTAAGGCGCTCTCGCCGTTGAGAACGCCCGCGATAAAACAGCCCCATCAGCGTACAGAGCAGGATAATGACTGCCCCCACCCACCGGCCCACCGGCGATAAGGGCAACCAGACCAGACAGAGCAGCAGCGCCAGCCCAGCCCCCCATCCCCATAACACCCGTCGCAACATGACACTCATCTCGCCAACCCCGGAAATAGCGTTGCCAGATAGTGACCTAACCCCCACCAGACACCGAACAACACGATGACCATCCCAGAGATCGCCACGGCTAGTTGGCCGACGATGGAGCGTAGCCTGAGATGGGACAATGGCACATTGGTTAACACCGGTGATTGCTGAGCCGTGCCGAAAGGTACGACCTGTTGACTCAAGCGAGTCACCAGTTGTTCACGTATCAATGAGGTATCCTCCTGACACTTTCCCTGAAATCCCAACAGCAACACGCGGTGAAAACAGGTCAGTACTGCCCGATCGGGGGCCGGTTCATTCAGTACAGTACGCATCCGTTCATACAACTGGTTACCGGCCTCGGCGGTATCAAAGAAATGCTCCTGTAATGATGTTGCCCGCCAGGCTGCATATCCCTGTTCCGGCGCTCGCTCCAGCACGGTTTCATCCAGCAGGGCGCACTGGGCGTAGCTGATATGATTTATCGCGGATTCGCTAACATCCGCATCTCTCAGCGCTTGCCGTGTCTGTTCTATCTCGCGGGTGCAGTGCTGCCACACCACCTCCGCCTGTTCCACCGATGCGCCCTGACAGAGCTCTGCCACCAACAGGTAGCTGTTCTGTAACAAGGCATCGATATCCGGTGGCGATTTTTTAGTTGATAAAGGTGATTTATTCATGTCCTCAATACCGCAAACAGTTCAAGCTGAATATCGCCCAGTACTCCGGGCACGTAGAAAGCACAGCTCCCTGCCGCCAGCATGGCTTTGCCCGCCGGATGGGTGAGATCAAGGGCAAAGTACTGGTTCTCCAGCCGCAACGGGATCGCGGCCGGGACATGGCTAAGTGCGACTAAGGGGATGCCGGTTAATGACCGGCTAATCATCCGATCAACCTCATCCGGCGCACCGGCTTTACATAACAGCGGGAACCGGGTGTACAACTGGTGTGCCGGTATGGAAGAGCGGACAGAGAGATAAAAATCCGCCGCTTCACATAAACGGGCATCGTGGAGAGTGGCTATCCACTGCTGTTCCGATGGTTTCTTCAACTCAATCGTCACCATCCGCGACGGCAAGCTGATCTCCAGCAATTGTCTCAGCAAGTCAAATAGCGGCGGGAATACCGCCGTCAAATTATCGTGCTGATAACGCGGGATCACGCTGGCGTTATGGTCCAGTGAAAAGGTCAACAGACTGCCCGCCAGCCTTACCGCTTCACGGTAGAACAGTTCTGGATGCACATCTGGATGGGCCTTAAAATCACTCAATATCGGTTCATAACTGTTAAGCGCATTAAGCAGCCAGAACAACGACACATCCGCCACCGCAAAATCCGCCATCCGCTCATTGCTCTCTCGGCGCATTGCCATCAATCGAGCCTGTTTAGCGCGTAACTGCGTCAACAACTGATCGAGCCGAGCTATCGAACCGGCATGTGCGCTAAGACGCAGTAATGGCGGCACAAATTGCTCATCAAAAATCCATTTTCCTTGAGCATCGCGCAACAGACGCGCCACCGGGCAGGTGAGATATTGACCGTTTTCCATGCTGTCAAAACGCAGCGATATCGCATAACGAGCAACCGCCATCGATTCACTGCGATCACTGAATTCATCCTGTACCGGTACCCACTCCTGCTGGTAACGCACCGGACGATCGGCGCGTTCATCGGGTTTAAGACAGTTACCACCATTGGCGTAAGTGTACGGCAATGCCAGTAAGACCGTGACCTGCTGCGCATCTGTCGGCAAAACGGCGGCCAATTCCAGCACCGGCGGTAAGCGATCCGCCTGATCGGTGTCAATCAGCGATCCATCGGCAAAACGCACGCACAGGTGATCCGCTTTCAACTGCCCCAACGCTAAGGTGTGTTGATCAAACACCGCGGTCAGCACGCCCCAAGGATGCGCCAGTCCCAGACGAGCAATCGACTCATTGGCATATGCCTCCCAACGAGCCTGCTGCTGAAACTGTTGGGGAGACAAGATGGTTCCTGTTACCCATAGCGGGCGCTCAATTTTCATGATGCTCCCCTATTGTTAACCTTTGGATTTCGGCATTTGAGAAACCAGCGACAGATTGACGTCGAGCCCCTCTACCTGAAAATGCGGCACCGCATACAACTTGACCCGGAAGAAACCGGGGTTGTCGTCAATATCTTCGACAATGACGTGCGCTTCACGCAGCGGATGAGATGCCTGCAAATCATCGGAAGGATCGGTCATCTCAGTTACCAAGGTGTTGATCCAGTTGTTCAGTTCGATTTCAAGCAGACGTCGATCTTTCGTGGTGCCGATGTTCTCCCGTTGAATCAGTTTCAAATAATGGGAAATACGTGACAGCAGGAAGATATAGGGCAGACGCGCATTGATACGGCTGTTAGCCGTCGCTTCATCGGTGTCATACAATGCCGGTTTTTGCGCCGAGTTAGCGGAAAAGAAGCAGGCATAATCCCGGTTTTTGTAGTAAGAGAGCGGAATGAAGCCCAGATTCGCAAATTCAAATTCGCGGGTTTCTGGAATCATCACTTCTGATGGAATTTTGACCTGATTACCGGTCCCCAAATCGTAGAGGTGGATCGGCAAATCAGTCACCGCTCCCCCCGCTTTTGGACCGCGGATCTGGACACACCAGCCATTACTGACAAAGCTCTTGATCATGTTTGCACCAAAAGCAAAGGCGGCGTTGGCCCATAAATATTTATCGTGATCCGGACCGGTGACCTCTTCAACATAGTTAAAAGTCCGCACCGGTACGGTGTCCGGGCCATAGGGCAAACGCCCTAGCACGCGGGGTAAAGTCAAGCCGATATAGCGTGCATCGTCGCTGTCGCGGAACACTTGCCACTTGATGTATTCGGCGCGGTCAAAGTAGTTACCGATATCTTTAATCGCGGCCACTTCATCCATCGTTTGTTTGCCAAAAAAAGCCGGACCAGCAGCGGCAATGAATGGCATATGCGCCGCCGCCGAAACTTTGGCGATATTACGCAACAGCGCAATATCCTGCGTGCCGGCATCAAATTCATAATTGGCAATCACCGATCCGATAGGTTCACCGCCCGGTGTATCGTATTCTTGAATGTAAGTGTGGTGATAGAAACCGCTCTGAACAATTTCCGGCGCATCGTCAAAATCTTGCCGCAAATCCTCTTTGGTGACGTCCAACACTTCAATCCTGACGTTCTGACGAAAATCAGTACGATCAACCAAGAATTTCAGGCCGCGCCAGGCAGATTCCACCTGCTGAAACTCAGGGTGATGCATGACCACATCCAATTGACGGCTGATTTGCTCGTCCAACTCGCGGATATGGTTATCCAATAATGCCTTATCCAGCCGTTTAACCCTTTGCGCCGAGGTTTTCAGCACAGAGAGAAAAACGCTGACAGCCGCCGTGACCCGCTCGTCTACCGTCACATCAGCCAGCGCATCACTGCTCTGAAAGCGATCAATATCGCTTAACTGCTCCACCGGCTGTAAATTGATTTTCTTAAATAACGATTGATAAACACTGCCTTCGGCGTGAGTCGTTATCGCCGCCGCAGCGGTTTGTTGTTCAGTCATTAATCCTATCTCCTGATATATACCGTAATAATCAAATCGTTTTTGGTGCCAGTGCGGCCAGTTCAGCCCGTAACTCATCGCTTAACGCTTGATCCTGGAGGATATGTTCCAGTTCCCGGCGAAAGGTGGTGTTATCGAGCAGGTTAGATCTCAGATCGCGCAATAGATGGCGCATAGAAAGCAGGGCCCGCAGTTGCGGGATTTGACGAGCAATTTGTTCAGGCTCGAAGTCTTTTATTTGCCGAAAAATAAGGGCGATATTCTCCTCGCTGCCATCTCCAGCCAAGGTATTTTTGACCGTCAAGTTAATCGCGGGACTGAATTCAGCCAGTACGCTATCAAAATTGTTTTTATTGATAGCCACTTTTTTTCTTTCCCCAAGAGGGAGATGTTCCTGCCCGTTGCTATAATCCCCCATGACCAATAATTTCAGCGGCAGCTCAACTTTTTTCTGCGCACCTCCTGTATGTAAATCTAACTTGATATTAATACGCGATTTAGGGATCTCGTTTTGAAAACTATGGGTCATAAGTGACTCCTCAACAATAAAATAGAATGAGTGACATGATGTTCATGCCACAACGCATTTCAGAAACAAAACCGGATTCAGATATTTCAAAGCAGGCACTAACCAAGCGGAAAATAAGAGAAAACCGACAACACCCACTGCAATAGATAAATGGATTTATCAGGCAGGCTATTTTTCTGGGTAAAGGGATTCTCTAAACAGATTTATATAAAATCAAGTCATTTTTTATCTAAAAGCATTTTTTGCTTCATCTCAATCAGAGATAAAACATCTTAATCAAGAGATTGAATAAACAATATATCAACGAAATATAAACGAAATTGAATTTATTTTCATAAAAATTGAACTTGTTTTAAAAATATTAATCGGCCGGTGAATCATATCATCCATATAGGTCAAACAAATGTTTTAAATATTAAATTATCTTTTATTTTCAATTAATTAATAAGATAATCAACAGCCAAAATAATTTTCACCCCCACGGCACAACAGGTAAAATATTTAGTGGAACAAGTAAAATAGGCATGATTATCAGCTTAAGTTAATGCGAATGAGAATAAATTCAGTCATACAGATGAGAATAATCGAGCACGATGAATTAATAAGAACTCCTATTACTCACATTTTCACAGAGCATCTTCTGCTTTAAAGGATAGAAACATAATCATCATTATTTTAAACCTCATAGGATTATAAGTGTGTAAATGACAGCAAATAACTCCCATTATATTCGACATTGAAGCATTAAGAGTGTTTAAATTAATTTAAAAGTGTAAGAATTGTTTAAAAGTGTAAACATTGTTTACAAGCGTAGACAATGCTGAAAAATAGGGTTTCTCCACTAGCATCAGGTGTAGGATTTGATAAAAAAATAAGGCACCGAAGTGATTAACATTCGGTGCCTATATTCAGTAAGATTGTCCGGCTATTATAAAAACTTTTAACCGGACAAATTGATTTTTAACTATCTTTGTTTAAATATAGCTTTTCATCCCACAATATCACTGACATTACAGCGCCTCCGCTTCACAATTCATTGCCAGCGCCATGCTTAAGGTCTTAGCTAAAATAGTTTTATTTTCACTATCTTCCATCAGACTAAAATGATCCCCCGGCACCGAGGTTAACTGTAGCGAAGAGTCAGGAACTATCTGTTCCCAACCTAACGACGGTTCCATTGTGACGGACTGTAGCGCAACATCGGTAACAAACGGGATCTGTGGATAAGATTCCATTGCATAGAATTGATGCAGTGTTATCGCCAGTGCTTTCGGCTGATAATCCTTGACCATCTGGACATAATTTCCCATCTGTAGCCAACGTTTGGCAATTAAGTCAGGACGCAGATTTGATGGGTATAATTCCAGCTCCTGCGCTGCGGCAATAAATTGCACTAAATTCAGTTCATCCATTTTCTGATGCAATGCGGCAATCTCTTGAGGATGTTCATCCACTGACTGCCTTGCCAATTCAGCAAGGAACTGAAGTTTAGGTTGATCGACTCGTGTCTTGAAACAGTGCGGAGCCGGTGTATCAATTAGCCCCAAGAAATTAACTGTCTCTCCGGCATGCAGCAGTTGCTGAGCAATGGCATAAGCCAGTATACCGCCAGAAGAGTAGCCGTATATCCGATACGGGCCTTCTGATTGCACGGCCTTCACAAAGGTGATCATTCTGGTCGCCAGAGCTTCAATGGTCGACGTCTGCTCCTCATTGATAGACGGCCAAGGTAGCGCATAAATCGGGTAATCCGCCTGAATATGCTGAGCCAGCCCAAAAACATAGGAATAGTCATCCATGCCACTCGGCACGAAGAAGAGCGGCGGTTCGGTTCCATCCGGTCGCACCGGTATGGCGCTGCTTTGCGATTGAGACAGCGAATCTGAGGTGATCTCTGCCACCAGTTCCGCTAGCACCGGGAATTGGAACAGATTATTCAATGAGCAAATCAACCCTCGTTCTGCAGCCAGATTGATCATCCGCATAGCGAGCAGCGAATGTCCACCCAAGGTAAAGAAGTTGTCATGCCGGCCAATTCGCTCAACCCCCAGTAATTCACGCCAGACAGCCGCCAAGGCGATCTCTGTTTCTCCTTGTGGCGCTTCATAGATCTGACGAGCAAAGGCGTTCTGATCAGGCACCGGCAATGCCCGGTGATCCAATTTGCCGTTTGGCGTCAACGGAAAGGCGTCCAGACGCACAAAGGCTGACGGTACCATATAGTCAGGCAACAAGGCTCTCAAATGACGATGTAATTGGCTTGCCAGCTCGTTATCCTCTGGCACCGCGACATAAGCCACCAGCCGTTTATCCTGACCATCTCCCAGTGCCAATACAATCGCCTCACGCACATCAGAGTACTCCATCAACCGCGCTTCGATTTCACCCGGCTCAATGCGGAAACCCCGGATTTTAATCTGTTGATCATTACGCCCAACGAACAGCAGATTGCCATCTGGCAGGTAGCGGGCTAAATCCCCGGTTCGGTACATACGAGCATCCGGTTGATCGCTGAACAGATCCGTCAGAAAACGTTCAGTCGTCAAATCAGAGCGGTTGAGATAGCCACGCGCGACACCAGTACCACCAATGTACAGTTCCCCCACGGCTCCAAATGGCACTGGCTGGCCATGATTATCCAAGAGATAAATAGAGGTATTCGCTGTCGGACGCCCGATAGGGATCAGCATGTCAGTATAGTCTGGCGGGCAACACCAACAGGTTGCACAGACGGTGATTTCTGTCGGGCCATAAGCATTAAACAGCGTTGCCCGACCACGTAATGCTTGCAACAACGCCGCACTGGGTGCTTCTCCACCCAGTATCAAGGTGGGCTTTATCGTTATCGCCGGTAAATCGGCCCCATCCCGTAATAGAGCCGGGGTCAAACAGGCGTGTGTTACCCGCCGTTCTTCCAGATAACGCCACAGACGCAGCGGGTCTTGACGAACGCTATCAACCGGAATGTCTAGGGTAGCTCCCCCACACAGTGCCATCATGATTTCCCAGACACTGGCATCGAAACCAAATGAAGCAAATTGCAACATCCGGCTATCCGAGTGAATGTCAAATTGGGTGATTTTCTCCCAAATTAAATTGACCAAGCCATGATGTTCGACCATCACCCCTTTTGGTGTACCGGTGGAACCAGAAGTGTAAATCACATACGCCAGATGTCGTGAGGTCAGCGCCGGGATGTACGGATTGTTATCCGGTTGATCAGGCAGAACATTCGGATCAAGTACCGTTAACGCGGTAAGCGCCTGTTCACCTAGCGCAGTACGACCCACATTATCTGCCAGTACCACTGACGGTGCCGCATCCGTGAGCATATAAGCTAACCGGTCACCCGGGTAGGCTGGATCTAAGGGAACATAAGCCCCACCCGCTTTGAGTACCGCCAGTAGCGCCACTACTCTTGACGGTGAACGCGTGACACAAATCGCCACCCGTTGATCGGGCTCCACTCCGAGTTCAATTAACTGATGAGCCAGCCGGTTAGCACATGCATTCAATTCTGCGTAGCTGAGAGCCTGTTCTTCATAGACCAGTGCCGTAGCCTCAGGATTTTTCGCCACTTGCTGTTCAAACAGATGATGAATACACAACGAGCCGGGATAGGCCGTTTGCGGGCCATTGCCGACTTTCAGTAACAGTTTCCTTTCTACTGCCGGTAAAATTTCCAACCGCTGAACCGGGGTTTCCGGGGCGTGTTCCAGTGCGCCCACCAGACTTTCCAGCGCCTGTTGCATATAACCACACACCCGCTCGGCATCAAACGGCTGGGCGATTTGCGCTGTCAGCCCCAGTGCATCACCAAAATCTTCTACTGACAGCGTAAACGGATAGTTAGTCCGCTCCTGTGCACCGAGAAATTCAACACCACTCATGATTTCATTCGATTCCACCGAAGCTATATTGTGTCGGTAGTTCAGCAAGGTACTAAACAGCGGCGTTCCTCCCTGCACCCCGCTACAACGTTGAGCCAGTGCCAACGAGGCATATTCGTGTTCCAACAATCCCGCCAACCGGTGATGCGCTACCTGTACGCTGTCTCGTACCGGGGTATCATCCATATCCAACCGTAGCGGCAAGGTATTGATAAACAGCCCCATGCCATTTTCAGCCCCTTCACCCGCCGCCATGCGTCCAAACAACACGGTACCAAATACCACTTGCTGCTGTCCGCTGGTACGCGATAACACCTGTGCCCAAGCCAGATGACATAGGGCAGCCAGGCTCACTCCCAATCGCCGCGCCTGACCACGTAAACTGCTATTTAACTCAGGGGTCAACATCCGGTGCGATTCAGTCATCTGCGAGCCATCATGGCGAACTTCCGCCAGCCCAAACGGTAACGTCGGTTCATCAACCTCAGCCAACATTTCAGTAAAGAAACGGGTATGTTCAGCCTGACTCATCCCTAACCGGGACTGCGCTACCAGATTGCGGAAGGGTGCCGGCGCTGGCAGGTTGCCGCCCTGTCCGTCAAGGTATGTCTGAACTTCATTACTCATCACGTCTAGCGCGGTATGGTCACCAATTAAATGGTGCATCAGTTGCAACACAATCCAACGGCTATCACTTTCCTGTGCCACCACAAAGCGCAGCAACGGCGCTTGGCCCAAATCGAGGCGATATTGACGTGGGTTAAAACGTTGCGCTAATTGGTCGCTGATCGGCCCGTCAGCCACATCTAATGTCAATTCCGTCACCGACAACGGTGCCTGACGACAAACGACCTGAGCCGGTACAGACAATCCTTGCCAGATAAAGGCGGTCCGCAGGATGTCATGACGGTTAATTACCTGCTGAACCGCCGCCAGATAACGATCCAGCAAAGGCCGATCAGCAAAGGCCATTTGACCCGCTAGCAGGTAAGGATCACCTTCGTCTGCCAGTAAATGGTGGAACAGAATCCCATCCTGCAACGGCGATAAGGCATAGATATCCTGAATATTGGCTATCCCGCCCGGTACCTGTTCGACGATGCGATCAATCTCAAGCTGAGTGAGATCAATCAGCGGTAACATTTCTGGCGTTAACACCGTGGTGGCCGGTGTAATCACGTTGGCCGGCACTTTTTCGGTCTGATTCAGCCTTAATGTTTGCGCCAGTTCAGACAATATCGGGGATTGGAACAGATCACGTACTGCCAGCGTTAAACCCAAATGACGCAAACGTTCAACCATCCGTACCGCAAGCAACGAATGGCCCCCCAAGGCAAAGAAGCTGTCGTACCGGCTGATCTGCTCAACGCCGAGTAATTCACGCCAGATAGCAGCCAGTGCGGTTTCGGTTTCTCCTTGCGGTGCAGCGTAAATCTGGCGGGCAAAAGCATCCTCCCCCGGTGCGGGTAATGCCCGGCGATCCAGCTTGCCGTTAGGCGTCAACGGAAAAGCATCCAGCCGCACAAAGGCCGCCGGTACCATGTAATCAGGTAACAATCCACTCAGATGTTCACGCAGACGGTTAACCAACCCGTCATCCGCTTCCGCCGCCACATAAGCCACCAGCCGTTTATCCTGTCCGTCGCCCAAGGCCAGTACCAGCGCTTCACGCACCCCGGAGTATTCTGTCAGCCGGGCTTCGATTTCTCCCGGTTCAATGCGGAAACCACGGATTTTAATCTGCTGATCGTTACGACCAACAAACACCAGATTGCCATCCGGCAGATAGCGAACTAAATCCCCAGTTCGATACATCCGGGCGTCAGCAATATGACTAAATGGGTCTGCCAGGAAACGTTCGTCAGTCAGTTCAGGACGATTGAGATAGCCACGCGCCACACCGACGCCACCAATATAGAGTTCACCCACTGCCCCTAGCGGCACGGGCTGACCGAGGGCATCTAGCAGATAGAGACAGGTGTTGGCTGTTGGGTGCCCGATGGGAACTAACACATCGGTATATAACACATCGGTATATAACACATCGGTATAGTTTGGCGGGCAACGCCAACTGGTTGCACAAACGGTGATTTCCGTTGGACCATAAGCATTGAATACCGTGGCCTTGGTGCGCAACGCTTTAAGCAACGCCACACTGGGCGCTTCACCGCCTAATATCAAGGTAGGTTTTACCGTTATCACCGGCAAATCAGCCCCATCCCGCAGCAAAGCCGGGGTCAAACAGGCGTGCGTCACTGACTGCTCTTGCAGATAATGCCAAAGGCGCTGTGGATCCTGACGGACAGATTCATCAGGAATGACCAGAGCACCACCACCGCATAGCGCCATCATCATTTCCCAGACACCCGCATCAAAACCAAATGAAGCAAACTGCAACATCCGACTAGCGGGGCAAATGTCAAATCGGGCGATTTTATCCTGAATAAGGTTGACTAACCCACGATGTTCCACCATCACCCCTTTTGGCGTGCCGGTCGAACCAGAGGTGTAAATCACATACGCCAGATGACGGGAGGTCAATGTAGATAGTTGTGGGTTGTTATCCGGTTGATTAGGCAATGAATGCGGATCAATCACTGTCTGCCCCACAAGCATTTGCTCACCTAAGGCTGAACGACCAACACTATCGGCCAATAAAATAATCGGTTCAGCATCAGTCAAAATATGGGCCAGACGCTCACCCGGATAGGCCGGGTCTAACGGCACGTAAGCGCCTCCCGCTTTTAACACCGCCAACAGCGCCACTATCCGCGCCGGTGAACTTGCTACACAAATCGCTACCCGCTGATCCGGCGCTACACCCAGCGCAATAAGTTGGTGAGCCAATCGGTTAGCATCAGCATTCAATTCCACATAACTAAAGGATTGGTTTTCATGTATCAGCGCCGTGGCATCCGGGGTCTTTTCCACCTGCTGTTCAAACAGTTGATGAATGCACAACCGCTCAGGATAGGCTGTTTCAGTGGCGTTCCAAGTTTTTAACAACAATGTGCGTTCAGTTGCCGGCAGAATGTCTAACTGCTGTACCGGCATATCGGACGCCTGCTCAAGCGCCTGCACCAAACTTGCCAACGCCTGTTGCATATAGCCACATATCCGTTCTGGATCGAATGGTTGCACCACTTGAGCCGTCAGCCCTAGATCAGAGCCACTATCCTCTACCGATAACACAAATGGATAGTTGGTCCGCTCCTGTGCGCCAAGGAATTCGATGCCGCTCACGATTTCATCTGGTGTGACCGGCTGGGTATTATGTCGGTAGTTCAACAGCGCATTAAATAATGGTGTACCACTCTCTACGCCACTGCAACGTTGCGCCAGCGCCAGTGAAGCGTGCTCATGTTCCAACAATCCCGCCAGTCGGCTATGGGCTGCGCGTACACTGTCCCGCACCGGGGTATTATCGATATCCAATCGCAACGGCAAGGTGTTAATAAACAGCCCCATGCCACTATCAGATCCTTCACCCGCCTGCATACGTCCAAACAGCACCGTACCGAACACCACTTGCGTTTGCCCACTGGTACGCGATAACA
Organism: Photorhabdus sp. RW14-46; assembly: GCF_963887965.1. Taxonomy (NCBI): domain Bacteria; kingdom Pseudomonadati; phylum Pseudomonadota; class Gammaproteobacteria; order Enterobacterales; family Morganellaceae; genus Photorhabdus; species Photorhabdus sp. RW14-46. Next base: position 86,736 of record NZ_CAWPHH010000015.1, on the reverse strand, counting down.
CCTGTGCCCAAGCCAGATGACATAGCGCCGCTACACTGACGCCCAACCGCCGCGCCTGACCACGTAAACGCTCGTTCAGTCCCGCTGTCAGCATCCGGTGAGATTCCGTCACCTGTGAACCGTCATGATGTGCTTCCGCCAACCCAAATAGCAGCGTCGGTTCATCCACCTCAGCCAACATGTCAGTAAAGAAGCGAGTATGTTCTGCCTGACTGACACCCTGCCGAGCCTGTGCCACTAAATGGCGGAACGGGACCGGCGCAGGCAGGCTATCCATTTGCCCCAAGAGGCAAGCCTGTACTTCGCTGTTCATCACCTCCAACGTGGTATGGTCGCCAATCAAGTGATGCAACAATTGCAGCAAAATCCAACGACCATCGCTCTCTTGTGCCACAACGAAACGTAATAACGGTGCCTGATTCAGGTCAATACGATGCCGACGCGGGTCAAAACGTTGAGCCAATTGATTACTGATCGCTCCATCAGCCGGATTGAGCGTCAATTCCGTCACTGACAAAGGTGCTTGACGGCAAATTACCTGAGCCGGCACAGACAACCCTTCCCAGATAAAGGCGGTACGCAAGATATCATGGCGGTCAACCACTTGTTGAACCGCAGCCAGATAGCGGTTAAGTAAAGGTCGATCAGCAAAAGCCTGTTGAGTAATCAGTAGATAGGGATCACCCTCTTTTGCCAATAGATGGTGGAATAAAATGCCATCCTGTAACGGTGACAACGCATAGATATCCTGAATATTGGCAATTCCACCCGGTACTTGCTCAACAATACGATCAATTTCAGCTTGAGTCAGATCAATCAGCGGCAACATTGCTGGCGTCAGCACAGTGGTATCCGCGGTAATACCGTTATCAGGCACGCTAATTTCACGATGCGGCACCAAAGATTGGGCCAATACACTTAATGTCGGATGCTGGAATAGCGTTTGCACCGACAGGCCCAATCCTATACGCCGTAAACGTTCGATCATCCTGACTGCCAACAGCGAGTGACCGCCCAAGGCAAAGAAACTGTCATGTCGGCCAACCTGTTCAACATTCAGCAATTCGCGCCAAATAGTGGCTAATGCTATCTCAATTTCCCCTTGTGGCACTTGGTAAGCTTGGCGAGCAAAGGCATCCTCCCCCGGTGCTGGCAGCGACCGGCGATCCAGCTTACCGTTAGGGGTCAGCGGAAAGGCATCCAAACGCACAAAAGCCGCCGGTATCATATAGTCAGGCAAAATATCACTCAGGTGCTCACGCAATTTGGTCGCCAGTCCGTCATCCGCTAGCGCCACCACATAAGCCACCAGACGTTTATCCTGCCCGTCACCCAACGCCAATACCAGCGCTTCACTTACCTCAGAGTGTTCAACCAGTCGTGCTTCAATTTCTCCCGGCTCAATGCGGAAACCACGGATTTTAACCTGTTGGTCATTACGGCCGACAAACACCAGATTGCCGTCCGGCAAATAGCGAGCCAAATCTCCTGTCCGGTACATTCGGGCATTCGTTTCATCACTAAATGGATCATTCAGGAAACGTTCAGCCGTCAATTCAGGACGATTGAGATAGCCACGCGCTACCCCAACGCCACCAATATACAATTCTCCCACTGTGCCCAATGGAACTGGCTGGCGGTGTTCATCCAGCAGATAGAGACGTTTGTTGGCGGCCGGGCGGCCGATGGGGATGACTCCTCCGGTATAATCGGCTGGGCAATCCCAAGTGGTTGCACACACGGTGGTTTCCGTCGGTCCATAAGCGTTAAACAAATCGGCCCGGCTGCACAGTGCCTGAAATAGTGCGGGACTCGGCGCTTCTCCTGCAAATATTAAGGTTGGTTTTATCGCTATCGCCGGTAAATCGGTGCCGTCATGAAACATAGCCGGTGTCAAACAGGCATGGGTTATCGCCTGCTCTTCCAGGTAACGCCAAAGGCGCTGTGGATCTTGCCGCACGGTTTCTGTAGGAATAACCAGCATAGCCCCACAACTCAGCGCCATCATGATTTCCCAGACACTGGCATCGAACCCAAATGAGGCAAACTGCAACATTCGGCTGGTGGCGCAAAAATCAAACTGGATAATTTGTGTCAGCGTCAAATTAACCACACTACGATGTTCAATCATCACACCTTTTGGTCTACCGGTTGAGCCGGAAGTGTAAATCACATAGGCCAGATGCTGTGGGGTCAGTCCAGAGACTTGCGGATTATGGTCTGGCTGCTCCAGCAAGGTATTCGGATCGAGCACCGTCAGCGTCGCCAGAATGTCTTCACTTAATGCTGCCCGCCCGACATTATCCGCCATCAAAATAACCGGTGTCGCATCAGTGAGCATATAAGCCAGACGTTCACCGGGGTAGGCTGGATCTAACGGCACATAGGCCCCGCCCGCTTTCAGCACCGCCAATAACCCGATGATTCTCGTAAGTGAGCGCGTCACACAAATCGCCACCCGCTGATCTGGCGCTACGCCTAAAGCGATAAGCTGATGGGCTAGCCGATTAGCACGGGCATTCAGTTCTGCATAGCTGAGCGTCTGGTTTTCATAGATTACCGCTATGACGTCCGGAGTCTTCTCTACCTGTTGTTCAAACAACTGATGGACACATACCTGAGTAGGATACGGTTCTTCGGTCGCATTCCAATTTTCCAGTAATAACTCCCGCTCAGAGGATGACAAAATATCGATAGCTGTGACAGGTTGTTGAGGCTGGTTCACTATTGCCCGCAATATAGCCTGCAAATAACCCACCTGTCTTTCAATGGTTTCATGGTCGAACAGGGCAGAAGAGTAGTTCAGCTCTCCAACAATTTCGCCCGCCTTCTCCGTTAATTCCAGTTGCAGATCGAATTTCGCTATATCGTATCCTAGCTCAAATGGCGTTACCGCCAATTCCGGTAATTGCCATTCCTCTGTTTCACTCTCTTGCCAGGCAAACATTACCTGGAACAGTGGTGTATGCTCCGGTCTACGCGGCGGTTGAACAATTTCCACTACCTGCTCGAACGGCAGATCTTGATGCTCCTGCGCTCCCAGTGTCGTCTGCCGTACACGCCGCAGTAGTGTGGCCACATCCGGCATGTCGGATAAATCGATACGCAACGCCAATGTGTTAACAAAGAAGCCAAGCAGTGGTTCAATTTCCCGCAGATTGCGGTTAGCGCTTGGTATACCAATGACCACATCATCCTGCCCAGACAAGCGCGATAGCAATGCAGCCCAAGCGGTTAACAGCGTCATAAACAGTGTGGCACCGTGCTGTTGCCCCAGATGTTTTAGGGCCTGTACCAACGGGGCATCAATGTGCACCGCTACCCGGCCGCCGGTAAATGATTGCTGAGAGGGTCGAGGTCTGTCTATCGGCAATTCAAGTAACACCGGTGCATCTGCCAACGTCCGACGCCAGTAATCACTCTGTGCCTGTACTCCTTCACCTGAAAATACCTGCCGCTGCCAAGCCGCATAATCAGGATATTGAATGGTCAATGGCAACAACGGATCTGGCTGTTGATTTAGACCCGCCGCGTAAAGTGCAACCAGTTCTGATTCAAGTATCTTTAAAGACCAAGCATCAGAGATAATATGATGCTGAGTCAGTAAGAATATATGCTCTTCATCGGCCAGTTGGATCAATGCGCAACGAATTAGGGGGCCACGAGCAAGATCAAACGGCGTTTTGGCTTCCTGTACACACAAACGCTTAAATTGTTTGTCCACGTTAGATGCTTTACGCAAATCATATTTTTTCACCGGTAGACCAAATTCCGCCGGTAACAGTTCAACCTGAGGCTGACCATCAACTGTGATAAAAACAGAACGAAGCGCCTCGTGGCGAGCAAACAGGCGATTCAGAGCCTGCTGCCAGGCAGAAAAGTTTAGCCGTCCACGTAAACGCAAGGCTGTCGGAATATGGTAGGTATCACTAACTCCCTCAAATTGCGCCAGAAACCACAGACGCTGTTGACCAAATGATAACGGCAAGACACTATCACGGGATATGGACCTAATTTCAGGCAATTTATCACTGCCCGTATTACGTTGCGCACAGATCTGTGCGCAGATTTTCTCGGTAAATGTTGCCAATGACGGAGACACAAACAACGCGGCCAACGGCAGGTCAACACTAAAAGCGGCTATCCGGTTCATCATCCGCACGGCCAACAGGGAATGTCCGCCCAAGGCAAAGAAATTATCGTGTCGGCCGATTTGCTCAATGCCCAGTAATTCACACCAGATAGCCGCTACTGCGATTTCCATGTCTCCCTGTGGCGCGACATAAATTTGGCGAGCAAAAGCATCCTCTCCCGGTGCCGGTAATGCCTGATGATCCAATTTACCGTTTGGCGTCAGCGGGAAGGTCGCCAAACGCACAAAGGCCGCTGGCACCATATAATCAGGCAACATCGCGCTCAAATGAGTGTGCAAACTGGCCGCCAGTCCACTATCCGCTTCGGCTACAACATAGGCAACTAAACGTTTATCCTGCCCATCTCCCAAGGCCACGACCCGCGCTTCACGCACCACCGGGTGCTCTGCCAACCGAGCTTCAATTTCTCCCGGCTCAATGCGGAAACCACGGATTTTAATCTGCTGGTCGTTACGGCCAACAAACACCAGATTGCCGTCCGGTAAGTAGCGCACCAAATCCCCGGTCCGGTACATCCTGGCATCGGCAACATCACTAAATGGATCAGCCAGAAAGCGTTCATCGGTCAGATCTGGCCGATTGAGATAGCCACGGGCGACACCATCCCCACCAATATAGAGTTCCCCCACTGCGCCCAATGGGACTGGCTGGCCGTGGTTATCCAGTAGGTAAATACGGGTATTCGCTGTCGGACGCCCAATGGGAACCAACACATCAGTATAGTGTGATGGACAACGCCAACTGGTGGCACAGACGGTAATTTCTGTCGGGCCATAGGCATTAAATAGGATTGCTTGATGACTTAGCGCCCGTAGTAGCACGGGGCTAGGGGCTTCACCGCCCAATATTAATGTCGGTTTTATTGTTATCGTTGGCAAATCGGCCCCTTCTCGCAACAAAGCAGGGGTCAAGCAAGCGTGCGTCACCGATTGTTCTTCCAGGTAATGCCAGAGGCGACTCGGATCTTGACGAACGGTTTCGGCCGGAATAACCAAACAGGCTCCACTGCCTAATGCCATCATGATTTCCCAGACACCGGCATCAAAGCCAAATGAAGCAAACTGTAACATCCGACTAACAGGGCGAATGTCGAATTGGATAATTTTATCCCGGATCAGATTGACTAGCCCACGATGCTCAATCATCACCCCTTTGGGTATCCCGGTCGATCCAGAAGTGTAAATCACGTAGGCTAGGTGGCGAGAAGTTAAGGCAGAAACCTGCGGATTGTTATCCGGCTGATCAGGTAAGATATTCGGGTCTAGTACCGTCAGCCCCGCAAGCATTTGCTCACCCAATGCAGCCCGCCCAGTACTATCCGCCAACACTATTGCCTTCACCCCCTCAGCCGGGACGGCATCGGTCAGGATATGTGACAATCGTTCTCCCGGATAAGCCGGATCCAGCGGTACATAAGTTCCGCCTGCTTTCAGCACCGCTAGCACCGCTATCACCCGCGCCGGTGAACTTGCCATACAAATCGCCACCCGTTGCTCTGGCACAACACCCAAGGCAATCAGTTGATGAGCAAGCCGGTTAGCGCTGATATTCAGTTGTCCATAGCTAAGCGTTTGATTTTCATACACCAACGCCTCGGCCTCTGGAGTTTTCTCCGCTTGTTGTTCAATCAACTGATGAATACAGTGTTGTTCAGGATAGGGGGTTTCTGTCGCGTTCCACGTTTCCAGCAACAACGTGCGTTCCGATGCAGGCAAAACATTTAGCGCCCGTACCGGCGTTTCCGGGGCCTGTTCAAGGGTATCCGCCAGACTTTCCAGCGCCTGTTGCATGTAACCACATACTCGTTCTGAATCAAATGGTTGTACTACCTGAGCAGTCAGCCCCAGGGTATCGCCACCATCCTCCACCGACAGCACAAACGGGTAGTTGGTCCGCTCCTGTTCACCGAGAAATTCAATACCCGGCATTACCTCATGCGGGATCATCGGTTGCTCATTATGCCGGTAATTCAACAGAGCACTAAAAAGCGGCGTGCCGCCCTGTACCCCACTGCAACGTTGAGCCAGCGCCAATGAAGCATGCTCATAATCCAACAATCCAGCTAATCGGGTATGCGCCATCCTGACGCTATTGTGTACCGAGGTATCATCGATATCCAGCCGCAACGGTAAGGTATTGATAAACAGCCCCATGCCACTGTCGGCCCCTTCCCCGGCGGCCATACGCCCAAATAGCACGGTACCAAACACCACTTTCTCTTGTCCGCTGGTACGCGACAGCACCTGTGCCCAAGCTAGATGGCACAGGGTTGCCAGACTGACACCCATGCGTCTCGCCTGAGCACGTAGACGATCATTCAGCAGGGGAGACAACATCCGGTGCGCTTGTGTGACCTGAGAACCATCACGATGTACCTCGGTCAGCCCAAACGGTAATGTCGGTTCATCCACTTCTGCCAACATGTCGGTAAAGAATCGGTGATGTTCTGTCTGGTCAACCCCCTGCCGAGCCTGAGCCACCAGATTGCGGAAAGGTACCGGTGTCGGCAGGTTATCATCCTGTTCGTCAAGATAGGCCCGAACTTCGAGGTTCATGACTTCCAGCGTGGTATGGTCGCCAATCAGGTGATGTTGTAATTGCAATACATACCAGCGGCCATCCTCTTCCTGTGCTATCACAAAGCGTAACAACGGTGCCTGACTGAGATCGAGACGGTATTGCCGCGGATCAAAACGTTGCGCCAGTTGATCACCGGCGGGCCCGTCAGCTGAGTTCAGCGTCAGTTCAGTGACTGACAATGGGGCCTGACGCCAAACCACCTGCGCCGGAACAGATAATCCTTGCCAGATAAAAGCGGTACGCAAAATATCATGACGGTCAACCACCTGTTGTACCGCAAATAAATAGCGGTCTAGCAAACCACGGTCAGCAAAGATCATTGGATAGGCCAGCAAGTAAGGATCACCTTCTTTCGCCAGCAGATGGTGAAACAAGATACCGTCCTGCAACGGTGACAGTGCATAGATATCTTGAATATTAGCCCCCCCACCCGGCACCTGCTCGACGATGTGATCAATCTCAGGCTGAGTCAAATCAATCAGCGGTAACATCTCCGGTGTCAGCGCGGTGGTTGCCGGGGTAATGACATTCGGCGGCACTGTCACAATCTGATGCTGCCCCAATGTTTGGGCCAACTCCGCCAGTATTGGTGATTGAAACAGGTCGCGGGCAGATAACGTCAGCCCTAAATGGCGTAGCTGTTCAATCATGCGTACGCCGAGCAGTGAATGGCCGCCTAGGGCAAAGAAGCTGTCATACCGACTTATCTGCTCAATACCCAATAACTCACGCCAGATAGTAGCCAATGCAATTTCCCGCTCCCCTTGCGGTGCGGCGTAAACCTGACGGGCAAAGGCGTTTTCACCCGGTGCCGGTAACGCCCGACGATCCAGTTTGCCATTAGGCGTTAGCGGGAATTCATCCAACCGTACAAAGGCCACCGGCACCATATAATCAGGCAATCGCGCACTTAGGTGCTCACGCAAGTGGGTAGGCAATTCGTTATCCGACTCTGCCAGCACATAAGCAACTAACTGCTTGTCCTGCCCCTCACCTAACACCAACACCACCGCTTCACGTACTGCCGAATACTCCACCAATCGGGCTTCAATTTCTCCCGGTTCAATCCGGAACCCGCGGATTTTCACCTGCTGATCGTTGCGGCCCAAAAATTCCAGATTGCCATCCGGCAGGTAGCGAGCTAAATCGCCGGTCCGGTACATCCGCGCATCCGGCACATCACTAAATGGATCAACCAAAAAGCGTTCAGCAGTCAATTCAGGGCGATTGAGATAACCACAGGCCACCCCGTCGCCACCAACATAGATCTCGCCCATCCTCCCCAACGGCACGGGCAGGCCCTGCTCATCCAGTAAGTAAACCCGCGTGTTGGCAATTGGTCGACCAATAGGAATGTTGGTCGCTCCCGTGGGCAAGGTTTCAATCCGATATGTGGTGGTAAAGGTGGTACCCTCGGTCGGTCCATAGGCATTCAATAACTGCTGAGGCGGGTTGTTGCGTAAAACCTGGGAAATCACATAGGGATCAAGAATATCGCCGCCGACAATCAGGTTTTTCAACTGCGGCAAAACTGGAGACAACTCCGCCGCCAGCCGGTTAAACAGGCCGACGCTTAACCATAAGATATTAATTTGATAACGGTCTAATGCCTGTACAAATTCCGGCGGCGTCAACAAAGTGGTGTGGTCGATAACCACCAATGCCCCACCATTGAGTAAAGGGGCCCACACTTCAAAAGTACTGGCATCGAAAGCCGGGTTAGCCGCGAAAGCAACCCGATCATTGGGTTCAATTTCAACATAACCATTATTAATAACCAGCCGGACCACAGCGCGGTGAGGCACGATCACCCCTTTGGGGGTGCCAGTCGAGCCGGAGGTGTACATGATATACGCTGGCGCAGTACCGGAATAAAGTAAGTCAGGATTAAAACTCTCTTCCGCCTTGTCCGCGTCTGTCTCATCAGAGAGACGAATTAGCGGGATATCCAGATTAGCCGGGATATTCGCTTGTGCGCCGGTGAGCAACAATTTGGCGAAGCCATCGTTTATCAACCACTTTTTTCTCTCGTCCGGCACGCTGGTATCGATAGGGACATAAACCGCCCCCGCCTTGAGAATAGCCAATTGAGCTACCGCCAATTCGATAGATCGCTCTAACAGGATTGCCACATGATCATTCGGGCCAATCCCCTGCTTAATCAGTTGATGAGTCAGTCGGTTAGCACAAGCATTCAATTCCGCATAACTCAGGGTCTTATCCCCTGCGATTAACGCCGTCGCAGTCGGGGTTTTCTCCACTTGTCGTTCAAACAACTGATGGATACCTAACTGGTCAGGATAGACGGTTTCAGTGGCATTCCAAGTTTCCAATAGCAGTGTACGTTCAGCCTCTGACAACAAATTAAGTTTCTGAACAGATATGTCGTCACCGACCTTGTTTGACAGTACTTGCACTAATCCAGCATCAAAGATAATTTCCTTTTTAGCCATGCTATCTTTCATCTACTTACTACCTCAATGAATCTGTTAGTTATTTGAAAACTGTCATTCTCAACAGTCATCACAAATGTTTTGCCCTTATTCCTTCCCCCCAAGAAATAAAAACGGGCACACATCAGGCATCAATTAAAATCCTCAGACAGCACATTCTCTTGGACGCTGGAGGTAATAGCCCGGTTAATAGCCTCGTAATTAGCAATTCTTCGACAATTATTTTCCTGATAACGGAATAAACGATTCACCAAGTGAACCGGCAAAAGATATTCCATTCTTTTCCTATTTTTTTAATAAGCGCCTTTGATTTTGTGCAATTTTTTATTGGCTGACGCTGAATTCCATAACTAAATAAAAATGGATTTATACCCGTTATCTTTCAAGTTGCCTCTTTGTTGGCTGCACTCACTCACCCCGGTCACATCGTTATCTATGCTCCCGGGGATTCGCTCCCTTGCCGTCGCGATCCATCTTGAAATCCATTGGGTATATTGAATATATTTACTGGCATGAGTATTAAATCCCTGCTGTATTATGTCCATTTTGAATTAATATCATATGTTAATTATTTCACGAAAAATTAAATAATTATCGAGACAAACTAAACCTCCTGCTCCCCAATTAACACCGAATTTACTTTGATAATTCTCTGAAAAATGGACCTATCCGCATTCCAATAGGAAACAGATTCCACCATAAAAAGACATTATTTATCACTTGGTTATATTGATTAATGTATATTTATACACATAAAAATTATCAACTAGTCTGATTACATATTATTTTATAATAATCAAATTATACAACTAATGTAAACGTTAATTACATTTAACACCGGCATGAAACAATTTCAAACTAAAACTAACTTCCACATATATTGTTTTGTCATAATGAAATAATACGAGCAATGTATGCATTAATTACATTTAATATCATCAGTAAATAATTTTAAATTAAAAATAGATGATTTGTTTATTGTTATAAAATAGAAAAATCACACTATTAATTACTTATTCAAATGTATTTGACTTATTATATAATAGAAAAATAATAGATTAGGAACTCCAACCACATGGACAGAAAACAGAAGACAGAAGACAGAATACAGAAGAGAGCAAAATTGCACGCCCAAGCGCTCAAAGTGACTAAACGAATAACCGCATCCAGTCAGATGCGGTTGTGTAGTTGTGTTATGAAAGGATAAAATCAGCCTCTGCCAGCGCTTCCCCAACGATTTTCACCCCAAAACCATTTTGGGATAATTCTCCCCCCATATTAATAATGAAATCATTTACCTTGTTAACGCTGTTATAGCTGATCACAGCTTCCCCAATAGCACCAGTGAATTCCTCGACAAACTTAATAGTGCCTTTTCCTGCTGCACCCAGATCGAACAATGACAAATCAATCTTGTCTTCACCGGAAACAAAGTCATGAATCCAATCACGCTCAAGAAACGATGATTCTTCGGCATTCAAGTAGACAAAGGTATCTTTGCCTTCCCCACCCCAAAGATGATCAGCTCCCAATCCACCGTAAATGATGTCATCACCTGTACCACCCTTCAGAGTATTATTGGCATCATTCCCGATCAGAATGTCATTACCACTGCCGCCAATCGCATTTTCAATCGTGACACCACGGGCGATAGAGATGTTTCCTTTCAAACCACCCACATCCGAGAAAGAAGCTTCATTCAAGTTAATGCGTTGATCCTGAGTAAAACCAGAGAAATCAAAGGTATCATTACCACCCGCATCCCAAGCAGTGAACACGAGTTTGCTCTTTGCATCTTTTGCCGTAAAGAAATCGCGATCAGTGTTGGAATTAAAACCATATACCGTGTCATCGGTACGAGTAGTATTATTTGCACCATACAACGCCTGAATAGCAGAAATATCGTTAAGTAATGGCGCAGAAGAATCAATACCTTTAAAGTCCTGCCCGGTATTTTTTTCACTGAAATAACCCATGATGGTATAAGCACCGCTATCTTCAAAATAAGTCGCCTTATTCTTGTAAGTCGGTACTACCTTATCAGACGCATCATAATCAGCCGGATGATCCAACCCTAATGTATGGCCGATCTCATGAGTAAATGTATGGCGACCATAGCCATTCACTCCAATATCATTTTTTAAGAAAGTACCGCTTTCCGCGTTATACCAAGTTCCGACTTGTTTCAAACCTGGATTCGGCATCTCGGCAAACGCATAATCACCTGTTAAACTAAAATCAAAGAAACCAAAAGTGATATTCGCTTCCTTGACATCATAGGTTTCGGTGAATTTAATATTCGCGACATCAGCCCAAGATTGAATTGACAGCTTTGCAGCAGCTTCTTGTTCTTCATTAAATGCTGAAAATCCAGAAATAATCCACGGCATATTATCCGGTTCATTCTCCAGGAAATTATACGTTAATTGGAAAGTTTCAGATTTGTCATTACTCTGATGCCCCCAACGGTAATCACTTCGGATTAACTCTTTCGCCGCATCTTTACTGGGCTCATGCCCAACGACAATATTAGGATCTTTACCTGGAATATAAGCCTGTAGCCAGGTCAATACCTCATTTGCCTTTGCTGAACCACTAACTTTTTCCAAATATGAAATTTTCCTCTTTAAAGACATATATTTCTCCATAAGTTCAAAGCTTAGATATATACCCGTTATCTTTCAAGTTGCCTCTTTGTTGGCTGCACTCACTCCGATCACATCGTTCTCTATGCTCCCGGGGATTCGCGCCCTTGCCGTCGCGATCCATCTTGAAATCCATTGGGTATAAAACCTGTCTATTTAATTAAACACCTGTCAATAAAACCTAGAAACAATGGGCTATCCCGGCCACGCAATTTAAAATCCCTGTCCATAAAAGTAACACTAAAGTTAATTACGTAAAAAATAATTAACATATTTTTTTAATATAAACGTGATAAAAATAGCATAAAACAAATAAACAATTGTTTTGTATAACATAGCTATTTAAGGCAAAAAAATATTGCTAATTTTTATCAATGTTTTCTTATAAAATTATTATCTATTTAACTATTCATATAGTTAATTTAAAAATTTTTATAAAATCATTTATTAATAATTTTATTAAGTGACTATTAAAACAATCTAAAAAATAATGAAAATTCGTATTAACAGATAACGAACACTTTATCTATTCTGTAAGTTTATTCCTGAAAAAATAAAATTATATTTATTGTAAAAAATATAAATGTCAATTGAAAACTATTTTATTTATTTAAAAGATAAGAGGTTAATATATAATGTAGGAGCCGAGTTATTTACAGGTTGTCAGGATTTGAATTTATTTGTTTCGTTATTATCTTTAGCATTGAATTTTACTATTATTTTCTTGGTTTTTAATTTATTAATTTAAACCTCCGATTTAATATTATCCTATTATATATAAAATAAAATTGGATTATAATTATAACTTTCTGATTTTTAGTTTATTCATTATAGTTAAAGGATAGCCTATTGATGAATAGACTATCCCAGTTTTTTAGCTAAGATTACTATTTATAGTTTATATCTTTTAAGCTACAGTACACTAACTTCTGATAACAAGTTAAAAGGGGGGTAGGAAAATTGGGTAAATCTGTAAAAAACAAGAGTGCTATTGGACACCTTAACCCAGAATTGAATGAGAGCAGGAAAACTCAAGATGTTCGTTTGTTACTGGAAACTGCAAGACAAGTTGCCAAGGCGCATGGTGGATTCTCCTTTATTGCCAAAGAGACTGGTTTATCTAGAGAATCTCTCTACAAAGCACTCTCAGCAACAGGAATCCGACCATAAGAACTCCGTGTTCATCATTAAATGCGATTGGAATGCGGCTTGAAATTATCCCTATTAAACCAACAGGGGAATTTATAGATAAATGAAGTATGCTTATGAAGATTTGGGTGACGACCAATTTGAGCAACTGATCGTTTTTTTATGCCAAGAACTACATGGGATTGCCGTACAAGGCTTCTCGAAAGGCCCCGATGGCGGCAGAGATGCCAAGTTTATAGGTACCAGCGCTCTTTATCCCAGCATATCTGCACCTTGGAGTGGCACCACCATTATCCAAGCAAAACATACTAACGGGTACAACAAGCTCTTTTCGGAGTCTGATTTCTACAACCCTGATGGCAACTCAAGTGTTTTAAGTAAAGAAATTGTCAGGATTAAAAAGCTACGAAATGCGAAACAATTAGATCACTACATGTTGTTTTCTAACAGGCGGCTGGCAGGTAATGCAGAAAGTGAGATAAGATCCTATTTAGCAAAAGAGTGCGATATACCCGAATCCTCTATTTGCCTTTGTGGTATAGAATTATTGGAAACATGGCTTAAATCTTTTCCGAAGGTTGCTGGGAGAGCTGCTCTTGATCCGGTGGACTCCCCTTTAATCGTAAGCCCCGACGATCTTTCTGATGTTGTATACGCTTTAGCGGCTCAGCAAAAAAAAGGTTTATCTACGAAAGACGATCCACCAACCCCCAGAATACCCTATAGTCAGAAAAACCAAATTAACAACATGAGCAACGAATATGCTGAAATATTAAGAAGGAGATATCTGAAAGAGACAGCTCAAATTAAAGCTTTTCTGGCTGCACCGGAAAATGCAGAAATTATGCAGCTCTATGAAAATGTAGTTGAAGAGTTTCAACTTAAAATAATTGCAAAAAGAAAGGAATATCAAAACTTTGATAGCGTAATGAATTACCTTTTCGATCTTCTTTTGGGAAGGGATCCTGTTCTAAAAAAGCATAGACGACTTACTAAAATAATGCTTTTTTACATGTATTGGAATTGCGACATCGGTAGTGAAGAAGAATATGCTGCGACCAACTAAACATTCCCATCCAGACAGAACAGTAATCAATGTTGCTTTGATTATTATTTCACGTCTTAAAGGATTGAGAATTGAGAATTGAGAATTATAGCGACCTGCTGAGCTATACAAAGAAAGCAGTTTCCGGTGGTGATGTATTGTTTCTCCCAGCTCTAAACTTTTTATTTATTATGGGTATCATTGAATATCGTCCTAAAACTGATGCCATTGAATATGTAGCTAATAACAATGAAACTATCTAAGATTTATTCAAACAAGCCATCTCTTTTTGAGCCCATTGCTTTTCACGAAGGGCTTAATGTTATATATGGTGAAATTCGGCTCCCAGAAAACAAAGAAAAAGACACACATAATCTAGGGAAAAGCACATTGGGTCGTGTGATAGACTTCGCACTATTATCTAGGCGAAATACAGACTTTTTCCTATTTAAACACCCTGACATATTTAATCAGTTTGTCTTTTTTCTTGAGATCGAACTAAAAGATTCAAGTTTCTTGACTATCCGTAGGGATGTTGCCCAACCCTCGAAGATATGCTTCAAGAAACATCAAGAAAAAAATCAAGATTACTCTCTTTTGCCTACAGATCAATGGGATCATGAAGATGTCTCTTTTGATAAAGCCAAAGAGCTGCTAGATAGTTTACTTGATCTTAGCGTGATAAAACCCTGGAGTTATCGCAATAGTCTTGGATACCTTATTCGATCTCAGGATGATTATAGCGATGTTTTCCAATTGAGAAAGTTTCGTTCCAAAGATGCATCATGGAAGCCCTATCTCTCTCATATACTCGGATTTAATGCAGAGCTTATAAAAGAACACTATAAAAAAGAAAAAGCTCTGGAAGAGAAACAGACAACTGAAAAAGCGGTAAAGAAAGAGTTGGGGGGGTCACTCGAAGACATCAGTAAAGTTGAAGGTATTTTGCTATTAAAGAAGAAAGATGCGGAGAAGAAACAGGAACTTCTTGATGCGTTTGATTTTCGACAACAAGACAAAGAGAAAACAAAAGTACTTGTTGAAGAGATAGATGAAGAGATCGCAAGTCTTAATCAGGAAAGATATTCGTTAAATCAGAATAGAAAGAAAATCCTAAAATCCTTAGAGGAGGATAAAGTTTTATTCAATACTGAAGAAGCTGAAAAGCTTTTCAATGAGGCAGGCGTGCTTTTTAGCGGTCAGATAAAAAAGGACTTCGAACAACTGTTAGGATTTAATAAAGCGATAACTGAAGAACGATTTGGATATCTGACCGAAGAAAAGTCAGAAATTGAAGCCAAATTGAGAAGCATAAACACTAGGCTAAACGAACTAGGAACACGTCGTTCGAAAAGTTTGTCATTCTTAAGTGACACAGAGGTTTTTTCCAAATATAAAATTCTCTCAAGAGAACTCGTTTCCTTACGTGCGGATATTGAAACTCTAGAGAGACAAAAGGCACATCTACACAAGTTGCAAGAGCTTAGAACTGAAATTCGATCGCTTTCCGAAGAGTGTAGTCATTTACAATCCAAAATTGAGAATAATGTTGAGTCTCAGAACTCCGATCAAGCTAGCATTTTCTCTCAAATTCGGCTCTATTTTAGTGAAATTGTTGATACTGTCATTAGCCGTAAAGCATTGCTCAGTGTATCTCCAAATCGAGAGGGACACTTGCAATTTAAAGCGGAAATTCTTGATGAATCAGGCAACGCAACGAGTGCAGATTTAGGACATACTTATAGAAAGCTGCTATGTATCGCTTTTGATTTAGCTGTACTAAGAGTTCATAAAGGTGAGAAATTTCCTCATTTTGCCTTTCATGATGGAGTATTCGAGTCTTTGGATAATAGAAAGAAAGAGAATTTATTGGCTATTTTACGCGATTACGTTGAATTAGGTATTCAGTCTGTTATCACACTAATAGATTCAGATCTTCCTACTAGATCTCCTAAAGAGCTGCCAGTGTTTGACAGTACAGAAATTGTTCTTCAACTGCATGACGAAGGAGAATCTGGTCGGCTTTTCAAGTTAAAAACCTGGTAAAAGTTATTGAGCTTGACTACCAGATACAGATAAAGCTGCTATACCCGTTATCTTTCAAGATGACGGGTATATATTATCACCCGCTAAATAATCACTTATTCATAACCGGAATGCTTTCACGTAACCAACTGCCTAATTTACGCTGGTAAAATGGCTGCGTATGCTGAATCAAATAATGGCTGATGCCACTCTCTTTTTCATCAACTAAACAGAAGTCAATCGGCTCTTCTTCCGATGTGTATTCACAAGCAATAGTGCCCGCTTCATGGATCAGTTGCTCAATTTCGTCTGCGGTGCCATTGATTTCCAGTCCAATTAATAAATTGGGGTTTTCATCCACATTTTTATCATGAACCTGAATGATAAAAGCACGGCGAACAGGTTTACGTTGGCTAAATAAACTGACTAAAGCTTCAATGAGCGGTGAAGGATATTCTTCCGGTTGGCTAAGCGTTAGCTTACTACTACTTGGAACATCAATTTCAACCGAAATTAATTCACTTAATGAACCCATAAAAATCTCCAATCAGTTTTTTAGATAAAATAAATTTATTTCGCCTTCGCCAACAATAAATTAGCAATTGAACGAACTCCATAACCCGTTGCCCCAGCGGACCAATGTTCTACCGCAGATTTACGATAAGTTGCCGAGCAATCAATGTGAATCCAACCTTTTTGGTATTCTTCCACAAAGTGAGACAGGAAAGCCGCCGCGGTACTGGCACCCGCAGTATGCGGTGACGCAGCAACGTTGTTCAAATCAGCAAAATTCGAGGGCAGTTGGCTACGATGGAATTCAGCTAATGGTAAACGCCAGAACAGTTCATTCTCGGATGCAGCCGCCGTCAACAGATCAGCCGCCAGTTTGTCATCAAAGCTGAGTACAGAGTGGTAGTCATTACCCACAGCCGTTTTCGCTGCACCAGTCAAGGTTGCCGCATCAATGATTAATTTCGCTTTCTCTTTGCTGGCATCAATTAAACCATCAGCCAGCACCAGACGACCTTCCGCATCCGTATTCATCACTTCAACAGATTTGCCATTACGGTAATGAATAACATCACCCAGTTTAAAGGCGTTACCACTGACCATGTTATCCGCTATGCAGAGGAACAGTTTAACTCGCTGTTTCAAGCCACGACTGATTGCCAGCGCCAATGCACCTGTCAGAGTTGCGGCTCCCCCCATATCCGATTTCATGGAATCCATAAAGGAAGATTGTTTCAGGCTGTAGCCGCCAGTATCAAATGTGACGCCTTTACCTACCAGACAGGCAAACACCGGCGCTTGCGGGTTGCCAGTTGGGTTGTAATCCAACGCCAACAAAATAGGATCACGCGAAGAACCACGGCCAACGGTGTGAATACCCGTATAACCCTGCTCACGTAAATCTTCGCCTTTAATAATGCGATAACTTACTGATTCACAAGCCATACCACACATCAGGTCAATCGCACGCTTCGCCAATTGTTCCGGCCCAAGCTCTTCCGCTGACATGTTGATGGTGTCACGTACCCAGTCAATAATTTTAATTCTGCTTTCCAATTCCTGTTTTTCAGCCGCTGGCAATTGAGGCCATTCAATAGAACGATTACCTTTCGGCGCACGGAAGCCTTGCCAGAAAGCCCAACTTTTCTCTAAATCCCAACCTTCGCCCACCAGAGCCACATGACGAATTCCCTGCCCGTCAATTTTACGCCCGGCACGTTGCACTGCCACTAATTTACCTTTACCAACCAGGTGAACTATCACCCCTTGCTCACTGGAACTAATCAGCGCTTTTTCACCCCAGCAAGCTGCTGCTGGTTCATAAGACAGTGTTATTGGCATGATTTGTTTAGTCATTCTTTTCTCACCTCTTATTATTACCGCTTGATGGCAGTGAGGAGCTTATTCAAGCTTCTATACCCGTTATCTTTCAAGTTGCCTCTTTGTTGGCTGCACTCACTCACCCCGGTCACATAGTTACCTATGCTCCCGGGGATTCGTTCCCTTGCCGTCGCGATCCATCTTGAAATCCATTGGGTATTACCCACATAATTCTTCGCCTGCCAGATATTCACCCTACAAAAAAACCGGCCAAAGCCAGTTTTTCATTGAAGAGCAGCCTAACTTAAAACGATGACAGATAAATAACAAATTAATGCTATTTGTTATTCAAACTCATCCAACCAAACGAGCAGAATCGATTCTAAAATCTTTTCATTGGATTTCTCAGCTACATCATCAAAATCGTCCAGCTCGCAAATCCACTGATGCATATCAGTAAAGCGAACGGTTTTTGGATCTACCTCTGGAAATTTGTCATATAGCGCTTCACCGATTTCGCGGCTGTTAGACCATTTCAGGCTCATTTATTTTTCTCCTGCCAATCAGTGCTCACGGGCATGGTTAATGGTGTATTTTGGAATTTCTACCACCAAATCTTCGTCAGAAACTTTAGCCTGACAACTCAGACGACTTTCTGGTTCCAGCCCCCAGGCTTTATCCAGCATGTCATCTTCCAGTTCAGAACTCTCTTCCAGTGAATCGAAACCTTCACGAACGATGCAATGGCAAGTTGTGCAAGCACAGGATTTTTCACAAGCATGCTCAATTTCAATCCCATTACGCAATGCAACATTCAGAATGGATTCCCCCTCTTTGGCTTCCAGAACTGCACCATCAGGGCAAAGATCGTTATGAGGTAAAAATACAATTTTCGGCATAATTAAATCTCGTCCACAGAATGGCCCGCCAACGCTCGACGAATAGATGAATCCATCCGACGTGCAGCGAATTCCTGCGTTTGCTTATCCAGTTGTTTAATCGCGTTTTCAATAATTTCAGGATCATTGCCCTGAACGCTTGTTATAAGTGTTTCTACGGCAGCATCAATTGCCGCCTGTTCTTGTTCATTCAGTAGATCGGCATCTTTTTCTAATGCGCTGGTGACACTTTCCAGTACCCGCGCCGCTTCAACTTTTTGTTCTGCCAGTTGGCGTGCATTGATATCTTCCTGAGCATTTGCCATAGAATCTTTTATCATACGAGCAATTTCTTCATCAGATAAGCCATAGGAAGGCTTCACCTGAATAGAAGCTTCGACACCAGTGGATTTCTCCAGCGCACTGACATTCAACAAGCCATCAGCATCTACCTGGAAAGTGACCCGGATATGGGCCCCACCAGCCGGTAATGGCGGAATACCACGTAGGGTAAAACGGGCCAGCGAACGGCAATCACTTACCAATTCTCTTTCCCCTTGCACCACATGAATACTCATTGCACTCTGGCCGTCTTTGAAGGTGGTGAATTCCTGCGCTTTGGCAACCGGAATGGTCGTGTTACGCGGGATAATTTTTTCAACCAAGCCCCCCATCGTTTCCAGCCCAAGTGAAAGCGGAATCACATCCAACAGCAGCATGTCGCTATCTGGCTTGTTACCCACCAGAATATCCGCCTGAATCGAAGCACCCACAGCCACCACTTTATCTGGATCAATGGAAGTCAGCGGTTCGCGGCCAAAAAATTCGCCAACCCTATGACGAACCAACGGCACACGGGTCGAACCACCCACCATAACCACCTGTAGAACCTCATCCGCAGAGACTTCTGCATCTTTCAATGCCCGGCGACTTGCCAGTAAAGTCCGTTTTATCAACGGGGTTATCAGGGCTTCAAATTCGCAACGGGTGATTTTACCTTGCCAGCCAGCAATGTTTATCTCTGCAATATCAGCATCACTCAAGGCGATTTTTACCTGAGTAGCCATATCCAGTAGCTGGCGTTGCAAACTATGGTCATCTCGACTGCCAATCCCCGCTTGTTCACGGATCCAGTCAGCCAGTATTAAATCGAAATCATCACCGCCAAGGGCTGTATCACCACCCGTTGCCAACACCTCAAAGACACCGCGGCTTAGCCGGAGAATAGAAACGTCAAATGTTCCGCCACCTAAATCATAAACGGCGATCACACCTTCCTGACCAGAATCCAGTCCATAAGCAATCGCAGCCGCAGTCGGTTCATTAAGTAAGCGCAAAACATGTAACCCGGCTAAACGCGCCGCATCTTTTGTTCCCTGACGCTGTGCATCATCAAAGTAGGCCGGAACAGTGATCACAACACCATCAAGCTTACCATCCAGTGTTTCTTCTGCACGCTGCACCAGCGATTTAAGAATATCCGAGGAAACCTGAATGGGATCGACCAAACCCGTTGCGGTGTTAATTAACGGTAACCCGTTTTCACTCGCTTGAAATTGATAAGGAAGATTTGGATAACGTTGCTGAATGTCAGCCAGAGAGCGTCCCATCATACGTTTTACTGAACTGATGGTATTCGCAGGATCATACGCAGCCTGTTGACGGGCCAGCCAACCAATTTCAGGACCCTTTTCATGGTAGCGAACAACCGAAGGAAGCAGGTAACGCTCTTCACTATCCATCAATGCTTCCGCTTGCCCACTGCGAACAGTGGCAACTAATGAATGTGTCGTGCCTAAATCAATACCGACAGCTAAACGACGTTGATGTGGTGCAGCGGATAAACCCGGCTCGCTAATTTGTAATAAAGCCATATACGCCTTCCTTAAAAGTCGTCCAGTAAACGTTCTTCTAGTTGCTCAACCTGCTGTTGCAATTTATCCAAAAAACGTAATTTACGCACCGTATCGGCTGCTTGTTCCCACTGCTGTTCATCCAATTGCTGCACCATTAGCTGACTACGGGTTTTAATCATCCCATTCAGGCACGCAGCGAAATCAGCCAATGCCACTTCTGGATTAGCTTTGTCCGCAATACATTCCAATTCTTCCCGCAACATAAGCTGTTCCATCAGGAAAGCATTGTCATTCATGGCGTGCTGTTCATTGGCTAAATCAAAACCATGCAGAGAGAGCATATATTCAGCGCGTTTCAGTGGATGTTTAAGCGTTTGATAACCGTCATTGATAGTCACTGCCTGCTGCAATGCCAGCGTTTTTTCACGCTCTGGCTGACTCGCAAAACGATCCGGATGAAACTGACGCTGCAATTCTTGATAACAGCTTGCCAGTTGTTCTCGATCAACAGCATAACGAGCCGGCAGCCCAAATAAAGTGAAATAGTCCATAATCTAAACTTACTCTGGATTTGGCCGAAAAACGGAATTAAACGTTAAAACTCTCTCCACAACCACATTCGCTGGAAACATTTGGGTTGTTGAATTTAAAGCCTTCGTTAAGGCCCTCTTTAACAAAATCCAATTCCGTACCATCGAGATAGACCATGCTCTTGCCATCTACGATAACTTTGACACCCTTATCTTCAAATACAGTGTCATCTTCGTTAATCATATCGGCAAATTCAAGCAGATAGGCCATACCTGAGCAGCCTGATGTTCTGACGCCCAGACGCAAACCAACACCTTTTCCACGGTGACTCAGGAATGACGAAACGCGTTGTGCGGCACTTTCTGTAAGGGAAATTGACATACAACAACCTCACTTATTAAAACCAGCAAAGGCGGATACCGGATGGTATGTAACAACCCGTATCCACCAAATTTTTTTCTATTTTGTTATTATCAAGGGCAATTATCTGCCCTGGCGTTTACTTTTGTAATCCGCAATCGCTGCTTTAATCGCATCTTCTGCCAGAATAGAACAGTGGATTTTCACTGGCGGCAATTCTAATTCATCGGCAATTTCAGTATTTTTAATCGCTTCTGCCTGCTCCAGAGATTTGCCCTTCATCCATTCAGTAACTAAAGAGCTGGAAGCAATCGCAGAACCGCAACCGTAAGTTTTGAAACGCGCATCTTCAATAATGCCTTCATTATTGACTTTGATTTGCAGTTTCATCACATCACCACACGCAGGGGCACCGACCATGCCGCTGCCAACCATTGGATCTTCACTATCGAAAGAACCGACGTTACGTGGATTTTCATAGTGATCAATTACTTTTTCGCTGTAAGCCATGTTATTACTCCTGAAACCGTCTGATTAATGATGAGACCATTCGATACTATTTAGATCCACACCTTGTCTAAACATTTCCCACAGTGGAGAAAGTTCACGCAAGCGGCCAATAGATTTGTGAATCAATTCAATGGCGTAGTCGATCTCTTCTTCTGTCGTAAAGCGCCCTAAAGAGAAACGGATAGAGCTGTGAGCCAGTTCGTCATTCATTCCCAACGCACGCAATACGTAGGAAGGCTCCAAGCTGGCAGAAGTACATGCAGAACCCGAAGAAACCGCCAGATCTTTTAATGACATCATCAGTGATTCACCTTCAACATAGTTGAAGCTGACATTCAGAATATGCGGCGCACCGTGCTCTAAATCCCCGTTAAGGAAGACCTCTTCAATATCTTTGATCCCCTGCCACAGACGCAACCGCAGACCACGCAGACGCTGAGATTCACTCTCCATTTCCTGCTTGGCAATACGGTAAGCTTCACCCATACCCACAATCTGATGAACAGGCAAAGTACCAGAACGCATCCCACGTTCATGACCGCCACCATGTTGTTGTGCTTCAATACGAATGCGGGGTTTACGGCGAACGTACAGTGCGCCAATCCCCATCGGCCCGTAAATTTTATGGGCGGAGAAAGACATCAGATCGACTTTCAATTTGGTTAAGTCAATTAGCAGCTTGCCTACGCTCTGAGTAGCATCAACATGGAAAACGATACCGCGACTACGGCACATTTCACCGATAGCAGCAATATCCTGTACCACGCCAATTTCATTGTTAACATGCATGATAGAAATCAGAATGGTGTCATCACGCACCGCAGCTTCCAGATCGTTTAAATCAATCAACCCGTTGCTTTGAGGTGCCAAATAGGTAACTTCAAACCCTTCACGTTCCAATTGACGGCAAGTATCCAGCACCGCTTTATGTTCGGTTTTGCTGGTGATGATGTGTTTGCCCTTTTTCTGGTAAAAATTAGCCGCCCCTTTAATGGCAAGATTGTCAGATTCCGTTGCGCCAGAAGTAAAAACAATTTCTCGCGGATCCGCACCCACTAAATCAGCAATCTGATTACGGGCAATATCAACCGCTTCCTCAGCCTGCCAGCCAAAACGATGTGAACGAGAAGCGGGATTACCAAATATCCCGTCCCTGGTCAGATAGTTCATCATCTTTTCAGCAACACGCGGATCAACCGGTGTCGTTGCTGAGTAATCTAAATAAATTGGTAATTTCATTGGTCACATGCTCCCTACTTCTAATACTTCAATTCATCACAAGTTCTGCTTATGGGCGCAGATTGACATTAATTGTTTCTTGTGCTCTGCCGTTAGGTGCACGGCGTTTATCGTTATCCTGGCGACCAGCAACATCCAATACTTCTTGGTTATTGACCAATTCTTCTAAACTGATACTGCTCAGGAAACCGGTAATACGATCACTTAAATCGCGCCATAAAGCATGAGTCAGACAGCGATCACCGCCCTGACACCCTTCTCTACCCTGACAACGGGTAGCATCTACTGATTCATCAACTGCGAAAATCACTTCGGCAACAACAATTTCACTGGCATCTTTGCCCAATAAGTAACCACCACCCGGACCACGGACACTTGAAACCAGACCATTTTTGCGCAGGCGAGAAAATAACTGTTCAAGATAGGAGAGGGAAATACCCTGACGTTCAGAAATGTCGGCCAATGGTACCGGACCTTCTTGTGAGTGTAACGCCACATCAAGCATGGCAGTTACTGCATAACGCCCTTTAGATGTCAATCTCATAAATGAATTACCCCGTGGTGAAATATGAAGAAATTGTGTCATTCCTGAGTATTTTAGTCAACTATTTAACCTAGTAATTTACTCAACTATTTCTTCGCCCATTTTTCAACGGAGGACAAGATGCCACGCAGAATATTCAGTTCCTGCATTTCAGGCCGGGCACGGGTAAAAAGGCGTCTCAATCTATTCATTATTTGACCTGGGTGTGCTTTTCTAATAAAACCTGAATCATTTAACACACATTCAAGATGATGATAAAAGCGTTCCATATCATCAGCTAATGGATATTCCACTTCATCGGTTTTTTGCTCAGTTTTATCCTGACGCGCCAAATAGGCCATACGGATTTCATAACTGACAAGCTGAACCGCCATTGCCAGATTTAATGAACCGTACTCCGGGTTAGTTGGGATATTCAGGTGATAATGGCACTTCTGCAATTCTTCATTGGTCAACCCTACCCGCTCACGGCCAAAAACAATGGCAACCGACGCATGTTCAGCTTGTTGAACACTACGTTCACCACATTCACGAGGTTCAACCATCGGCCATGATAACGTTCTTGAACGGGCGCTGGTCCCAATCACCAAGCCGCAACCCGCCAGCGCTTTATCCAAACTATCGACAATCGTCGCATGACCAATAACATCACTAGCACCCGCAGAAAGTGCAATCGCATGAGAGTCTGGCTGAACTAAAGGATTAACCAGATAAAGATTGGTTAATCCCATTGTTTTCATTGCCCGGGCGGTTGACCCCATATTTCCGGTGTGGGAAGTTTCAACCAGGATAATGCGGATATTTTCTAACATGACAACTTCTGAATAGTCTGGATAGTTATAAGAATCAAATATCTTAACACAGCATTAGTCATTTTTCCGAATTACTGCTATACTACGCGCCGATTAATTACCCGTTCTTTAACATCCTGGTGGAAGATATCCCATGCATCCGATGCTGACTATCGCCATACGCGCAGCGCGTAAAGCCGGCAACCTAATTGCCAAAAATTATGAAACTCCCGATGCGGTTGAAGCTAGCCAAAAAGGCAGTAACGATTTTGTTACCAATGTTGACAAAGCCGCAGAAGCACTCATTATCGACGTTATTCGCAAATCTTATCCTAAACACTCGATTATTACCGAAGAGAGTGGCGAGCTTTTAGGCGAAGAGGCTGATATTCAATGGGTAATCGATCCACTGGATGGCACGACTAACTTTATCAAACGCCTCCCTCACTTCGCCGTCTCTATTGCGGTACGCATTAAAGGCCGTACTGAAGTTGCAGTTGTTTATGACCCAATGCGTAATGAGCTTTTCACCACAACCCGAGGTCAAGGGGCACAGTTGAATGGCTACCGTCTACGTGGTACCAATGCCCGTGATCTGGATGGCACCATTCTGGCAACAGGTTTCCCATTTAAAGCAAAACATCATTCCACTGTTTTTATTAATACTTTAGGTAAATTATTTGTTCGTTGTGCTGACTTCCGTCGTACAGGCTCCGCCGCACTGGATCTGGCTTATGTTGCGGCTGGTCGGGTGGATGGTTACTTTGAAATTGGCCTAAAACCGTGGGATTTTATGGGTGGCGAACTGTTAGTTCGTGAATCTGGCGGTATCGTAACTGATTTCGTTGGCGGTCATAATTATATTCATTCCGGCAACATTGTTGCAGGTAATCCACGCGTTGTTAAAGATATTTTGGCTGAAATGCGTGATGAATTATCAGAAGCATTGAAACGTTAATTCAAGTAAATCCTAAATAAGAATTGACGGATGGTAATTTAGGTAGACCGCAAAAAACGCGGTCTACCTTACGATTCATTTAACTAACAACAAAGACCGTTGTTACTCCGCTAACCAGTAAACGGCTTCATAAGGCTGTAGCTGCATATCTTTTGCAGGTACATGGTTTTCAGGATAGTTCCCCATCAATTTAACCCATGAGCAATCGGATAAAGAAGCGTCCAGCGACCATTTCTGCACTTCAACACTGAGATTAGCAATAACCAACAACGTCTGATTTTCCCAACGACGCACATAGCACCAAAGAGAAGGATGAGATGGTAATAAGTCTTCATAGCTGCCATAAGTCAATACAGGATATTCCTTACGCAGCTTGATTAAACGTGCATAACAATGGAAAACTGAATCATCATCCTGCATCGCATTTTCAGCATTCACATCCTGATAATCACTATTCAGCGCTATCCACGGCTCTCCTTGAGTAAACCCTGCATTAGCAGTCGTATCCCACTGCATTGGCGTTCGCCCATTATCACGAGATTTCTTCGCTAAGACCGATAAGATTTGCTGTTTATCATTGCCCTGCTCAATCTTCTCTTGATAAATATTTAAACTTTCTATATCCCGGTACTCTTCAATATGAGAAAAGTGAGGATTAGTCATCCCCAGCTCTTCTCCTTGATAGATATAAGGGGTTCCCTGCATACCATGTAGTACCATTGCTAACATTTTAGCGGACGGCACCCGCCAAACACCTTCACCGCCAAAGCGTGAAACAATACGCGGTTGATCGTGATTACACCAGAACAGCGCATTCCATGCCCGTTCGTACATACCTTGCTGCCACTTGGCAAAAATTTTCTTCAATTCAATAAAATCAGGTGGCGCTGCAACCCATTTCTCACCATTGGGGTAATCGACTTTTAAGTGATGAAAAGCAAAAACCATCGACAACTCTTCACCATCCAATGAAGAATAGCGATGACAATGTTCCAGTGAAGTAGAAGACATTTCCCCAACCGTCATCACTCCGGCAGGCTGGAATACCTCTCTGTTCATTTCTTGCAGAAATTCATGAATACGCGGGCCATCGGTGTAGAACTGACGCCCATCCCCCTGAGTTGACTCAGGGAAGTCTTGCTGTTTAGAAACCAAGTTAATGACATCCAGACGGAAGCCATCAACACCAAGGCCAGCCCAGAATTCACAAATCTTTTTCAATTCAGCCCGTACTGGCTCATGTTCCCAATTTAGATCAGCCTGCTCAACAGCAAACAGGTGCAAATAATACTGTTGGCTTGCTTCATGCCACGCCCAAGCATTGCCACCAAATTTCGACAACCAATTATTGGGCGGGGTTCCAGGTACCCCATCCCGCCAAATGTAATATTGCCGATAAGGGCTATCAATATCCTGTGCTTGTTTAAACCACAGATGTTGAGTCGATGTATGGTTGAAAACAATATCCACGATGATACGGATATCACGTTGATGTGCCTCATCAACCAAACGCTTAAAATCATCCATTGAGCCGTAAGCCGGATCAATCGCATAATAATCAGCGACATCATAACCATTATCTACCTGTGGTGAGAGGTAAAAAGGCGTCACCCAAATAGCGTCTACGCCCAGTTTCTTCAAATAATCAAGCCGGTAAGTAATGCCGTTAAGATCGCCCGTTCCGCTACCCGTCGTATCCTGGAAACTCTTAGGATATATCTGATAGATGACACCTTGTAACCACCACGGAATGATTTTGTCCATCAAAAACACCTTATCAATATATTTCCTGAATTACATAACCATGAATTGAATAACCACATGGTTATTTTTATACCCGTCATCCTTCAAGTTGCCTCTTTGTTGGCTGCACTCACTCACCCCGGTCACATAGTTACCTATGCTCCCGGGGATTCACTCCCTTGCCGTCGCGATGCATCTTGAAATCCATAGGGTATATATCTGTTACTTATGAAGATTTAGCTGCATTATTCAACCGCTAACATACCGGCCATATTCTTCCTGCGATAAACAACAGTCGTGAGAATCAACGGAACAATGATGGCGACAAGCATAGCTAATGCGTAAATTAGCCAAAATTGCGGTTTGATCGAAAGAATACCTGGCAGACCACCCACACCAATACCGTTTGCCAATACACCACTCAACCCACAAATCAACCCAGCTAAACCGGAGCCAATCATGGCACAGAGCATAGGGAATCGATATTTAATGTTAATACCGTACATTGCCGGCTCAGTCACACCCAAATAGGCGGAGATAGCCGCAGGTACGGATAATTCACGTTCATTATGCTTCTTACTGACTAAAATAATACCAACAACCGCCGATCCCTGAGCAATATTGGATAATGCAATAATAGGCCAGATCGGTGTTCCACCTATACTTTGAACCATCTGCATATCTATGGCTAATGTGGTCTGATGTATGCCGGTAATCACCAACGGCGCGTAAAAGAATCCAAATAAAGCTGCACCAATAGGAGCAAAACTTCCGGTCATCAACGCCTTCACAACCCAAGCTACCCCATCACCCAGTAACCGACCAAATGGCCCAATAAGACTATGTGCTAAAAAGGTTGCCAATATTAACGAAACGACCGGAACAATCACCAAATAGAGATAACTAGGAACCACCCGCTTTAACTGAACTTCAATCCACCCCAAAGTAATACCCGCCAAAAGTGACGGAATAACCTGCGCCTGATAACCCACTTTCCCAATCGTGAACAAGCCGAAATTCCATATATCAGGGATTTGTTGCCCTATGTGATAAGCGTTCATTAATTGTGGAGAGACCAGTGTTACTCCCAATATAATACCCAATATCGGTGTTCCACCCATCATCCTAACCGCCGACCAACAAATACCCACTGGCAGATAGAAAAATATTGCCTCTCCTAGCAGCCATAAAAAATCATATATCGTTTTCCAAATAGGATATATTTGAGCTAAAGTTTTGCCTTCACTAAAAGGAATATCACCAATAATATTACGGAAACCTAGAATAAGCCCACCGCTAATTAATGCTGGTAAGAGAGGAAAAAATATTTCTGCAAACTTAGAAATGAAACGCTCTTGCCATTTCATGTTTTTCTTCTCAACCTGCTGTTTATCTTTTTTATTCAATTCAGATTGGTCAAGATAACGATTTAAAACCTGATAATAATCACCAACATTCGTGCCTATCACTACCTGGAATTGCCCAGCATTGGTAAAACAGCCTTTAACCATCGATAAATTCTTTATCTCATCCGGCTTGGCTTTAACTGGTTCAACTAATATAAACCTCAATCGGGTAATACAATGAGTTACACTGGCTATATTTTCACAACCACCGATTAATGTAATTAGTTTTTCTATATCTTTAGAATTTATTTTGTTTTTCATAATAGCCAGTCATCATAAGTTAGTATCAATTACTAATTAGCATGCTTAGTAAACTAATTTCATCCTAATATCATTTGGTTATGCTTGTCATGGGAACGTTCCCAAAAATGGGTTGAAGATCACATTGAAACGGAAATATTTTTTATTTTTAAGCCAACTTACTCGGAATGATTACTTTTTGTTTGAAGTATTGACGATTTATTTGAGAAATTAATTGATCAGATGCATATTTACCAGCCTCACTATAACCCAAATCAATAGAAACCGTGTTAGGGTATAAAAAATTCAATAAAGGTGTATTACCAATACTACCTATTTGTATATCTTCCCGACTATTTTGCTGCAAATATTTATATGCACCTAATGCCAAACTATCGGTTGCACAGATTAAAGCTGTCGTTTTCTCTCTCAATACCTTATTAATATGTTGAAACCCACTCTGATAGCTTAAATCACATTGAACAGAAAGCGGGCGCAAACCTTGCTGTTCACAACAAGCTAGATAGGATTGATGGCGAAGAAAACCTGTCGTGGTATCACAATCATCTACACCAAGAAAACTAATCTCTCTGTGCCCCCGCCGATAGAATTCATTCATCAATAAACGGACAGCACCAATATCGTCATAACATACAGAAGAAAAACCGGTATATTCACGAGCAAATACCACCATTTTGTCACGCCAAGGGAAGAGAGACTCTTCTGATAATCCAGTAAAACCGAACAAAATAATACCATCTGCATGACGTAATGCCAACTGACGTAGATGTTCCTGTAAAAGCTGTGGATCAAAATTACTTTCCATAATAATGGGGTCGTAACCATGCTGGTAAAACAGGGGTAACATGGCACTTATCGATAAATTTTCTGAAAAAGATCCCAGACGCGACACAATTAAAGCAATGATTTTGTCACTCTTTACTCGCATCGCTCTTGCTGATTTAGAAGGAATAAAATTATTTTGTTGGATAATCGTTTCAACTCTTTCACGTACTTGTGGGCTGACACTATTCTCATTGTTTAATACTCGCGAGACGGTTGATTTACTGACATTAGCCAAGCGAGCGATATCTTTTATTGTTAATTTATTCGACATGATATCTCATAAAAATATTATTGAGGTATTTAGTTTCTTACAAAAATATTGTAAGAAACTAAATTTATGTTGTTAATAATTATGAGCTTTAACCTGCGGTCGCAAGAAGATAGCAGGAAAAGCAACTAAGGCCATCATCCAGAAAATTCCACTGTGCAGATAATCATACATAAATCCTGCAATTACCGTCATGACAGCGATACCGCCCCCCATTGCCAGTGCAGAATAGGCCGCTTGCAAACGCACAATTTCCCCTTCCTTTCTCGCACCGATAAAACGCATCGCTGCCAAATGACAGACAGTGAACGTACCACAATGCAAGATTTGGACGATAATTAACACCGGCAATGAAGTGTATGTTCCCATCAATCCCCAACGAACAACACCACAGATACCGGAAAGCAGCAGAAGATTACGGGCACTCCAGCGCCGAAATAATTGATTACTCAGAGTAAAAATAATGACTTCAGCCACTACGCCCAATGACCAAAGATAACCGACTACCGAGGCAGAATAGCCCGCGTTTTCCCAGTAAATTGCACTAAAGCTGTAATATCCCGCGTGGGCACCTTGCAATAAAGCCACACATAATAGGAATCGACGTACCGATTTTTCAGACAACAACTGTTTAAATGACACGACATCCACTTTGGCAGATTTGGTTTCACCAACCGGCATGATAGAGGGCCTAAGCAATGTCACCAACAGCGTAGAGAAGACGCTAAACAATATCGTGATGAGGATGGCACGATGTCCCCAGATAGAGATTAATTCCCCGGTTAATGCTGAACTGATAATAAAGGCAATTGAACCCCAAACCCGTATCTTGCCGTAATCAAAAGGAAATTGCTTTTGCCATGTTCCCGCCAGCGCATCACTCAATGGCATCATCGGCGAAAAAAATAGATTGAAGCCAACCATGACGAACAGGAGCCACGCCCAATGATTTCCTAATGTAAAGCCAACAATGAAAACAAAGGTTATCAATGCTGATATACGTAGCGCAAAAATAAGTTTTGCGGGATCTTTAACTGTAGGTGCAATTAATAAACTGCCCAAAAAACGGGAAATCAAGCCTGCACCCAATAGAACCCCTATCATATCGTGCTCTATACCTTCACCCTGTAGCCAGATTGCCCAGAAAGGTAAAAATATCCCGTAAGAAAAGAAATATGTGAAGTAATCTAACGCCAGCCAGCGCGTCGATCGAATAACCATTAGTCCTCCCTGGTAAAAAATGCAAAAAAACCCGCCCTTAACTAACTTGATTAGCTCAAGAAATTAAGATATTGAGAGTTATCTTGAAGTGGATATCCCCCGGGGGGAAAATCCACGCATCACTCCTCAATATCTCACTTAAGCAAACGATGTTAGCCGGAACAGGTTTTGTAATGAGCTATACCCGTCATCTTTCAAGTTGCCTCTTTGTTGGCTGCACTCGCTCACCCCAGTCACATAGTTACCTATGCTCCCAGGGATTCACTCCCTTGCCGTCGCGATACATCTTGAAATCCATAGGGTATATTGAAATTTTAATTTATGCGTAAACCGGATATTTTGCGCAAATAGCCAAAACTTTCTGCTTAATCATTTCAATGGTCACTTCATCATTGATGTTGTCCAATACATCACACATCCAGCCAGCCAATTCACGTGCTTCGGCTTGTTTAAAGCCACGGCGGGTAATCGCAGGTGTACCAATACGCACACCAGAAGTCACAAATGGGCTCTTCGGATCATTAGGTACGCTATTTTTGTTTACCGTGATATTTGCACGACCCAATGCAGCATCGGCATCTTTACCAGTGATGTTTTTATCAACCAGATCCAGCAGGAACAAGTGATTTTCTGTACCACCAGAAACCACTTTGTAACCACGAGCCAAAAACACTTCAACCATCGCTTTCGCGTTATCAGCAACCTGATGTTGATACGCTTTGAATTCTGGTTCCATTGCTTCTTTCAATGCCACCGCTTTGCCTGCAATCACATGCATCAGAGGCCCCCCCTGACAACCAGGGAATACAGAAGAGTTCAGTTTTTTATACAACTCTTCGTCGCCACCTTTTGCCAAGATCAAACCACCACGTGGACCCGCCAGTGTTTTATGCGTCGTGGTAGTAACGATGTGAGCATGAGGAACCGGGTTAGGATACACTCCTGCGGCGATTAGGCCAGCAACGTGTGCCATATCAACGAACAGGTAAGCACCAATGCTGTCTGCAATTTCACGCATTTTTGCCCAATCAACCACACCGGAGTAAGCCGAGAAACCACCGATAATCATTTTTGGCTGGTGTTTTTCAGCTTGTGCCGCGATATCGTCATAATCGATTTTACCGCTTTCATCGATACCATAAGGCACAACGTTGTATAACTTACCAGAGAAGTTAACCGGAGAGCCGTGAGTCAAATGACCACCATGTGCCAAATTCATCCCCAGAATCGTATCGCCCGGTTGCAGCAAAGCCATATAAACTGCCGCATTCGCCTGAGAACCAGAATGTGGCTGAACGTTGGCATAATCAGCACCAAACAGTGCCTTAGCACGATCGATAGCTAATTGTTCAACAACATCTACATATTCACAACCACCGTAGTAGCGTTTACCCGGATAACCTTCAGCATATTTGTTAGTAAGTTGAGAGCCCTGTGCCTGCATAACTCTTGGGCTGGTATAGTTTTCAGAAGCAATTAACTCGATATGTTCTTCCTGACGAACAACTTCTTGCTCCATCGCCTGCCATAGTTCGGGATCATAACTAGCAATATTCATTTCACGCTTTAACATTGGGTTCTCCTGACTCAGCTAACTTCTCTTCAAACAACACCCCCAAAGGGCCGAATGGCACACAGTGTAAACCCTTTTCACCGAATGAGATAGTCTTGACAAAATATTTTACGCAAACGATTGCATATCCATTACAAGCAAGGTATCGGTTCTAAATAGTGTAATGAAAATTACGCTACATTTTTCCTCATTTTGTCGGAATTTATGACCTAAAGTAGTCCTTTCCTTAGTGTAAATATCTTTTAGGGGCATTTTTTTCACCATAAAGACCACACGTTATATTTACAAAGTCCCCAAAAGGGTATAAGTTGCATTTAAATTACATGTTATAACTTTCATTACCCACTTGAAAGAAATTCAGGAGCTTCACCATGCTGGATAACCAAACTATTGCAAC
The DNA here is from genome assembly GCF_963887965.1 of Photorhabdus sp. RW14-46. NCBI lineage: Bacteria > Pseudomonadati > Pseudomonadota > Gammaproteobacteria > Enterobacterales > Morganellaceae > Photorhabdus > Photorhabdus sp. RW14-46. Next base: position 53,494 of record NZ_CAWPHH010000015.1, on the reverse strand, counting down.
TGTCAAATCAACTATTCCCCTACTTTCCGCGACTGGCCCAAAACTGACAGCACATTTCTATGAGCGGATGTTTAAACATAATCCTGAGTTGAAAAACATCTTTAATATGAGCCATCAGCTTAACGGCGATCAACGTGAAGCCTTGTTCAATGCGATCTGCGCCTATGCAGCCAATATTGATAACTTAAAGGTACTACTACCCGCAGTGGAAAAGATCGCTCATAAACACGCGAGTTTGAATATTCAACCAGAGCATTATCAGATTGTCGGTACTCACCTGCTGGCAACGTTGAATGAAATGTTCCAGCCGGGAAATGAAATTCTGGACGCCTGGGGAAAAGCTTACGGTGTGCTCGCTGATATTTTTATCAATCGTGAAGAGCAAATCTATCATAGTGGTGAATTAACAGATGGTGGCTGGCGTGGTTTACGCCCATTCCGTATCAACCGGAAAGAAGTAAAAAGTGAGGTCATTTGCAGCTTTGAATTTGCACCACAAGATGGTGGGAAAGTAATGGACTATAAGCCTGGCCAATATCTAAGTATTTATCTGCAAGATGATAGTTTTGCTAACCGAGAAATTCGCCAGTATTCACTAACGGCAGCACCAAACGGCTCCAGCTACCGGATTGCGATTAAACGTGAGCCACAAGGAATCGTTTCCAACCATATGCACGATAAGATGCAAGAAGGCGATACCGTCTGGCTGACCGCCCCACGCGGTGATTTTTTCCTTGATATTAAACCAGAAACGCCGGTTACTTTAATTTCTGCGGGGGTTGGCCTGACTCCCATGATGAGCATGTTGTATCACCTCCACCAGCAAAATCACAATAGCCCGATTAATTGGTTACATGCGGCGGAACACGGCGGTCATCACGCGTTTAGCCATGAAGTCGCAGCGATCGCGCAAGCAATGCCGAATTTTGCTGGCACAATTTGGTATCGCGAACCAAGGGATGAAGATCAACAAGGTATTCATTATCAACACAAAGGTTTTATGGATCTGACGGTTCTGAATGAGGCGTTGAAAACAGAAGGAATGCATTTCTATTTCTGTGGCCCAGTCGCCTTTATGCAATATGTCGCGAAGCAGTTATTAGATATGGGGATAGATAAACAATTTATTCACTATGAATGTTTTGGTCCACATAAAGTGATTTAAATTTTCAACTTAATATTAAAAACGTTATAGGGTGATAATAGCCAATAAAGTGAACTGAACAGAAACTATTTTTAATTTATGGATTCTGATATTCATGTTTATTGAATGTGCTTAATATGACTGAAAAAACCAATTCATCATTATCTTAGAGACCTTATGGCGTTTGTTTATCGTGGAGCCCGTCCTATTGGACGTCAGCTCCTTACGATTCATTTTCATAAAATAAATCTCTCGGATTTGACTATTCTCATGTTTAGTTATAATGATAGATATATTAAATGGGTTAATATATTAGCGATTAAAATTGAATAAATGAGATGTAATACGGAAGTTACTTTAATTATTTGTACTGATTTAGTTCTAACAGCCCATTCTAACAGGGCTGCTTTATTTTCCCTTGTTCATAGTAAAGAGGAACCTGGACGGTACTCCGACAAAAGACGCTACAGTTTGGCCTGAATACGACGGTGTGGCTCCACATTTTTGTTGCTGATGTTCCAGATAGCGCTGGGCCACGAACAAATTGTTCTCAAATCCAGAAACGAAGTCGTTCATTTGCTTGTTGGAGATCGTGTCCTACCCACAACACGGGGTAATGGGAGCGAAGCTACAATATGACGACATTTGTCTTGGATGGGGCTCTGACAACCATGATCAGCTTAACGCCTCAAATATCATGTCCATCGAAAACCCCTTGTACTGGAGGTAGCGAATCTGTTTGTTTTTTTCTTTGGCTTCTGATACCACCGCATCACCAAATTTACTGACTTTCAGGTCCCTTGCCATGGCATACCAGTCCACATCCACTTTCTCCAGCATCTGCTCGACCAACTCCTGAGAAAAACCTTTTTGCCTGATCTCCTGTTTGATTCTGGCCGGGCCATGTTTTTTTCGAACATGTTTATCAATCAGGCGGTTATCATCCAGATAACCACACTCACCCAGTCTCGACAACGCCCTGTCGATATTCTCTCTGTTTTCCGTCATCTTACTCAGAGCCCGTGTCAACTCACCGGATGCGTAATCCCGCCTTGCCAGCAGTGACACCGCGTGGTCATACAGTTCCTGTGATGTCATGAGGCATCTCCGCTGTAGCGTAGGCCGTCCTTTCCTACGGATAATCCTTTGATTTTATCTGTCATCAGCGGCCAGAGTGCGGTTTTACGTTTATGTTGTTCGTAGAGAGTTCTGAGGTAGCCCTCTGTTTCCGGAAGCTGAGGGCAATCCTCCAGACCTTCGCCATAATCGATGGCTTTTTTCATGTCTGAGGCGGCATAGCTGTAATACTTGCTTTTTGATTGCTGAATGTTGTCCTCCACCAAAAAGCGGCGCAAAAGGGTCGCCGTATGCGCATAGCCGTGTTTATACAGAGTACTGGATAATGTCCGTAAATATGAATGGGTGATATAAGCCAGCGAGTCGGCGAGGTTGTTTTTTGGCGTGCCCATAATGCAGGCGTCGATTAAGTCATACCGTTCAATGTCTGATGCAAAACAGACATATGGCGCTAATCCTGTATCTTTTGCTATTTTCAGGAATTCCGGGCTGTGATCGACATCTTTTTCAGCAGCTTTTGTGTACAGATGATAAAAACGGGTATCACCTTGAAAGGTGAATGCTGTAATACAGTGGGCTTTGGCCTCTTCTTTTCTCCCTTCCTCAATCAGGGCCTGAATGAATAGTTCATTCCATATGATATTATCTGTGATATCCTCATCGTCATTCCGCTGACTTTTTAATACGGCGAGTGCATCATCGGACCGCAGTTCTTCCATAAGTAATCTGGCATAATCAAAATAATGGGTGGAATGGCAAAACTCATCGTTTTTAAACGCCATCGTCAGAAAATCCAGGTCTTTCATTATTATGCTGAGACCCAAAGCTTCCCGGTGGAGTTTTTTTTGATAATACATGTCACGAATTATACGTAAAATATCTGTACCGAGTAAGGCGCGGTATTTTTTAAAGATTTCAATCCCAAAATAAAATTCTCTTTCAACAACGGTGAATATTTTTTTAGCAATGAATGCAGGATCGTTGTTTTTTTGCGCTCCCAGTGATTTCATCCACGCATCCAACAAAATGGTGTAGTAGTCCATCCAACTTCCGCTGGAGGTGTCCACGTTACCGGTGAATTTTTCGAACTCAAGCATCATTTTTACGCTCAGACTTTCCACCTGCTCGGGGAGCGCGTGGGCGATACCCACAAGGGGGGTCGCTATACTGCGTGTCAGCTCATCAAAAAAGGCATCGGCATCATAGTAATCATAAAAACGTTTGCTTTTGGCGCGTCGGACATACTCCTTCTCGACGGCTTTGAGTACCTCCGCTGCCGATAACAGATACCCGTTCACCAGTGCGTTCCTGGCCTGTTTATTATCCTGTATCAGGTCATGAATGATATTGAGTAGCACGTCATGACCCATCTCTGAAAGCTGTGCGGTTTGTTTTTTTGTTAACGATACCATGAAACTCCTCGTGGGGCAGGCTGTATGAAACACCAGGGCGAATTATTTGCCCCTTCAGGTTATAAAATCATCCCGGCCTTTATTCTGTGAATGGTTTGCCGAGTTGTACTGAACTGACGGGCAACAGCACTGATGCTGTCTCCAGCTTTCAGACGAATGATCACCGCCTGCTGCTGTTCCTCATTTAATGCAGGTGGACGCCCGAAGCGTTTTCCTGCCGCTTTTGCTCTGGCAATACCAGAATGAGTGCGTTCAAGAAGCAAATCACGTTCGAACTCAGCCACCGCCGAAATGACCTGCATGGTCATTTTCCCTGCCGGGCTGGTAAGATCAACTCCGCCCAGCGCCAGGCAGTGAACCCGAATATCTGACTTTGCCAGCAGCTCTACTGTCTTTCGTACGTCCATCGCATTGCGCCCCAGACGGTCAAGTTTGGTGACAATCAGTACGCCGCCATTTTCCATACGATCAAGCAACCGGGCAAAACCGGGACGTTCGCTGGCGGCCACCGAACCGCTGATTTGCTCCTCAATCAGTCGCTGGGGTCTGATGGCAAAACCAGCCGCCTCAATTTCCCTGCGCTGATTTTCGGTGGTCTGTTCGAGAGTGGAGACCCGGCAGTAGGCAAAAACTCGTGACATAGTGAAAATTCCTGTACGTAATGGATGTCCGAATTATAATGCATGTACGAAATATAATGCATGTACGAAATAAATTATACTTACTTTCGTACATCTTTTGCAGAGGGTGTACGAAACCGGTGGGTTTGCGGCAACTTTGTATCTGGCGTTACTCCATCGAATGACGTTGTTGTTAAGCGCCCTCTACGGCTTGGTATTTTTGGAAAACGACTGATATGCGCGAAGAGCTTAACCGGCTAGCCGAAGTGCAGTTGCTGCGCTGTGGACGTGTGCCGATTGAACAATTCTGGGATTGATGCTGGTGGCGGGTATATCTTAATGGTTACTCGCCTTCAGTTAAGCGTGGTTCATGAAATTTCGTGTCGTTCGAGGAACACAACATCACCTACAACAAAGTCACTTCCTACTAAATGGGAACCGACAAGATACTCGCACGCGATGTAATTGACCGGATACTCTTTCCGCTTACCGTCTTCATCGCAAAGCATATAGCAGTATTCTTTTCCGTTGATGTTTAGCGGTGGCCGCAGCGTTACCATTTCAAGATACCCGCCCACAAAATTAGTGAGATCCTGAACATCAAACTCGCCCTCCATGCCCTTATTTGCCGGGAAGTCCTCGGCAAAAACCTCTTTGGTTGTACGATCTGCTTTAACCAGAAAAGCCATATCCATTATTCCTTTCAAGCGAAACGTTGAATCAATCATAGCAGACCGAAACACTGCCCCGAACCGGAAAAACTGTTTTTTTACTGTCATACTTGGGGGCAATCATACACATACACCCAAATCACCCTCACAAAGAACCTAAGGAATGATGAAGTTTTTGCTAAAGAAAATAAAATCGTGGATATCTTCAGGCTATGGTTACTTTAAAAGAACTTTACTGCTGCGTGTCGATGACTTTGTGCCTCTCTGGCATCAGCAATTCATTAAGGATAGATTACGTCAGCTTAATCGACCGTCTTTTCTTTCTCTCAGCTAAGTGATGACGCTCCTTATCTTATTTCACATCAGTCATTACCAGAATCTTAAATCCTTTTACTTTGAGTATGTAACACCTTATTTCCAGAAAGAATTCCCCGGATTAGTCAGTTATACTCGAATGCTCGCACTGAAAAAAAGAGCGTTCACCCCTTTTCATTGCCCAAGGCTAAGACAGCAAAGATGGCTTTTATTGATTCGACCAGAATAGCGGTATGCCATAACTTGCGTCGGGTCTTTGATGACGTAGTGAGTCGAGGAAAAAGCAGTACAGGCTGGTTCTATGGCTTTAAACTTCTCTTGGTTATCCATGATTGCAGGGAGTTTTTGGAGGTCAAATTGATCCCGGTAATACGAATGATAGTCAACCGGTCAAACAGTGAGTGAAAGGGTTAAGTGGATATGGAGATAAAGGTTATCTTTCACAAGCCCTGTGTGAAGACCTGGCTGTGGAAGGAGTTACGTTGGTGACGAATATACGCAACAATATGAAAGCCAAAGCTTTATTACTATGGGATAACCTGATGTTAAAAAAATGTTTTGTGGTAGAGACCGTAGTGAATCAGTTGAAAAATATTTCTCAGATAGCACACTCAAGACATCGTAGTGTTCTCGGCTTTCTGCTGGAAGTCGTGTCAGGATTAATTGCCTACACTTTTCAACACAAAAAGCCGAGCTTAAATTTACGTAATTTTGAAATAGCTATCCCTAAACAAAACTGAGGTTAGTTAGCTTATTTAACCACTGATTGAAATGTGGGCATTGGGAACGAATTGTATCTAATCCAATATCACCGGCGATGAGTGGGCCGTGTAAGGTCTTATGGTAATTGGGTACTATCGCCAAAATACGCTTAGATGGTGCAGTTTGTGGGCTATTATTAATATCTTCAGGGCTATCAAATTGAGCTTTGATGGTTTGTAATACTGAAATGGGGGCGTTGTCATCAAGCCAATCCGCAAATTTTTCAGGTTGGCAAAACAATAGTGCTTCAAATTCATGTAATAACAGATTGGGAATAAAATTAGTTTGCCCAATATCATTAGCGAAAGCTTGCTCTAGCTTAACTACCCGTTCGTTGGCTGCATTATCCTGTTGTTCATTATAATCAGGGAAATCAGTAGGCAGGCCATAGTAGTCAATTAATGTTGTGACGAATGCACCGGGATCTTGTCGACATAAGCGAGTAATTTGATATTTTACCTTACCATAACTTGTAATACCGCCTTTCTGACTGGTACTCGTCTGAACTAATATTGGTGTCAGATAGATTTGCTGTGCTACAAAATAGGGAGCTAACACATCCCGCACAAAAGTTTCTTCCGTTTGCCCTTCTACAAAAACATTGATACGGATCATCGCTGTGGCCTCCCGCCGAGTAAATTTTTCTTCCATAATTCACCAAGGCTATAGTCTTCAAGCCATTCTGAAAGAAAGTCACTATTCAGACGCTTAAAGGTAGATTCCCCTTGTTGTTTGTCAACGATAATCAAATCATCAGCATCAAATTGATTGACCAGTTCGACTGACTGGGTAGAAATAATCAGTTGGTGCTTACTGCTGGCGTTTTTGATCAAACCAGCCAGTACATTAATAGCATAGGGGTGAAGTCCAAGCTCTGGTTCATCAATAATAATTGAACTTGGCATATAATCTTCGGGTTGCAGTAACACGGTAGTCAATAAAATAAATCGTAAAGTACCATCGGACAATTCACTCGCTTTAAAGGGAATATCCTGCTCTTTCTCTGTCCATTCGAGTTGAATGTAATCAGTATTATCCGGGGTGGGCCGCAAGTAAAAATCACCAAAAAATGGTGCAACCATTTGAACGGTTTTGACAATGCGTTTGTAATGCAGAATATGATTTTTTTGCAGACGATATAAGAATGCCGCTAAATTAGCACCATCTTCCCGTAAATAGTCATTATCATTAATACGATGAGTTTGTTTAACTCTAGCATTATCACTCGTATCATGGAAATGGTAAACCCTCCATCGGAGCATAGTAAGTGATGCGTAATCCTCAATGTTATGATGCTGACCGATCTGAGATTCAAAGTGTCCAGCACCAATATTAAAATCCCCTTTGATGTCCAAAAAGAGTGATTCATGTTGGAACATCATACGGTTATCATTTGTGGGTTCCAGTTCAAACTTATAACCATTGTGATCAAAATAAAGCTCAGTGCTCATAGACTCAGTTTTTTTACGACCAAAATGCAATAATGTGTCGGGGCCACCCATTTTGCCAACAAGAGATTGTAAATGATGATCAAGTACAACGGTGATTAGACGAAAAAAACTGATGAAATTGGATTTCCCAGCACCATTGGCACCAATGAGTACATTTAGACATCCCATTTGTAAATCACATTCTGAGATAGATTTGTAGCCTTTTATATTAATTTTTCTTAGGAAATTATTGTTGGTTACTGGTTTCATAATTTTGCCTTTTCAGCATTATGCGACTCAAATATGCCCTATGTTAGAGCAAATAATAGGTTAAGTATTATCTTGATTGCCAGGTTTGCGTCCAGCTCTTCCTCTAAAAATTTTTCTTTAGTGGAATACATTATCATTAAAATAATCTTCCTAATACACCATGCTTTGTTACCGCCACGACTGCTCTAATGGGTACCGGGCGAGATTCGCACCCACTGAAAGACCGTGCCTCTGCACGGCGCATAAAAACATCTAGGTATTATCTTAAAAATATTCTGATGTTGAGGGTGTGATTTTGTATTACCACACTGCGATGCCTATTGTGGTTCAGTGTGAGTGGAACTACGAAATTAATCAGGATGGAACTATCCCGGGGCAGCTGGTAATCTCTCTTATGCTGAGTCGTGGGAAGCAATGAGAGGGCAATTCAGAAGAATATTGGTATCTTGGCTGTTTCAGTTTCACGTTAATACCTCACTTTCATATTAATCAGATTAGCAGACTTGTGAGATGTCCGAAATTTTTGCTCCACTACATCTTCCGAAGCACACCCACTATGTCACTGACTTTCATCAGTCAAGTATTTTTTCCTTACCTGAAAAACCGGTACCATCATGACAAACATGCTGCCGACAGCAAAAGCCCCTACTGCAAGCAACATATTCGCGACATTCCCCTCACCGAGGTGATCCCACAGAGTCATCGCTACCACAAAAATCAGCATGAACACGAAGATATGGGTAAATTTTTTACGGACTGGGAGGAGATGAAAAAGCGTGGTACGGATGAACTCTTCCCCCTCCTTCTTCTTAGTGAACGCTACTTTGACTTTATCGAGATCGACTACCGGCCGGTAAAAAAGCTTGTTGTTAACAGAGGTGCTAGCATAAGCCCGGATATCATCCGTTGATGGTAAGTCACTAGGCCACTTACGTGATACGATGACTCCATAAGCCTGAAGGACCGGTAGTGCAAACGCATAATGGTTAACCTTCTGAACATAGCGATTATCTAGAACAGCCAAAACGTCTCTACCAGCGGCTTCCTCTTTGACATAAAGCTTTATTCTGTCAGCCTTCGGAATGATGGGATGGAATAGCGCTAATGTTGTGATGACGGCAGAAATTAACCCGGTTTTTCCCTTCACCGGGCAGAAATAAGCCTAGTTCAAGTATGTAAGTATAACTGGTACTACGAATCCCATAATCCGAAAAAATGTGTAATTTTATTCCTTCTTCGTTCTCTTCCGATAAATAATGGTCAGGCCACCACCGCCAACTGCATCCCAGTGTATGTGCTATCGGCACATACAGGATCTCCGGCTCATGAACCTCAGAATCACGGGGCAGAAAAGGAATGATTCTATTGAAGAAACACATACCGTGAGATGGGCCATACTCACCGCCACCCATAGGGCCATGCAGGTCATCCGGTGATCTCTTGCCATCGTATCCACCTGAAACTTGAGATCGACAAATCTCCTGGCAGCTTCAGCCTGTTCGGATGACAGATGAGAGAGATCGGCCATTTTCATGTCTGAATCGGCCATTTTTATTGACCAACGATACTGGCTAAGCATTTTCTCTATCCTATCAAACTTCCTGTGCCATGTGTAAAAGGTGGCATCAGAAAAGACATTCCTACAACAGATTTCACATGCGAATAAACCTCTTTAGCCTCACGGAGAAATTGGGACTACCAAAGGTAAAACCGTTCGTCAAAGTCGTCCCTCTGCTACCAAAATGGGATTCATCCGCTTGAGGTTGATGACCGCGGTGAGTAATTTGGATTATTTGCCACGGCGCATTAAATTTTTCTTTCGGATGATCGGTAAGCGTAAACCACATGCCCGGTAAAAGAGCAAAACTGTCACTTTGCCCACTGCCAAGCAAAGCATCATTACGCAATGCCTCCAACCGGTATTGACTTATTCGCTGCCCATTTCCATCTTTATAACGTCCGGGAAAGTCATAGTAATAGTAGCTATTTAAATCCGAACGCTGATTGCCGATGTACCTGTGATTTTCATGGAATTGAAAATCTGAAAGCCACCGGGGATGTTTAAATGTGTAATCTCTCACCGAAATTTCAGCAATGCCCACTCGTTCTCCCCAACGAAACTGGCTGATGCAACACTGGTTGCCTGTAACATCAGGTTCTGGGTTGTAGGGCAGTGAAAGAGAACCATTCTTGGTATAAGAGTCGACAAAAATCATTGTCGGCTCGCCCTTATCCTGATCAAAGTAATAGTAATAAAAGATCCCTTCATCAGCTAACAGACGCTGTAAAAAAGCCAAATCACTCTCATCGTACTGAACACAGAACTCCCGCACGGGATGTTCATAGCGCAATAGACAAGAGAATTGCCGAACGCCATTTTCTTTCAATAGCCTATCAATAATATCGGTGACGGATTTATTCTGAAAAATTCGAGAGTTAACCCGCAATCCGGCACGCCACAAGGAAGGGTGGAGAGTCAAGTAATAACAACTACGATAACGGCCCGTTGTTTCCTGCACAAAATGAGTCACAATCCCGGTGATATAACGCTCAGGCTGCCCATCACGATAAACGGTCAATGTGGCGTATTGATCCAAAATATCCGCAAAATCAATATCTGAATTGGCACAAGTCACTGTGGCTTGCAAACTGAATAGCATTGACAAGACTTCATTCAGTGTAAATTCAACCACAACAAAAGTTTTCACAGGGAGATTACCGGCCGTAAGAGTAAAAACCAGCCCGGTTCGTTCCACATTTAAATCATTAGCCATAAGCAACTATTACCTATAATTGAGTTATCAGTCTGAAATATACCCTAAACGAAATGATCACAAAAAAAGCAATTATGATGTTTTTTAATCAATCAGGCAATGAAGTCATAAGGAAATATGATGAAATGCAACGTTAGCATCAAAGTGGAATTTGATAACTTTCAAACAGGCTTTGTTTTGGATATGTAATATGTCGCTAAACAGTGGTTGGATATGGGAATAGATAAACAATTTATTCACTATGCATGTTTTGGTCCACATAAAGTGATTTAAATTTTCAACTTAACACTAAATAATAAAAAACCGCGCCATGAATGACTTATGGCGCGGTTTTTGTATATACCTGTCATCTTTCAAGTTTGAATCAATTCGGTCACGGGTCTTTAGCATAGATTGATATCGTTACATTTCTCTTTATCATTTTAAGTAAACCAATTCTTCTGAATACGAACCCCTCGGCTATGCATCAAAAATTCTGACAAATATCCGTCATGCGGTACAAGTGGTGCCATCCAGGTTGTCGGAATATCTCCTGCATAAACATTACTGATAGTTGTATTACTCAGAACGGCACCCAGAATTTCTGGTTTTTTCGAGAATACAGTAACAACTAACGAATCTGATAACATTTGTGAACTCTTCAAACGGTCATAAGGTGCAACAGTGACGCATGGAAATGGAAGTTCGCGTTGAATTAAAGGATCTGTTGGATTATCGACAACAGTAACGCAAGGTCTAAGGATATATCCCGATGATGTTTGTTCACCAAACAACCGAAGATCTTCATTTTTTTCAGGATAAAGTGATTTCTGTAATAAAGCCGTAGTATTCGATGACCCTAATGGAAATGTCTCCTCAGCATCCATCTGATCAAACGCTTCCGATAAACGTTGACCAAAATCAACAGGGTCCCCTTCTATTAATACCGCGCTGGCAGAAACACATGCGGTACCACCAAGAGCACTGACCGATCGGGCAACAAGTGAAACTGCTTCATCAATATTGACATCTGAACCTACCACAATTTTCGAACGCCCCGGTCCTTGGATTAAAACTTTAGGATTCGAATGATATTTATTAACGATATCTTGCCCGCCATAAATAATAGACAGATCTGCCGCAGAAACCATTTCGTCAGCACCTTGATGATCTGTCGGTATGAGCGCAACATAGTTTCCGAGCCCAGCCTGTTGCAATGAGGAGACTAATCGTTGAGCGGTGAATGGTTCACGAACAGAAGGCTTAATTAAAATTCGATACCCAAAAGCAAGAGCTTGCGGCCACAAAGCATGCGCTCCCGGCCCATTGCCACCAGTCAGAACAGCCAGCACATCCGCTCGTCGGCTGAATAAAGCACATCCTTCTGCAACTCTGCTATCATCCACATGCCAAATAGCGCCATGTGGCATAGATGCTTTGATTATCTCAGGCATCATCATAAGCACTTCTGAAGTTTCAATCAGTGACCTTTCGATAATACTCGCTGGCAGCCCAATGACACGGTGTGTCAATTGCACATATTCTGCCGGAGAAAGCCCGGCGACACTCTCACTGGAATAAATTTTTGCCGCCTGCTTCATTGCTGAATGAATTTCATCCAACCTCAGTCGGGGAGCAATTCTCATCTTGCGAACAACTTCACAAATATAAACGAGAGGCGCTATCGCAGTTTCTCCAACAACTTCATCTAACACGTTGATAACAGCCGCACGCCGGCGTGTAACATAGGATTCTCCCAGTGCGAGAGCCTCCACTTGTTGCAATTTGTTCTCCATTGCGGTTTTTACGTCAGGCTTCACACTATCGATTAGCATTAATAGACCCCTTCTATTACCGCATGACCAGAAATCTCCTCAACAGGACGCACCAGCGTAACGGAAACTCCTGGGTAATCATCTATTCTTGGCATCCTCACCGCTGTATCACGTTCCAAGATATTCGGAAATAAAGCAAACTTGTTGATGTAGTTCATTACAACCCGACCTCGTTCCCCAAAAGGAACCGGTTTTTGCGTCAGTGGATCGATAACTTCAAAAAGGACGTTAGGGGCAAAGCTGTCAAAGATAGGTGACCCTTCAAAATCCTGATTATCTCTTGATTTAGATTCGCCCAGTATCATTGTACTGCCATAACTGGCTGTTATTTTGACATCAGGGAAAATTGAGGATTGCAAAAATGCCTGTGTATCTGGGTCCATGTGAGTTCCACCCCAAGCAATAAGGTCCAAACTCTTATTCAAATGACTGACCAACGCCGCTCTCCTAACCATTCGTTCTAAAAGTGGCGGCGTGACAATTAGGTAACTAATATTTTGTCTATTAATAATATCTTCAGCCTGATCGAGAATATGCTCGCAGTAAGCCTCCATCCCGGCAAGATCACCTTGTTGGATCATCTTTTTAACCCAACGTGGATCTAAATCCACGGTGAAGAAATGCCCACCATTAGCACGAGCACGAAGACGGCTTATTGCCCCGATAACATGAGGACCAGAAGGGACCAGCGCCAAGGTATTCTTTATTGCCCCCGTATTAACGACTTTCATATCACTCAAACGCCAGGCCACTAACTGCTCTAACCACTCTTCAAAGACGACAACACGTTTGGGTCGTCCTGTCGTCCCTCCACTTTCAAATACCCCCGCAATGGCCGCATTCTGCAAACCACGAGGCACCAAGCTTTCAGTCGGAACATCCCGAAGTTCATCAGCAATATCGGGAAATAACCTTAAATCAGAGAAAGTACGTATATCTTGCAATGGATCGAAATCCAATATTTTGCGTTTTTCAAGCCAAAACGGCGATCCGGTTTCAGGCGAAAAGTGCCAATTCATGATTTGAGACAAATAAACGTCAAAGTTATGAAAATCAGTCACATGTACCTCCATATTTTAAGCCAAATTTACAAGGCATTACTATTCAGCTTAAAAAAGATAAGAAATTTAAATGAATCATAAAATAGTTGAGAGGCTCTTTCTTTATCTGACAAGAAAGAAACCACACAACAATACAATTTTAATTGTTTTTTCAAAGATGGCCTTAAATTCTCACAATAAATTTATGATTAAGAATAATTATTAAAGTTAGAGGTAATCAATTAATTTAAAAAAACATTCAGTGATTGAGAAAATATTATCATTTATTAATCATGATGCGCGATTTGCAAAAGATAAATTTCTTTGTCAAAACGGTATATGGCTAGGCTTGGAGGTTTGAAATCAATTGATTTATACCCAATAGATTTCAAGATGCATCGCGACGGCAAGGGAGCGAATCCCCGGGAGCATAGGTAACTATGTGGCTGGGGTGAGAGAGTACAGCCAACAAAGAGGCAACTTGAAAGATGACGGATATATATGATTATTTAATTAACCACATCAATAGAGACAGAGTTTTTACTGCATTCTCAATATCTTTTATATTAGCCAATATTTTGATTCTGTATGCCAATATCCAATTTCGCTTTAGCGTTTAATCTATTAGCCTCAGCTACCATCTTATCTTTATAGGGGTGGCTTTTTTATCTGCCTGTCACCACCCCAAAAAATTCAAATTAAGTTAAATCGCCTCTTCATCCTGCTCACCGGTGCGGATACGCACAACACGCGCTACATCAAATACAAATATTTTACCATCACCGATTTTCCCGGTCTGTGCCGTCTGCATAATGGTTTCAACACAGGTATCGACAATATCATCTGGCACGACAATTTCTATTTTCACTTTTGGCAGAAAATCCACCATATATTCTGCACCGCGATACAGCTCTGTATGACCTTTTTGGCGCCCAAAACCTTTCACCTCTGTTACTGTCATTCCGGTGATACCCACTTCCGCCAGAGCTTCACGCACATCATCTAATTTGAAAGGTTTGATAATCGCATCAATCTTTTTCATGAAGTTTTCCTGTTGTTACCAGTTTTTACGGCCGAAACCAGAGGTAATCGGGTAGCGTCTGTCTTTACCAAAATTACGTAGCGTAATACGCGGTCCCACCGGAGCCTGACGACGTTTATATTCGTTGATATCAACCAAACGAACAACTTTACGTACAATTTGTTCATCAAACCCTGCCGCCACCAGCCCATCAACCGACTTATCCTGTTCCACATAACCTTCCAGAATATCATCCAGAATGTCATAAGGCGGTAAACTGTCCTGATCAAGCTGTCCGGGTGCCAATTCTGCCGATGGCGGACGATCAATGACTCGTTGAGGTATCGCCGGCGAAACGGTATTACGATATTTTGCTAATGCAAATACCAATGTTTTCGGTACATCTTTCAGCGCATTAAAACCACCCGCCATATCACCATATAATGTGGAATACCCCACCGCTGATTCACTCTTATTACTGGTCGTCAGCACGAGACGATGGCGTTTGTTAGACATCGCCATCAGAATAACGGCACGGCAACGCGCCTGTAAATTCTCTTCGGTGGTATCTTTGGCCGTACCGGCAAACAGAGGTTCAAATTGTGCCATAAATGCATCAAACACCGGTTCGATCGACACCACATTAAACTCAACACCCAACATATCAGCCTGTTTTTTAGCATCTTCTATACTCATTTCAGATGTATAGCGGAATGGCATCATAACGGCCTGAACATGCTCTTTACCCAATGCATCAACAGCAATTGCCAGCGTTAAGCCAGAGTCAATTCCTCCAGATAAGCCTAATAACACGCCTTGAAAGCCATTTTTGCGAACGTAATCATGCACTGAAAGGACTAATGCCTGATATACCTGCTGCAATGGCGGTAATTCAGGTGCCGGATTAACCATAGGTTCAATTTTTAATTCATTAAAGCAGCATTGTTGGATTTGTTCATTAAATGCGGCTAACCGATGAGTCACTTCACCACTTGCATTAAAAACTTTAGAACAGCCGTCGAAAATCAGCTCATCCTGACCCCCAACCTGATTAAGATAAATCATGGGTAACTCTGTACGTCGGCAATGTTCTCTAATCAGTTCATAACGGATATAAGGTTTTTCACGGCTATATGGAGAAGCGTTGATAGAAAGAACTAAGTCTGCACCAGCCTGTTTCAAGGTATCAATCGGCTCATCAAACCATAAATCTTCACAAATCAATAAGCCGAGATTGTAGCCCTTAAATGGCACAACACAGCTTTGATCGCCCGCTTTAAAATAGCGTTTCTCATCGAAAACACCATAATTTGGTAACCGTTGCTTGAAATAACGGGCCAAGATCTCCCCTTGCCAGAATAAGGAAAGTGCGTTGTAAATCTCCCCGTCCTGCTCCCAAGGATGACCAACTAAAATAGCAATTTGACAACTGGCAGCCTGTAAACGTGCCAATTGCTCACGGCAACGCTGATGAAAATCAGCTCGGAATAATAGATCTTCTGGAGAATAACCGGATATTGCCAGTTCAGAAAACATCACCAAATCAGCATTTTGTTGCTGTTGTTCCTGTACTGTCTGCAACATACGTTCACAGTTGCCTTCAATGTCGCCAATCATCCAATTAAGCTGTGCAAGGGCAATATTAAGAGTACGGCTCATAAAATTTGGCTCTCCCAAGCCACCAATCTTTATACCAGTGTAAAAACTTCCTGAGCAGCAGAAAAGTTATTCTTTAAAATCATTCGCATCCAATTCATGGCGCGCCAGTAATTTGTAGAATTCAGTCCGGTTACGCCCCGCCATACGCGCCGCATGAGTCACATTCCCTTTGGTCATTTGCAGTAATTTACGCAGATAATTCAGTTCAAACTGATTTCTGGCTTCTACAAAAGTGGGTAATGCTGTATTTTCCCCTTCTAGTGCCTGCGTAACCAAGGCTTCACTAATAACCGGCGCAGTAGTCAGCGCAACACACTGTTCGATCACATTAACAAGCTGACGCACATTGCCAGGCCAACTTGCCGCCATCAGGCATTTCATCGCATCAACTGAGAAACTACGGACAAAAGGTTTATGGCGTTTCGCTGATTCACGCAACAGATGATTCGCCAATAAAGGAATATCTTCAACCCGGCCATTCAAAGCTGGAATTTTCAAGTTCACCACATTTAGGCGGTAATAGAGATCTTCGCGAAACTCATTTTTTGCCATTGCCTTCGGTAAATCACGGTGAGTCGCTGAGATAATCCGTACATCAATATCCAGATCACGGTTACTTCCGAGCGGACGTATTTTACGTTCCTGCAATACGCGCAACAATTTAACCTGCAAAGCCTGTGGCATATCACCGATTTCATCAAGAAACAGCGTTCCCCCCTGCGCAGCAAGGAATAACCCTTCACGGCTGCTGACCGCACCGGTAAATGCACCTTTAGCATGACCAAACAGTTCTGACTCAAGGAGTTGTTCCGGCAAAGCACCACAGTTAATCGCGATAAATGGTTTTTTCGCCCGTGGACTGGCACGGTGAATTGCCTGGGCTAGCACTTCCTTCCCGGTACCACTCTGACCGTTTATCAGTACACTGACATCAGATTGAGCAACCATTCGCGCCTGCTCCAACAAACGCAACATAGCAGGACTGCGGGTAACTATCTGTTCCCGCCACTGTTCATCACTGGCAGGCGTAGTCAACGCCAATGCACCATCAATCGCTTTATAAAGCGCATCCCGATCAACGGGTTTAGTCAGAAAACTAAAGACACCCTGTTGAGTGGCCGCTACTGCCTCTGGAATTGAGCCATGAGCCGTCAGAATGATAACCGGCATACCCGGTTGCTGCTTCTGGATTTCAGCGAACAGTGCCATACCATCCATTTCATCCATACGCAGGTCACTGATCACCAAATCGATTTTTTCTTTAGTTAGCAATCTCAACGCTTCACCGCCACTTTCTGCGGTTGTGACACGAAAACCTTCACTGGTAAGACGCATTCCCAACAATTTCAACAAACCAGGATCATCATCAACCAGAAGAAGATGGGCTGGTTTACGCGCTGTCATGGTGCTGCTCCTTTATCTGATTCAGAGGTACTGTTTGGCGTACTGTTTTTGTTAGGTAATGCCGTCGTCGCGGGCGTTTCAACATGTTTATCCGAATTGCCTGAGCCAGCACTCCCCTGATTTTGTTTACGGGAAGAGAGCTGACGTTCAATATCTGTCAGGTTTTCCAGTTTACGAGAAGTTTGCTGTAGCTCAAATTCCAACCGTGCGCGACTTTCACGCAGACGATCAAGTTTATTATCCGTATCTGCCTGTAATTTTTGGAATTTTGCCCGCTCCTCAGCCACTGCAATTTGCTGAACTTGCTGCTCACGCCATAACTGCAATAACGCTCGCAACGGGTCCGGGAATTTCAACCGGTATTTGTTGAAGTTTTCAATCATTTTCCGACGCTCAGACAATGTAGGCCCGGCACTGTTAAGTAAGATACTTTGTTTAAAAGCCATATCCCAAGTAACCGGAAGCGTGTAT
Source organism: Photorhabdus sp. RW14-46 (assembly GCF_963887965.1). Taxonomy (NCBI): domain Bacteria; kingdom Pseudomonadati; phylum Pseudomonadota; class Gammaproteobacteria; order Enterobacterales; family Morganellaceae; genus Photorhabdus; species Photorhabdus sp. RW14-46. Next base: position 35,610 of record NZ_CAWPHH010000015.1, on the reverse strand, counting down.
TTCGCCATATTACGTGCTCTCGCTGATGTCAGGCGATCTGAACAATCCATCAGTCGCAGCCAGTAAAGCGCATTCTCAATCGATGGCGGCGTCTCTAAATCCCACATTAACCCACACTCGGCAATACGGTAATCCGTCACCCGTTGCTCTGGTATTACCATTTGCGTAACTGTCGCTAAATTATTATTAACCGGATTTTTAACGCAACCCGCCAATAAAAAAACAACGAAGATCAGCAGCATCATGCTAAAACCCCCAACTGAAACTCGTGGTAATAACAATCTGGCAACCGATACGTTTTCCCCAAGTTGTACTGCAATATTCTGCCGATCCGTCTTTCGTACAAAACGGTAAGTAGACCTGTTATGCATTATTTATTCATTCTCAGCAGCTAATGGCAATTTAATACGAAAACATACGTCAGCAAATTCGCTCTGAATTAATATCAGTTCGCCCCCCATACGCTTAATACAATCCTGCGCAATACTTAGCCCAAGACCGCTGCCTTTCACTGCACCTTTACGCTGGAGCGTTCCCTGATAGAACGGTTCAAAAATCATACTGCGTTCTGATTCAGGAATTGGCGTACCTGTATTAGCAACATTAATTTGAACATATTTACCAATCTGACGACTTGAAACCCAGATATTACCGGATTCGGCACCATAGTGCACCGCATTAGAGTAGAGATTATCAATAACCCGCATTAATAGCGTAGGCTCTGCCCATAAAATATCAGCATCAAGCTGGATTTCCGTCTGAATATTTTTCGATCTCGCGGGTAAACTGTGTGATAAAACTACCTCATTAACAATTTCCCGTAGAGAAACTTGCTGTTGCTCCGTCGGGCCATCTGCCAGTTTACGGTTATAATCCAGTAATTGTTCGATCAATTGCTGTAAATGTTTACTACTATTATCAAGAATAGCAACCACTTCTTGCTGATCAGCCGTTAATGGCCCTGCCACTTCATCAGCCAGTAATTCTGTCCCTTCCCGCATACTTGCCAGCGGTGTTTTCAGTTCATGAGAAATATGACGTAAAAACTCATGGCGCTGTGATTCCAACCAAGCCAAGCGTTCACTGAGCCAGATAATCCGTTGTGCCAAAGAACGGAGTTCTCGCGGCCCCTGAAAAGAATCTATGCGAACGCCCAATGATTGCCCTTCTCCCAATCGGTTAATCATGCGTTCAATCCCTTTAACCGGCCCGATAATCATGCGAGTAAATAACGCGACCAATAACGCACTCAGTAGAAATAAAATAAGACTCTGCCAGCCAAAAAATTGCCCTTTTTCAGCAATATCTTTCTGTAACTGTTCTCCCCGGCTGAAAATAATATCACGGGTAGCCTGTACCATCTGGCTATTAGCATTGGAGAACTGCTCAAGTAATTGAGCGGCAGGTTGGGTAGGTTCACTATTGAGACAAGCGATTTTTGTCAATTGCGACAATAAACTATTAAGCGTCTTAATATGTTGTTGCTCATCAAGTATAGCCATCTGATCTTTCAGCATCTTAAGGTATTGCTGATATTGCCTTTGGTAGAGGTTTTCCAGCGTCTTATCCCCTAACACACAATATTGGCGGTAGCTACGCTCCATCTCCAACGCAATACCCGTCATAGCCTCACTGCGGCGGGCATCCGCTAGCGTGGTACGGTTTATATCAGCCGCTTGCTCACTGAGTTGATCAAGACTTTGATAAGCCTGATAAGCCAAAACCAACAGCGGCAATAACACCAGCCAGAAGGCCATGACAACTAATTGGCGCAATGAGCGCGGAAATAAACGCCATTTTTTCAAGGAAATCATCTCGTAACCTGTCAGTACACCAATGCTAACCGACAAAGGGCTGATAGAAAAACCCATCGGCTGATAAATTTTGCTGTGACTGAAAATCAGTGTAAGACGCAAACAGTACAAAGGGGCAGGTAAACACCTGAGCAATGACGACGGGATAATAGTTTTTGCTACTATCCCGCCAGTGAGGGTGACTTATGCCTGTTGTTTACCTACAGTCAGACATAGGTGGTGCCTCACTCCACGTGTCGCCCGATGTTTGATAAGGCTCGAAAGCGATATCACGGAGTTGGACGGTAGGCACCTTACTCTGGCATCATTCGATAGTTTATGTGGCATTTCTCCACCTAATGTGGGCCGACATAAGAAGCTGAATGAGCAACTGTGCCAGCTTAATGCAGATTCCATGCCAACATTAAAATTTTAATTATAACTAGCTGTTTTTACTTTGGAAAAAATTAAACGTAACGTTTCAGCAACCAAACAGCTTCTTTTCCGACATGAGGAAAATTTATTTTTTGTCGCCAATTAAAGACATCTAAAATCATGAAAATAAAAACAGATTAAAATCAAATAATTAAATGTCTCCTTTTTGAGACACTCATAACACGTGTTTGTCGGGTAATTGAGACAATAGAGCAATTCGGCATCTAAACACCTAGGAATTTGCTGATATAAAACTCTCACATCTGAATCAGTAATAGTCCATATTTACCCCATATATGGCCTTTATCAGCAAATGATGTATTATTACAGAAGCAACAGAGTTTCTACTCGGAGGACACTTATGTATCAAACCCCAAATTCGCGGATTACGACAGTCTCCGCGTTTAAAAAAGAATTGGCTTCTATGGATGTATCGCAGCCAGTCACAGTAACCCAAAACGGGGAGCCGTTATATGTGGTTCAAGATCCGGCTCAGTTTGAAATGCAACAAGAACAAATGGCATTGTTGCGACTGCTGTCTTTTGCTGAAAAAGACATAAAATCTGGACGAATTGTGTCATCTAGTAAGCTACGAAATAATTTACGGAAATTAGCAAACGGTGATCATAAATAAAATTGAATATACCCAGACATTTGAAAACCAGCTTCATGAACGTTTTGGCTATTTAACCAGACATATCGGTGCAGAAGCATCTTGGAAAATTCTGGAAACCTTTTTACACAATTTTGAAACTCGTGTTCTTAGATATCCTAAAAGTGCTCCGCTATGTGAGGAAACGGCTGATATTGGGTTAACCAGCCACCATGACTATGTGGATACCAAATTGCAACTACGAGCAATCTACAAAATAGATGAAGCTAACCATACCGTAATTGCTACACTGTTCCTAAATACACGACAGAGTTTACGCCAAGCACTGATCCAATATTGCCTGCGTAGAGACTGAATTTCTGACATTCCATTAGCCAAAAGGGAGAGCAATTTTTGCTCCCCTTTGTGGTATCAATTGAAAGTATCCTTCAACTGTTTAATTTAACAATTCTTGTTTATTAGATTGCAGCACTACCCTAACTGTTTACGAGCATTACGGAAAATTCGCATCCACGGGCCATCTTCGCGCCACTCTTTTGGATATCATAAATTTCTGACAATATGTTTTTGGTATTCAGTAAAAAATATATTCAAACTTAAATTAGTAATAAAAAATACCGTTTTTAAACATTTTTTAGATAAAAAAAACATTAAAATGTATAATATACATTCAATTTAGACTATATTTTTATGAATACTATTTAAAAATATCTTAAAAATACCCTAAAAATGTCTTAAAAACGCCCAATTTGTACTTATTTTATACAAATTCACCCCACACTGTTGTTTGATTCAACTATTGGAGTTGAAAATTTCATTTTATACTCTAGCATTATTAGAGACTTCCACCTATATAGAGTTAAAAGTAATATTCATTATGCAACGATGTAGTCGAGAAAATTTTATTAACTAAGAAAAGGTAAACAGAAATGAAAGTTATTGTTATTGGAGCAAGCGGTACAATAGGAAAAGCAATCTCGGAAGAATTAGAAAAAAATCACGAAGTCATTCGTGCCGGAAGGAATGGCTTAGATGTTGTAGTTGATATCACTTCCGTTGATAGTATTAAGAGTATGTATGAGAGAATTGGCAAAGTTGATGCTGTAGTCAGTGCAACAGGTAGCGCACATTTTGGATCAATTTCAAAATTAACTCCAGAGTTAAACGAAATAGGAATAAACAGTAAACTTAAAGGCCAAATTAACTTAGTACTGTTAGGTATGGACTATATTAACGATGGAGGAAGTTTTACTTTAACAACTGGAATTATAATGGACGACCCTATCCTACAAGGAGCATCAGCAGCTATGGCAAATGGTGGTGTTAAGGCATTTGTAAAATGTGCAGCAATCGAAATGCCAAGAGGAATTCGCATAAATAGCGTTAGCCCTAATGTCTTACAGGAATCATTGGATAAATACAGTGAGTTTTTCCCAGGCTTTAATGCTGTCCCTGCTAGCCGTGTAGCACTTACTTTTAGAAAAAGTGTCGATGGAGCTCAAACCGGCCAAAACTACGAAGTTTATTAATTTAGAAAAAAGAATATAAATATATAGTCCTAAAAGACTTGTATACTTATATTAGTTAGCTATCAAATAGCTAAATTAAGTTATCCCGTATTCAAACTGCCTATACTAATTATTTTCATCAGGATAGGCAGTAAATATTCTATATTTTACAAAGTATATACTACAATAAAGGTACGCTTATGGCTAAAATATATGAGTTAATCGTTATTGGTGGTGGATTGATCGGCCTTTCCACAGCATATAATGCAACATCCTTTTTTGGAGGACACACTGCATTAAACGGAAAAGATGTTCTCGTCCTAGAGCAATCTTCATTCTTTAATCAATTATCTAGTAGTGCAGAAGCTTCCCGTCAATTCCGCTTTCAATACAATAATAACTTTATGACCCAATTGGTTATTGATTCTGCCCCAGAATGGGAACGGCTCCAAAAACAAACAGTAACTGAGCTTATTTCACATGTTGGTAGCCTTTGGTTTGGAGATCCAACAATCCCAACAACCGAAGGAGGAGTGAATTCTGCCATTAATGCAATGAAAAGAATGGGTATTCCTTATCAATATTTAACCGCAAAAGAAATTGAAGCTTGGTATCAATTTAAAAATATACCTGATGATTATGTAGGCTTTTTCCAAGCCAACGGTGGTATTATTAATCTACCTGCAACTTTAAGAACCCTCTATAATATTTCTCACAATAATGGAGTACATTTTAAAGAGTACAATTCAGTAACAAAAATTGAATCAGATGGCTGTAATGAAGTAATTGTAACGACAAATAAAGAAATATATCACGGCAAAAAAATCGTTATGGCCGTTGGTCCATATACCAATAAATTAATCTCGCCTTTGGGTACTACACTTAATTTAGAAATCTGGGATATGGTTTCTTCATATTTTCGTAAAAAAAATCCCGGAACAAACTATCCAACATGGTTTGTATTCCAGAAACCTAATGATAAAAATAGTAACTTATATTATGGGTTCCCTGAAGCACCTTGGAAAAACCCAGGCTACATTAGAGTAGCGCCAGATTATCCATTCAGAATTTATGACAGTCCAGAGCAACGAATACCACCAACAAAAAGTGATTTTGAAGGTACAAACCAATGGGTTAAGAACCATATGGAATATCTTGACCCAGAACCTAAATTTACATCTACATGCATGTTAGCAATGCCAAAGGATGACAAACCTTTCTATTTAGATTCGTTACCAGGTCATTCAAATATTGTCGTTTATACCTCTGGATGGGGTGCTAAATTCACGCCATTACTTGGCAAGATATGTGCTCAATTAGCTATTAATGGCCATACATTTTATGACGTAACTCCATTTAAAATCTAATATTAATATATAAAAAGGAAACCAATATGACTAATTCAAGAATTGAAATGGATCAAATTTCATATAAAGATGACAGCCAAGATGGGCTATCCATTGATGTCGCTATAATAGGAGCCGGTGTATCTGGCTTATATGCTGGATATCGTTTATTGACAGGTGAATGCTCAGATAATATTCACCCTCCCTCTTCAGTTCATATCTTCGATCTGGATGATCGTATTGGGGGTCGTCTACTTTCTATTAAATTACCAGGGACAGATATCATTGGAGAATTAGGTGGCATGCGCTACATGACTTCTCAAAAAATTACAACTACTCTTATCGAAGATATTTTTCTACTAAATTACAAATCATTTCCATTAGGAGATCCAAAAAACCACTTTTATTATTCCCGTAAACAACGCTTTAAAGGTAATGCATGGGATATTGCACAAAAAAATAACCAAGAATTCAAAACACACTATTATCTCAACAAAAATGAAGAAGGTTATAGCCCCAATCAATTGTTTAACAAGGTAATTTATGATGTCCTAATAGATGATCCATGGTTTGTTGAAAAATATGGAGACTCAGTAAAAAGAATAAACAAATACACTTATGAATTTAAAATAAGAGCTAGACAATGGGATGATATAAAGATTAATTTATCTTACTATAAAGAAAATAGCTCTTATAATGGAATGAAAGTCCGAGAAATTGGATTTTGGAACTTAATAAAAGATCGAATTGGGCAAGAGGGCTACTCTTTCTTAGCCGATTGTGGAGGATATTTTTCAAATACAATAAACTGGAATTCCTCAGAGGCAATGCCTTATATGGTAGGTGATTTTTCATCAGATAATGTTGAATACAGAACCATAGAAAATGGATATGATCAGCTCGCCTATGCGTTAGCCAAGAACTATAATGAAGCTAAGGGATCTCAGTTATGGATGAAAAATCAACTTGTAACTTTTAAGAAAGATTCAAATGGAAAGAGGAATTATACTCTTAAGTTTTGGAATAAAAAGGGTAAATATTACTGGACAGTCTATGCTGACAAGGTAATTTTGGCTATGCCAAGATGGTCTTTAAAACTTTTAGATCAAGAGAATTTTTTCTTTGATAAAACAAAAAGAAATAAATTACAAAGAAACATAGACTCAGTATTTAGTGAACCTTCTTTCAAACTATTAATGGGATTTGAATATCCATGGTGGACAAAAGATTTCGGCACAACCGCAGGAGAATCAATTACAGATTTACCTATACGTCAGTGCTATTATTTTGGTACTGATCCTAAAAATTCACATTCCTTGTTCTTAGGCAGCTATAACGATATGCGTACGGTATCGTTCTGGAACCCTCTTATACAGCAGAAATATAATAAAAGTTTTAAATTCGATGATATAAACCCTGATAACAAATATCTACAAAAGTTTGAACCACATTCTACTAAATTGGTATCGAAAGAAAAAATTGAGCAAATATTTGTGCCAGGTAATGAAGCTTCTAAAAACTTAGTTGATGAAGCTATGAGCCAAGTTGAAGAACTACATGGAATAAAGATTCCACCCCCTTATATTGTACGAATTAAAGATTGGTCTCAAGATCCTTATGGCGGCGGCTATCATGCTTGGCATGCAGGAATTCATGTTAATGAGGTAATGCCTTATATGCGCCGTCCTATATGCGATGAATCAATTCATATCATTGGTGAAGCTTATTCAAGTCAACAAGGGTGGACAGAAGGGGCATTTTGTGTGACAGAAAATCTTTTACAAGAGTGGTTTAATTTAAACAGACCATACTGGTTAGCTGATGATTATTATCTAGGATGGTAAATACAATGTTTAAAATAGATTGAGTTTCATTTTTTACAGCCTATTTTTACATATATAACCTTAGATATTTTTAAAAACAGTCAATTTAGAAGTATGTAAACTCAGATTCGGTTTTTGAGTTAGAAAATGTAGGCATTCAATCCGGTTATCACTTCCAGTAGAAAACTTATTGGACTATGATGCCTCGTATGTTCCATTTAATGAATATTTTTTGACTAATCAAATACCGTTTCAAAATGAATTGAAACAAATAAAAAAATGGCTTCAATTGTGATCTCACGTCAGTTACGAAACAAAGAATCACAATGAAGCCAATGAACACTATCAGCCGGAAAAAACCGGCTGACACAATTTATATACCGCGGTACTTACCCTAACTGTTTACGAGCATTACGGAAAATTCGCATCCACGGGCCATCTTCGCGCCACTCATCTGGATGCCAAGAGTTATTCACCGTGCGAGATACCCTTTCTGGATGCGGCATCATCACGGTTGCTCGACCATCAAGGCTAGTCACTGCGGTAATGCCATTCACTGAACCATTGGGGTTAGCGGGATAGTTTTCCGTAACCTGACCATAGTTATTCACATAACGCAAAGCCACTAACTGGTTGCTTTCAAGCATCTCAAGATGCTGTCTATCACGGAATTCTACTTGCCCTTCCCCATGAGAAACCGCAATCGGTATACGAGAACCGACCATATCCTGTAAGAACAGTGACGGGCTGTCAGTAATTTCCACCAAACTGAATCGTGCTTCAAATCGCTCTGAGCGGTTACGTACAAAACGCGGCCAATGTTCTGCACCCGGGATCAATTCCCGCAAGTTAGACATCATCTGGCAACCATTACAAACACCCAGCGCTAACGTATCTGGTCGTGCAAAGAAAACGGCAAATTCATCACGGACACATTCATTAAACAGAATTGATTTCGCCCAACCTTCACCTGCCCCCAACACGTCACCATACGAGAAACCACCACAGGCAACCAGTGTCTGGAATTGGTTCAATCCAATACGTCCAGACAACAAATCACTCATATGAACATCAATCGCTTCAAAACCTGCTCGGTGGAATGCCGCGGCCATTTCAACATGGGAGTTAACGCCCTGTTCACGCAGTACAGCCACTTTCGGCCTTACCTGCTGCAAGATGTAAGGCGCTGCAATATCTTCTGAAATATCAAAGGTCAGTTTTACATTCAGTCCAGGGTCCTGATTATCCTGTTTAGCCTGATGTTCCTGATCTGCACACGCCGGGTTATCGCGCAGACGCTGCATTTGCCATGTGGTTTCTGCCCACCATAAGCGCAAGGTACTGCGATTCTGGCGATAGACTTCAGTATTACCACTAAAGATAACAAAATCATCACCTGCTTGGGCTTTACCCAAATAATGTACGCAATCGGCCAGACCATGTTCTGCCAAAATGCTTTCAACAAATCCTCTATCCGATGCTCGAATCTGAACTACAGCACCCAACTCTTCTGTAAAGAGCCCAGCCAGAATATCTTCATCAAATACACTGATATCAGCTTCAATGCCACAATGGCCGGCAAAAGCCATTTCAGCCAAGGTTACCAGTAAACCACCATCAGAGCGGTCGTGATAAGCCAGCAATTTTTGTTCCGCAATCAGTTGCTGAATTGCATTGAAGAAACCCGCTAATTGTTCAGCACTACGTACATCCGCGGTTTTATTACCCAGTAGACGGTAAACTTGTGCCAATGCGGTACCGCCCAGCGTATTTTTTCCTTGCCCCAGATCGATTAATAACAACGCATTATCTTCATCGGTAGAAAGCTCCGGCGTGACTGTACGGCGGACATCTTCCACTCTGGCAAAAGCAGTAATCACCAGTGACAAAGGAGCCGTCATTTCACGCTCCTCACCTTGGTCATGCCAACGGGTTTTCATCGACATGGAGTCTTTACCCACCGGAATTGTCAGCCCTAGCGCAGGACACAGCTCCTCACCCACCGCTTTAACCGCCGCATACAAACCGGCATCCTCACCTGGGTGACCCGCAGCAGACATCCAGTTAGCTGAAAGTTTAATGCGTTTTAAATCCTGAATATAAGCAGAAGCGATATTGGTCAGCGCTTCACCGACCGCCATTCGGGCGGAAGCCGCAAAATCCAGCAAAGCAACCGGCGCACGTTCCCCCATAGACATCGCTTCGCCATAGTAGCTATCAAGGCTGGCGGTGGTAACAGCGCAGTCCGCAACTGGGATCTGCCACGGACCCACCATTTGATCACGAGAAACCATGCCAGTGACAGAGCGATCGCCTATCGTGATCAGGAAGGTTTTTTCCGCCACCGCCGGCAAATGCATGATGCGCTTAACAGCTTCCGCCAGATCGATATCCCGGCGTTCAAGGCTCTCACCGCTCGCTTTTAATGTAGTGACATTACGCAACATTTTTGGCGTTTTACCTAACAGTACATCCAGAGGCATATCGATTGGCTGGTTATCAAAGTGTTCATCATTAAGCAGCAAATGACGTTCTTCCGTTGCCTCGCCGATAATGGCATAAGGCGCACGCTCACGCCGACAAATCTCTTCAAATAGCGGGAGTTGTTCCGGCGCAACCGCCAGTACATAACGCTCTTGTGATTCGTTACACCAGACTTCCAGCGGGCTCATTCCCGGCTCATCGTTAAGAATTTTACGTAACTCAAATCGTCCACCGCGACCACCATCACTGACCAGCTCAGGCATCGCATTGGAAAGCCCACCAGCACCCACATCATGAATAAACAGAATCGGGTTGTTTTCGCCTAACTGCCAACAGCGATCGATCACCTCCTGACAACGGCGCTCCATTTCCGGGTTATCACGTTGAACCGAAGCAAAATCCAGATCAGCATCGGATTGCCCCGATGCCATAGAAGATGCGGCCCCTCCGCCCAATCCAATGTTCATGGACGGACCACCAAGCACAATCAATTTTGCGCCAACAGAAATTTCACCCTTTTTGACATGTTCATCACGGATATTACCGATCCCACCAGCCAGCATGATCGGCTTGTGATAACCACGTAATTCGCTACCGTTATGACTGTTTACTTTTTCTTCATAGGTACGGAAATAGCCCAACAACGCCGGACGACCAAATTCATTATTAAATGCCGCGCCCCCTAAAGGGCCTTCCATCATGATATCCAGAGCACTAACGATACGCTCTGGTTTACCAAAATCCTCTTCCCACGGCTGTTCAAAACCCGGTATCCGCAAATTGGATACCGAAAATCCCACCAGACCCGCTTTTGGCTTAGCACCACGACCGGTCGCCCCTTCATCGCGAATTTCACCCCCCGAACCTGTCGATGCGCCCGGCCAAGGAGAAATCGCCGTCGGGTGATTATGCGTTTCCACTTTCATCAGAATATGAGCCTGCTCCTGATGGTAATCATATGAACCGTTTTCCGCGCTAGCAAAGAAACGACCAACAGCAGATCCCTCCATCACGGCAGCATTATCTTTATAGGCTGACAGGACATAATCAGGTGTCTGCTCATAGGTGTTTTTAATCATTTTGAACAGCGATTTTGGCTGCGCCTGACCATCAATAATCCAATCAGCATTAAAGATTTTATGACGACAATGTTCTGAGTTAGCCTGAGCAAACATATAAAGTTCAACATCTGTTGGATTGCGCCCTAATTTCTGGAAAGCATCCATCAGATAATCAATTTCATCTGAGGCTAACGCCAATCCAAGTTCAATATTGGCCGTTTCTAACGCACTGCGTCCTGCTTGCAGAATATCAATGCGCTTTAACGGAACCGGTTGCTGACGAGAAAACAATTTTTCCGCCTGTTCCAATTGAGTAAAGACCGTTTCCATCATCCGATCATGCAGCAATGATGACAATATTTGCCACTGTGTATCACTCATTTCACCACTTTGGATGTAATAAGCCACGCCACGCTCCAAACGCACAACCTGGGACAGGCCACAATTGTGAGCAATATCGGTTGCTTTGGAAGACCAAGGGGAAATCGTTCCCGGACGAGGCGTCACTAACAGCAATGTACCTTGGGGTTCATGTTCAGCCAGCGAAGGTCCATATTTTAGTAATTGTTGTAACTTTGCTGAATCAACATCACTCAAAGATGCATTAATCTCTGCAAAATGAACATATTCCGCATAAATATCATTGACCGGAAGTTGCTGTTCTTGGCACACAGAAAGGAGTTTAGTGATACGAAATGCAGATAAAGCAGGTGAACCACGTAGAATTTTCATAGTAATCAATTCTCTCATCTTAGAAGCAAAGCTTAATAGATGCCTAAGGGGAAATGAAGCCATTATAGAGGATTGTCACCCATGACGAAACCGTTTGCGTGACGATTATTACCGCCAATTATCCTGTCGTCAAATCATGCAAATAGTATCAATTAGGTTGCACAGCCCGTTTTTGTTCCGCAAAATGCTCAATCACTGGAAATTTAACCATAACAATATAGCGCGTTTCCACCTGGCACCACACTGCGTTATACAGAGATAACCATTTGAATAATATAAAAATAAATTATTTCGTTATCATTGTTATCGCTCTTTTTTCTGCCGCCATCATTAGTCTGAACATCAGTTGGCCGAATAAACAGCAGGAGCAGATTAACAGGATCATTACCAGAGGAGAGCTACGGATCAGCACCATTAGCTCACCTCTGATCCATCTTACCGGTAAGAAAGAAGCCAATGGATTTGATTACGAGCTGGTACAACGCTTTGCTAATTACCTTGGCGTCAAATTAGAAATCAAATTTAGAAAAAATATCAATCAGTTATTTGATGATCTGGAAAAGGGTGAGGCTGATTTTCTGGCCGCTGGCCTGACTTATCATCAAGAAAGGCTGGATCAAACCCGCACAGGTCCAGCTTACTATTCTGTATCCCAACAACTGATTTATCGCAAAGGGACTCCACGCCCTCGCTCTTTTAAAGACTTAAAAGGTAAACTGCTGGTCGCTTCTGGTTCTGCTCATGCCAGCACATTGAAAAAGATAGAAACAGAGAATTTTCCTGAACTCGAATGGGAGGAGACACCGCAATATAACACTCGCGAACTACTGGAACAGGTATCAGAAGGTAAACTGGATTATACGTTAGGTGACTCGATTAATGTCGCGTTGCAACAACGTACTCACCCTAATCTGGCCGTCGCTTTTGATGTGAGTGAAGATAACCCGCTGACATGGTATTTAAAACGCATTGACGACTACAGCCTTTATGCTGCCATGCTGGATTTTTTCAGCCAGCTAACGGAAAAAAATGTCATGCCACGGTTGGAGGAGAAATACTTTGGTCACGTCCACTCATTTGATTATTTCGATACACTCTCTTTTCTCAGTGCCATCGATAATATTCTGCCTACCTATCAGCCACTATTTGAAAAATATTCCGGTGATATCAGTTGGAAACTGCTCGCTGCCATTGCCTGGCAAGAATCTCATTGGGACCCACAGGCAATCTCACCCACGGGTGTGCGTGGCCTGATGATGTTAACCACCCAGACGGCTAAAGGGTTAGGCGTCGTTGATCGCCTTGATCCGGAGGAGAGTATTAAGGGAGGGGCGATCTATCTGCAAAATCTAATGAAACGACTACCTGAAAATATCCCTAAAGATGAGCGCATCTGGTTTGCACTGGCAGCTTACAATATGGGTTATGGACATATGTTAGATGCCCGCAAACTGACGGCATCACAGAAAGGAAATCCCGATAGCTGGCTTGATGTCAAAAAACGGATTCCACTATTAAGCCAGAAAAAATATTATACAAATACCACCTATGGCTATGCCCGTGGACATGAAGCTTATCGCTATATTGAAAATATTCGCCGTTATCAGCTTAGTTTAGTCGGATATTTACAGGCCAAAGAAAATCGGAAAAAATTAATTCCCCAAGAAAACCAACCAAAATAAAGTAAACAAATATAAGGCTCTAAGGAGTCAATTACAGCCATTATATATCCTCAGTTATATTATGTTTGACAACTAATTCAGCTAACCATACTAAATTCATCGGGACACTATCTCTCTCAAAGGATAAATCATGATTAATTTAGACATTAACGAACAAAACAAAATTATGGTCGTCAGCAGCCATGTATTTAGACCGACGACGGCGAATGGTCGTGCCTTTACCGAGTTAATAGAAGCATTAAAAAAGAACAATTTCGCTGTTATCCTGGCGGCTACATTCCAAGATGGCATAGCTACCGTTTCTTCTGATTCCTCACTATGCTGTATTTTTGTTGATTGGACTTCAGGAGATAATAACTATGAATCTCATAAACAAGTGTTAGAATTACTGAAAGAGATACGCAAACACAATACAACCATTCCGGTATTGTTGACCGCGGAATATTCCAGCATCGACACACTGACACTTGAAGTCATGGGATTGGCAGATGAATTTGTCTGGATGCTTGAAGACACGGCTGGATTTATCGCCTCTCGCGCCAGTTCGCTAATTAAGAAATATTATGCGCAATTATTACCGCCTTTCACTCGTGCATTACTGCAATACACTCAAGAATCACCAGAATATTCCTGGACTGCTCCTGGACATCAAGGCGGTGTTGCACTGACTAAGACAGCGGCAGGAAGAGAATTAATTAATTTCTTTGGGGAAAATTTATTCCGAAGTGATATTGGAATAGAAAGAAAAATACTTGGCTCACTGCTAGATCATACAGGTGCGATTAAAGAATCAGAAGAATATGCCGCAACGATTTTTGGTGCCCATCAAAGCTATTGCGTGCTTAACGGCACTTCGGGTTCTAACCGTATTATCATGGGTGCCGTTATTGGTGAGAAAGAGATTATTATATGCGATCGCAATTGCCATAAATCGATTGGACAAGGTTTAATAATGACTGGGGCTTTGCCCGTATATCTTATTCCTCAACGCAACCGCTATGGTATTATTGGCCCCATTCCCAGAGATCAATTTCAACCAGAATATATCCAACAACTCATTGATCAACACCCATTAAAAGCGATCGCAATAGACAATAAGCCTGTTTATGCGGTCATCACCAACTGTACTTATGATGGAATATGTTATCACGCAGAACAAGCACAAGATTTACTAGCAAAAAGTGTTGATCAAATTCATTTTGATGAAGCCTGGTTTGCTTATGCGCGTTTTAATCCTATGTATAAACATCGTTACTCAATGCGTGATGACCCAAATGATTTTGACAATAATGGCCCGACAATATTTGCCACTCAATCCACGCATAAGATGTTAGCAGCGCTATCACAATCATCCTATATCCATATCCGCAATGGCAAAAAACCCGTTGAACATTCCCGTTTCAACGAGTCTTATATGATGCACTCCACAACTTCACCGCTATATTCGCTTATCGCCACTAATGAAATTGCAGCGGCCATGATGGATGGCCCACAGGGGCAAAGACTGATACAAAACGCTATCAATGAAGCCGTAGACTTCCGTCTGACATTAGCAAAAACCCATCATCAATTTAAACAAAAAGATGATTGGTTTTTCTTACCCTGGAATGCCAGAGAGATTATTAGCGCAGATAGCGGTAAATTAATTCCCTTCCATGAAGCAAACAGAGAACAATTAGCAACGGATCCTTCCTGTTGGGTATTAAAAGAGGGAGAAAAATGGCATGGATTTACCAATCTATCAGCAGAATGGTGCCTGCTAGATCCAACAAAAGTTGGTATTTTATGCCCAGGAATGAATGATAATGATGAATTGCTGGAAAATGGTATTCCAGCCGAAATTCTTTCCGCTTATCTCAGCCAGCATGACATTGTGCCGGCGCGTACCACCGATTTTATTGTTCTTTGCCTGTTTTCTATCGGCGTCACCAAAGGTAAATGGGGAACATTAATCAATGTATTGTTGAATTTCAAGAAACACTATGACGCTAATACTTCACTTAAACAATGTTTGCCAAAACTCGCGAAGCAATACCCTGAATATTATGAAAACATGGGGCTCAAAGATATTTCGGATAAAATATTTGGGTATATAAAAGAATATGAAATGGATATTGAGCAAAAGAAATCATTTAGCCAATTACCTGAGATAGTGAAACTCCCCCGACAAGCACACCTTGATCATATGGCAGGCCGTACTGAACATTTACCACTTAATGAACTCGCTGGGCGCATATCGGCTGTAAGTGTCATTCCTTATCCACCAGGTATACCAATAATCCTACCGGGAGAACGTTTTGGTGATGAACATGCCCCCCGGTTACAATATATTCGCCAACTCGGTGAATGGAATAACAAGTTCCCCGGCTTTGAAAAAATCCTGGAAGGCGCAGAGATGATAAACGGCGAGTACCATATATGGGTACTAAAAGAGTGAATCTTGATTTTCTTCCTGCTGTTTTCTGGCGGCTTTTAATGCTTTATGTTGCTGCCGACGTTGTTTGAAAAAAGCACTCAACATCGTCGAACATTCCTCAGCAAGCACACCACTGGTAATATCAATTTGATGATTCATGCCAGGATGGCGCAATATATCAACCAAAGAACCTACGGCGCCAGTTTTCATATCGCTGGCGCCATAAACCAGCCGCTGTATTCGGCTATGTATCATAGCACCAGCGCACATAGTGCAAGGTTCGAGGGTGACGTATAAGGTGGTATTTATCAAACGATAATTTCGTAACTGCTCTCCCCCTTTGCGTAACACAATAATTTCAGCATGAGCGGTGGGATCATGCGCGATAATAGACTGATTCCAACCTTCCGAGATGATTTTATTATCAGCAACCAATATAGCACCAACAGGTATTTCCCCCTGCTCCCACGCCTTTATTGCTCGTTCGATGGCCTGCTGCATCCAATACTCGTCACTATAGATTTCAATCACTGCGGTATCTCATTTGATTACATCAGGGACAATTATAACGATTTATTTTACCTGTTTTCCAGATATATTTTCTTATTAATCCATTGGGAATAGATACCCGAGATCATTTTATATATTTCTTGCTACTAAAATATCCAAAAAATTAACAACCGAATATATAATACAACTCTATTTTATGACATTATTATATTTCCTTTTAATGAATAATAAGCCGAAACAAGTTCGGCTTATTATTCATTTTGAAATACTAATTAAAACCCGATTGCAAAATAATCTCCATATACATAAGTATCACCAGCAGATAACTTGATTTCAGTCCCATAAGCATTAATCGTTCGCGCTGCAACCCAAGAGTTAAAAGTATTCAATGTCCCGTTAGGTGCGGCTGACATCGGAAATATCCAATCACCAACAGGTGACATAAAAACCTTCAGACAACCCTGCTTAAAAGGCGTTGGTAAAATAACTTTGTTTATCGCTAATGGAGTAAAATTATGTCTTCCCCATTGAAGTATTAATCCACCCGGCAGTTGTTGATAACCATTAAGTGATAAACTACCGGGGAAATTTTTGTTCGCATGACACTCTAATGAATCAGTAAAAGTCTTATTAAGGGTTGCCAAATCACCATTATCTAAGACATCCTTTCCACACTGAGTGGACATAAAATTAGCCACAACAGAGGCTATTGTCGATGACTGGCGTAGTGCCTTATTTAATAAGTGAGTGGGAACATTATCTGGTGGAAACCCAGAATACAAACTCAAACTTTCTTCGTATCTTTCTTGGCTGACTACATTCGCATTACTACTAGTAGAAAAAGCCTTAAAATCATTTTTATTACTCATTTACCCTCCTCACAAAAAAACAATAGATTTCATTTGCTAAAAATTTATTTAAATAGAAAATTTCAAATACAAAGATAACATCAATGTAAAAACAAGCAATAAACTTATTTTAATCATTATGTTATTAAAGAAAATATAACAAAATAAACCGACTCTACCTCAGCAATAATAGCATTACATATATCCACAAAAAAATCCCAATACGTTATCTAAATAAATAATTCATGACAATAATCAGAAATATTATTACTTCTTGTATTCTTATAATAAATTCAACATTAACAAATAAAACTCAGAAATAGTACCCACTAAAACTTCACAAAAAAACAAAAAATAGCCCACATTTCTGTGAGCTATTTTTATTTCTACGACAATTATTCTGCTGATTTACAGAGAGCTAATTAGGCAAATTTTCCCTTGCCAAGAGTTACATCGGCCCATGCCGTGGCAACAGCAGCTCTCGCCTTACTGCCCAGACTCTCAATAAAACCATTATCGCCCACTGTCGGGGAAAAACTACTCATTGCCTGAATCAATGAATCAACCGCATTGTCAGAAAGTGCCGTAAATTCATACTCGCCCGATTTGTCTTTATCCCCCATCTGCGTCACTAATTTGGCACGATGACCATTAAAGTAATCATTAAAGGTAACTGAACCCACCGATTCAAAGATCTCCTGAGCAGTGTTGTCCTGAGTATGACGGTTCACTGACAGCACCAAATCATATCCACTGCGCTGGAACCATAAGTCTTTCCAGTCAACACCATTAAACAAGATCATATCTTCTGCGTTGATATCGTTAACCCGGTTATCAATCACTTCTGCGCTGACCACAAAGCTATCGACACCGGCTCCACCCTGGAAGCTGTTCTGATAACCGCCCAGCACTAACAAATCCTGTCCATCACCGCCATTAAACTGGCTGAACTTCGAAATCGCAGCGGCTATTAAGTGATCATCACCTTCTCCACCATTAATTACCGCGTGGTAGCCCATCAGCTTAATCGTATCATTGCCGGAATAACCATCGATCCGGTTGTCATTGCCAAATACTCTGGCAAAGTCATCGCCTTCACCTAAATCAACCCGGTTGTTATTACCGATGGTCACCGCGTAGTCCTGACCTGCCCCAGTATCCACCCGGTTATAGTTACCGGAAGTCACGACGTAATCCTGCCCATTACCCGCATCAATAAGGCCGCCTTCACCAAAGACAAACGTCTGGTCATTACCTTCGCCCATAAAGACATGGTTAATACGTCCGGCTACCACGGCGGTATCATCACCATCGCCGCCAAACATCCAGTTTTCGCGCCCCATGAGAACGCCCATATCATTGCCTTCACCACCCGTAAAGATATTGGATGTTCCTAGTGAGTAATAAACATCATCACCGCGACCACCCCAGAAGTTGTTGTTATCGCCCAAATAGGCACCGAGATCTTTACCGTCACCACCCCAGTTGAAGTTATAATTTCCCAACGACACATTAATATCGCCATCTCCTTGCAGATGACCACTGTTACGCAGGAAATCAAAGGTTTTTTGCTTCATATTGAGCAGATCTGCGGTTAGATTCTCTTTCAAATTGGTCACTAATGATTGCATCTCTGCTTGTTTATCTTTGCTAAACATCGTTGCAAACAGGTTAGGCAAATTCAGCGAATTAAAGCCAAATGCACGTTCTGCTTTGTTATTCGCTTGAGCGCTATCTCCGTTGGTGCTAACCACCGCGCCTTGTTCCTGATTTTTATCGGGCGCTTTCTCTTTCAAACCATGACTTTCCGCAAATGTCCTGACCCCATCTTCTCCCGCTTTGATGCCGGCCTCCAAACTATCCAGCAATTTCCCCGGGTTGGTGAAGGCTGCCAGTTGATCACCGCTAAATTCCTTTATCACTTCCAGCATCTCTTTTAGCATCGCCTCGCCATCAACAGGCTTACCCGTGCGGGAAACAATACGTCCATCCGCGGTGTAATCCACACCAAAAATATCCGCCAAAGTGGTATCCGCCCCCACCTCCGATAATCGGCCAAGCAGCTTATTCTGAAGCTGACGCGGTAAATCCTGCGGGGTATAGGTGAAGGTTGTTTTCGCCATACCCGTTGCCGAGTATTGCTGGGTCATCAGACCAAACAGTGAACCCAGATTGGTATCCAAAATTGACTGAATATTGTCACCGAACGTAAAGTTCCAGTTGCCGGTCGTCACCTGAATATCAGCGCCACGCCCGCCAACAGCAAAGTTGAAGGCCAGCTTCTGATTAGCCTGACGGAATTTATCTGCCCGGCTCATTTTGCCCATTTCAATGCTATTGCCATTTTCACCTAACCACTGATTAAATTTCTTATTCAGTGCTGATTCGGCGTCATTCTGCAAACCACGGCTGCTACGTTCATGTTGTGAGTCCAAATCAAGCAACGTTTTGTAATCCACGCTACTGGTTTGGTCTAAACCAGACATATCACGCACAAACTTCCTCGCTCCGGCAATTGTCCATTGCTGATCTTGTGCCGCTAACCAATCCTGCGTTTCACCGGAACGAGCAATACCTTTCAATACCTCAGCAATACGGGCAGTATCATCAAATGGATTGACCAACGGTGGCGTTGGGATGGATTTATCCATCATCACAATCAAGTCATTACTGCGTCCTTGATTGAAACTGACATTACGGTTACCAATAAACATCTGCGCCCCTTCAAGCGCCTGATAGCCGCCTATATCAACGCTATGTTTGCTATCACCATGACCAATGTGAACCATCACATTGTTGTCACCGAAAGCCAGCGATTTAAAACCACCGGTTCCCACTTTAATACCTACGTTCGAGGTTCCCCAATTAAGCGCCGTAAACTCTCCTTCACCGACATCCACTTGGATATTACCGGAGTAACTGAGCTGACGATGCGAGTTATCGCTGGTATTAACCTTTTCACGCTTTTGTGGCTTAATGAAAATTTCTGTGTTATCCGCAATTTCCCCTTTGGTAACCGAATCAGCCTGCGTATACCCGACTTTAGCGAAGTCGATATCGCTTTCAGCAATACCACGACGAACCTGTTCGGTATGCGTTATCAGTTTATTCTCCGCATTCAAACTCAATACAATTTTGTTATCAGGCGAGTTGTTAACCCATTGGTTATTTTCGTCACGGGTAAATTTACGGCCTGTTGCGTCAACCGCAACTTCGCTACTACGGGCTGACACATCACTGCGAATGCCTTGTTTATCCAATTCAGTAATAAAGCGACGCGCAAAGCCATCCCGTTTATCATCACTAATCAGTGAACAACCCACCAAACTGATGTGATCGGGTTTGTTGATGGCCTGTTTGCCCAGCTTAGCCGCCTGATAAAACTGATTTAGTTTCGTCGCCAATTCATCAGCGCTGTAACCACTCAGACGAATGTTATTCTGCTCTGACGTATCACGACCATGACCGACAACCTGCCAACGTAATTTATTTGATAATTTAGCCAGATCGCCATAAACAACACGATATTTACCGTTGGCGTCGAGTTGAATAACCACGCTGGAATCCGGGTGTTTACCCGCCAGATTAGCGGCTGCTCTGGCAGCTATCGGGTCATCTTCCATCTGAAGAATAATCTGACCATCAAAACGGGTTTCACGACCATCAGTCTGCGGCGTTACATCCACCTTTTGCCAGCCATCAACGGGCTTTTTCAGATGACTATCGCCGATAATCGTCGGTTCTACCCCTTTATTTGTGCCAGATAACCCCTCTAAGTCTTCCACCGCAGGGCGGCTTTGTGGTTTTACTACCGCATACTTCTGATAAAACTCTTGAGTTTCTTTAAACGCATTATCCAGCGCCTGATTTACCCACACCTTACCCGATTCCCCAGCAATATCCGCCAGATCCTGATAATTAGCCGTGTAGCTGTTCAGTATCTGTTTACGTTTTATCTCATCAGTTGCTTGTAGTGCCCGATAAACCACCAGACTTTCGTTGACAGAGTGACCACCATCAAATACCAAAAACGACAGCGTATTGAGATAGCTCTGCCCGGTTGAGAAGTCGGGTTGCTTGCTGGCAATATAGTCATTGAGGTGAACCATGATATTGGTCGAGCCAGACGCGCCAGTTACCACAGACTGGCCTCGCTCCAATGCATTACTCTCAAATGCCGTTTCCCGCCCGGGAGTCAAGATCCGACCTGCCGCGACCTTTCTACCATACAAAAAGTCGTCATGTTTATTATTCGCAGGTTGGTAGGGCAACGCCGTGCCATAATCATTGGTCTGCTTTTCCGTAATTTTTACTTTGTACTTAACATCCTCCGCATTCGTCCCGGCAGTCAGTTCAGTACTGGTTGAACGAGCTTTGGTGATCACGTTCAGATAGAAAGAATCCCCTTTTCTCTTCCAGTCAGCAACATCCATCCCCATTCCCGATGTAGTCGCCATTTTTACCGCCAGAAACGGCACCTTAATCACAGAAAAACCATCATCAACCTTGGTCATCATGGTCTTGAAATTAGCAAAAGTCGGATCGTCCAAGAATGTTGTCACCTCAGGTACCCGGCTGAACCAAGGGCGAAAATCCTTATCAATAGCCTCGGCAAAAGATTTCATCTTTTTATCAATTGCCCCGTTACGTTTCTCGCCTTCAGGATAAAGATCACCTATCCACCGCTCAAAATCTTCTACCAAGAAGTTACCTGTTCGTTCAGCGGTATTTTTCGCCTCTGGTGAAGCCGTTTTCACCAGTTCATAAGCCAGTTCAGAATCAAAATGGCGGCCAAACAGGTTATCAATATATTGTCCAGTGGCCTTCTCTTTATTAGCATCAGTCAATAGCTGTTGAGCCAGCGTGTGCAATTCAGGATATGTTTGCAACTGGGCAACAGCATCCTTAAATAATTCTTTGGTTTTTTCATTTGTCACTTGCCCGGTAAGCCAAAGTTTTCTGGCACGTTCAATCAGCGGCTTACCTTCTGGGATAGCTTCTTGTTGTAATCGGCTGACGAAAACGATAAGGCTTTCGTTTTCGGTCTTAGGTGCTTCCCGCTCTGCTACAGAGTTAGTCTGGGTTAATGGCTTAATTTGCAAATCAGTGAGACGATTAATTTCGCTTTGTGCAATATCGCCTTTCAGGCCCACCACACGGCCAATCCCATCGAACGATACCTGCTGTCCAAACTGCGTAACCTGCTCAGGTGCCACAGCGATCCCCAAAATCCCGGCTGACTCAGCTCTCTGGGCCTGAATGTGAGCAACCAGCTCACCCATCTCAAAACGTAAGCTTTTCACCAGTTTGCTACGTTGAGTGAATTCCTTGGGATCATGCTGCTGCCAATGCGCCAATGTTTGTTCAAGCTGCAATACATGCTGTTCATCGGGCTGCTCAACGGTACGGTTAAAAGCCTCACGCACGGCCACCAGCGCCTTACTAGGCAAATCGGTATTTATCGAACCAAGACGCCTTTTAGTCGAATCAATAAACCGCTTGTTATCCTTCTTCAGTAAGATAAGTTCTAGTTTTTTAAGTACAGAAGAATGAGATCTAGGGTTATTTCCCCCTAATCCTTGCAGATCAATACCTGAAATCGTCGGCGCTTTTCTGATTAATTCTCTGGATTTATTTAAAGTTGATTTCACCGCGCCATCGGATGATGTTTCGGTAAACATTGACATGATCGAAGCACCGGTATTTTCTGAGCGCATCCCTTTATTAAGCTGTAACCGATTGACTGCTTGTTGCGCATTATTCAAAGCAGCCAAATCTTCTGCTGTTAGTGCCAGATCTTCACTGAGCCAACCGTCAGGTTCAGCTTTTGATGCAGGATCGATATGACTCTTCGATTTCTCCACCTCAATCGGTGTATAAGCGTTTCCAGACAAACCGCTGCCCTCTGCCCCAGTGCGATCCGGTTTAGCATTATCAGCCTGTTTCACGCTTTTTGCATTCTTCTGCGCCTGTGTCGTTTTATTTTCCGCCGCTGTACTATCACTTTCACCACGCTGTTTCGCTTTTTCATACGCGGTATTGGAGTCACTCACCGCTTTATCGGCTCGTTGTTTCTGTAATAATGCCTCTTCTTTTCTCTGCTCCGCTTTTTTCTCAGCGTCTACAATATCGTCGTCTGCACTATCTAGATTCTCAGCGCTTTTCGTGAAACCTACTTCTGATTTCTTAATGGCTGTTATTACTGTTTCTCGTTTATCAATAAAGTGCTGCTGTGCATCAGCTAATTTTTTCTGTGCAGTAAGTTTGGCATCATTTAATTTATTCTGGATATTATCCAGATATCCACCAGCAAACCGATTACGCCACTCATCACCTGATTTACCATCATAATTTCCATAGTTATTAAGCACACCCATACCTTGAGTCAGGGAGAATAGTTCTTCCGTGACTCCCCTAGACTCTTCACTTATTGCATCACGCTGCACTTGACCATTGGTATTCAGCGCAGCCTGATTGGTTGATTCTAGTTGGCCTTGTGATTTTGAAATCGTTTTAAGCTGTTTATCTTTCTCTTGTTGCAGACGCTGATGATTTATCTCCGCTTTTTCTTTATCGCTTAACGCATTTTGCGCGGCTTTATTCTGCTTCGCATGTCTGACAACCGCATCAGCGTGTGGTGATGCCTGATCCTGAGCTGAACCAACATTATCTCCAATCTGCAAGTCATTCTGAATAACGTTAATATCAGGCGTTTCTACCGGGGTTATTGCACCACTCAAGTTGTTCGCCAGATCCGAACTCACTTCATCAATTTTATCCATCTGGAAACCATCAATGGCGGAAACTTCGGTTAAATTAATCGCCCCTCTACCTTTATTGACGCCAGAAGTATTTGCCTCATCACCACGAATCAGATAATTAATCGTCTGGCTTCCCTCTACATTGAACACAGTTTGTTTAATATTCTCAAACAGAGAAGAGAGATGACTACTTTGTGTGTTGCTCTCTGCAATAGAAAGACTGTAGAAATCACCATTACCCACCTTAATCGCCACATTATTGCGGGCATAAGAGGCATTGATCCCCAGGCCATCGCCAATATGAATATTGGCATTACCTTTGCCTTTCATGATCGCAACATTGAGACCATTTCCAACTTTGGTATTGACGTTATATTCACCCCACACCGCGTTGACCGAAACTCCGTCACCTACTTTGGTATTCACATTCAAGTCGCCATGTGTCGCAGTGACGCTTAAACCATTCCCTACCGTAGTGGTGATATTGGCTTTACCCTTTGCCGCGGTAACCTGCATACCATCACCGACTTTGGTGACGATATTGCCTTTACTCCACAAGGCATTAAAGCTGTCACCGTTCCCGACCTGAGTCACAATGTTGGCATCAGCTTTAGCAAGTACTACATTATTCCCATCGCCTACCTTAGTAATCACATTAGCTTTGCCCCAAGCGCCGGTATAATCATCACCGTTACCAACATGGGTGATAATGTTAGCATCGCCCTGAACTACCGTGACTTCTCGCATTCCGCCCACTTTGGTAATGATATTCGCTTTACCTTTCGCGAAATTGTAACGATCGCCATTACCAACATGCGTCAGGATATTAGCCTCACCCCAGACGGCGTTAATCCCTGTACCTTCCCCCACTTTAGTGATGATATTGGCTTTACCTTTAGCGAAACCCACGGTTGTGCCATCACCAATGTGTGTCATGATGTTGCCCACATCGGAAATAAGCAGGCCGACCGTCGTCCCACTACCCTCTTTCGTCAGAATATTGCCTTTACCTAATAGCACGGCAGCCGTCGTTGATGCTCCCATATGAGTCACAACGTTAGCCTCGGCCGCTGCCACAACCCCCATAAAACCCTTACCCACTTTGGTGACAATATTGGCTTTACCCAGTGCCAGTACGCCAGTTAAACCGTCGCCATAATGGGTCATGATATTAGCTTCACCAAACATTGCCGCCAGCGTTGTCCCGTCACCCATTTTGGTCATCACGTTCAACTTACCGGCAAGCAAGCCAATGCTGGTGCCATCACCTACATGCGAATAGATATTAGCTTCACCCACCATCAAACCAAGCGCCAAATCATTGCCCGCTTTTGTCAGGATATTGCCCTGCCCGATCATCGCGGCAAAGGTTGAGCCATTACCGACATGGGTCATTACATTGGCCTCACCGATCATTGCTGCCAAGGTCGTCCCATCACCCACTTTGGTAGCGATATTGCCTTTAGCCAACATCAAAGCAACGCTCATCCCATTCCCAACGTGAGTAAACACATTGCCAGCGGCTATCATCAATGCCAGCGCCTTACCATCCCCTACTTTGGTAAAGATATTGCCCAGACCCCCCATCAACGCCCATGCATCACCCTTGCCAACATGGGTAAAGATATTGCCAGCACCAATCATGGCCGCAATTGCGGTTCCATCTCCCACTTTAGTAAAGATGTTACCTGCTGCTCCCATGACCCCTAATGTCTGATCATCTCCTACATGAGTCAGCACATTACCAATCCCAAGCATAATGCCGGTAGTATCACCGTTGCCTACTTTGGTCAGGATATTGGCACCACCCAACATCACCCCCGTCGTGCTTCCATAACCAATGTGAGTCAGAACATTTGCACCACCGCCCATCAGCGCAACAGCATCACCTCTTCCCTTTTTGGTCAGGATATTGGCACCGCCCAGCGCAATTGCTGTGGTGTCTGATATTTCATTATCACCCGAAATATGCGTGATAATGTTGGCTCCCCCGAGCATGCCGGAAACCAGATTATCTCCGCCAAGCTTGGTCAACACATTAGCACCCCCCAAAAGTAACGAAGAAATACTCCCTTTACCTTTTTGGGTCATGACATTAAAACCGCCGGCACCTAACCAATTCGCGCTGCCCTTACCTATTTGGGTATGGGTGTTATATCCCCCCAACATGACGACCCGGCTATCGCCATTACCTTGGTGGATTGAAATATTGCCAATCGCCAAAAGACGAGCCAGATACCGTCCATCACCGACACGCACCAGAACGTTTGCCGCACCACCAGCGTAAACATCCATTTCCCCATTCCGGCTTTGGTGAACAAGGACATTCGCCAAACCTGCACCACGGAATGTCAGATTGCCATCTATGCCACTTTTTTCGATGATATTGGCAGCACCTGCGCCTTCAAAATGCGTATTACCAGATCTCGAACTATGAAGAATGACGTTAGCAATCCCATCACCTTCAAAATTAACATTGCCATTTATTACACTGGATTTAATAAGGTTTCCGCCACCCATACCGCTAAAATTAACGTCACCGGAGCTATCACCGATATTCGAAGATGATTTCACCCATTCCTGAAGACTATCTTCTTCAATATGTTCTAAATGCTCAGAGACACGACGTACAGTATCGACTTGATATTTAAGGTTAGTGAGTGAATATCCCCCTACCTCCATCGAGCTATAACCATTTGCACGTGAAAAATCTTCATTGGCTAAATCTCGGGTATGGTCGCCCGCTTTATACCAGGCACTGGCATAATATTTCAGCTCGCCGGTTTTATCATCATTCTTCAATTCCACCACAACCACTTTGGTATATGACTCGACATATTTGGCATAGACATAAGCATTTGATCGACGATTCGATTTCACCGCCGAAACATCCAATACCGAACCATTAGAATGGATTGAACGCCCATGCATTTTTGCATCAATCAGCTTGATATCTTCTGCTTTAGCCGTGGTTCCGCTGGCATAAGTCACCCACTGATTTTCTCGCAAATCTTCTTCAACAGTATGCTGAATAGTAACGGGTTGATGATGTTCAAAGATTAAATTAGAAAGACGATAATCACCATCATTGCTTATATCATCATATCCATTCTCTAAAGAGATATTTTCCGTAGCAAGATTTTTGAGTTGATTACCATTTTTACGCCATGAAGTGGCGTAATAACTCAATTTATTGGTTTTAGGATCATTTTTTAGCTGAACTTTGCTGATCTTAGTATATTTTCCGTCAGCAAATGCAAAGAGATAAGTATTAGACTCAGTCGTTGATTTAATGGCAGTCACTTGCTGAGGCTTCTGGGATCCCATCTTCGCCGTTATTAATACAATTTTCTCCGCGCTAGCGTATCCCAAAGCTTTATTATACGAATCGCTATCCTCACCTATTCTTGATATTTCATTGTAACCACCGGAACCGGAGAAACGGATATTACCATGAGCTATATCAGAATAAACTTTGTTATAACCCCCGGCACCTTCAAATTCAATATTACCGCGAGTCTGTCCATATTTATCTTTACTATCTCGCAAACGTTCAATGCGATTTGATGCTCCGGCACCCTGAAAGATAATATGGCCTTCTTTCCCTTTACGAATAATGTGGTTATCAACCCCAGCACCAGTGAACGCAACATTACCGCTTTCCACCCGCGAACTGATGCTATTTGCTGCCCCTCCACCAACAAATATCACATTTCCCTTGCTTCCTTCATAACGGTCATGCCAGGTACGGTCAATTTTATTACCCGCCCCTGCGGCATTAAAGTTTAAATCCCCCTGATGAGTTTCGTGCCATAATCCGTTATAACCACCGATACCTTTAAATGCCACATTACCGGATTGACCTTTACGACTGAGGTTATTGTAAGCGGCAGCCCCAGAAAAATTTAGATTACCGCTGCTTCCTCGGTGATCCATAGAAACACCACCCGCCGCGCCAATAAATGAAATATTGCCATTACCGTTTTTATCAATACTTGCGTAACCCGCGGCACCATGTACCTTCAGATCACCGTCAATATTCACTATTTTTAAATATCCAGCACCACCATCTACGGTCTTATCACCAGAACTGGCATAGATTGTTGCTCCTAGCGAACCAACGGTAATATGATCATTCCCTCCTTTGGCATAAATCTCCCCTCCTACTCCAATAGCAACAATATTATTCCCACCATCATCATCGTAATATTTCCCAGTAAAGAAAAATTCCGCACTACGGTTTGATGATTTCCCCATAAACAATCCCTTAATTAAGTTGAGGTTAAATATACCCGTTATCTTTCAAGCTGCCTCTTTGTTGGCTGCACGCACTCACCCCGGTCACATCGTTATCTATATGCGCCCGGGGATTCGCGCCCTTGCCGTCGCGATACATCTTGAAATCCATTGGGTATGGAAAACTACTGCATCTGACAGATACAACAGTTGCTTTGAAAATCTAATTTCCCGCGGATGATACAAATCCCCCGTCCTTCCCACGGTAAAAAGCCCAATGACAGCAATCAATTAAGCATGTTTTATATAATTTGTTTTAATTCAGGCTGATTGCTGTTTTCAGCCGCTATCTTATTTATCCCATTGTTCTTTTTATACCCGTTATCTTTCAAGCTGCCTCTTTGTTGGCTGCACTCACTCACCCCGGTCACATAATTACCTATGCGCCCGGGGATTCACTTCCTTGCCGTCGCGATACAACTTGAAATCCATAGGGTATATAACCAAAGAAATAAGAGAGAAAATGCTTTTGTTATCACGGGTATCAAAGATGACTTGTTCTAATTTTTTAAACATATTTCTCCCTTAAGAATAAATTTATTCACAAAGACAACACAATATACCGAAAAATAGAAGCATTAATCCCAAAGATATAATGAGCTGATATCTCTATAAATATGGTCAAATGAATAAGCAAAATAAAATAATAGTTCATCTATAAAAATATCATCTAACAATAATAGTCTGATTTTTTTATAAAAATACAGATAAATCCTTAAAGCATAATATTAACAAAAGAAAAACAAAAATATATCATAAATAAAATTTCTTATTTATGGATATAAGAATCTTTCAGTTGCTGTCCAGAGCTAACACCCATCCTTTCATAAAGAAATCTTCATAATCATGATATAACCTCTAATTAAACCGTCGAGATTAATAGTTGTGGTAATATATAGCCGTCATCTTTCAAGTTGCCTCTTTGTTGGCTGCACTCGCTCACCCCGGTCACATAGTTATCTATGCTCCCGGGGATTCACTCCCTTGCCATCGCGATCCATCTTGAAGTTTCTTGGGTATATAATTTTCAGAAATAAGACATTAATAGCTTTGGTATATTTTCAATTATAAAACATTGACTATTTATTACTACCAACTACATATAAGTAGTTAACAACCTAAGTTATAAATCATTCCATTATTCCTTTTCTGAACTAAATTATAAATGAACGGATACTATCTTTACAACAACTCAAGGTATGGTCTATAAATACATAATCTAATTTGAGGAAAGTATATGAGTCCCAAAAATTATTTTAAGGATTTATCTACTAGCAATAATGCTAATGTAGTAAATCAAGAAAAATACGAAAAAATCCTGAGTTTGTATTCTGGATTTCTACCAGATAATGTCCCCACGCATTTATTAAATAAGGTATTACGTCGATCGTCAACAACAGTCTCTGTTGTAGATAATTTTATCATGACACAATCTGGTGATAGTGTTCTCAATGATAGTGATATCGTTAAACTCAACATTCAATTAAATAGAGAGTTAGAACAAAAAATCATAACTAAAATTTCCAATTACGCATTGAAAAAATCACAAAATGTTGCAGATATTCCTAATAAAAATGTACTTGTGAAAAACCGAAGCTTATTGGAAAAGCTAATTCCGGTAGGTGCACCACCTCTTTAGCCGACTGACATACACCAAATAGTGGGTGAAATGTAATGGAGCAATCTTCGATAAAACTTTATATCCAAAATTAGCAGCAGTTTACCCCAGTGGCGGATGACCGATATACCCTAAAGATTTCAAGATGCATCGCGACGGCAAGGGAGTGAATCCCCGGGAGCATAGATAACTATGTGACCGGGGTGAGCGAGTGCAGCCAACAAAGAGGCAACTTGAAAGATAACGAGTATAGGGGTATCAAAGCCACATAACCTAGCGTTTAACTATATGATGAGGGCAGCATAATGAGCACGTTGGTACTTGAAGAAATCCCGGTAGGAATACCACTTCCTTGGCCGACTGACATACCACCAAATGGGTGGGTGAAATGCAATGGAGCGATCTTCGATCAAACTTTATATCCACAATTAGCGCAAGCTTACCCTACTGGCAGATTACCCGATTTACGGGGTGAATTTATCCGGGGCTGGGATGATGGGCGTGGGGTGGATATTGGCCGATATCTATTATCCGGGCAACTAGCAGATATTGCTCCACATAGTCACAGGGTTGTCCGGATGTGGTCCAACTCAAATGGCGGAACCGACGGGGTAGGTTCAGCGGGCCGTATTCTCAATAGTGTCTACCAAAACATTAACTACGGCATTGATCCTCGCGGAATAGGCATCGCTATCGGCATGGGATCTGGTGGTTACGGCTATATGGATAATGCGATTGCTGCTTCAACGGGAACAGAAACACGTCCACGAAATGTGGCATTTAATTACATTGTGAGGATTGCATGATGAATAAGGCTGTACTGGATAAAAATAATATTGCCATCAGTGCCGGAAGTATCGTTGTGTTTAATTACGATGCGATTACGCTGGAATATTTAAACAGTTCTGATGAGTACCTTCCCGTTGGTATCGGCCTTCCTGCCAATTCCTGCATAGACGCGCCACCTAAAGCCCAAGAGGGATATATCGCCTGTCGTTCACCTGATTTAACCGGCTGGCAAATGGTACCAGACTATCGAGGGAGAATAGCTTACAACACCCAAACTGGGGAACAGAAGGAAATCATTAAACCGGGTGAATTACCAGAAACACTGACATTCAAACAACCAAGCACCGATTTTGATAAGTGGGATGGTGAAAAATGGGTAACGGATATTGAAGCTCAAAAAGCCAACCAGATTAAACAGGCAGAACAACAACGTGTCATTCTTCGTCAACAGGCTAATGAAGCTATCACTTTATTACAATATGCCATTGAAACTGAGATGGCCTCAGACGCAGAGAAAGCATTATTGCTTGCCTGGAAGAAGTATGTGGTATTACTGAACCGTGTTGATATTTCAATGGTTTCAGATATTAAGTGGCCACAAATACCAGAATAATAAAATTATCAAGACCGGGCACTATTCTATCCCCGATCTTTTCTCCAGTGATGATAATGACTTTTTTGACCGGTCGATTTCCGATGCTTTTGAAGTATTAATCTGGTCAGGTATAATTTATGATTAACATTGTGGGCTGCATGGCAGCCCTTTTTTCATTTTATTTTTTTAGGAGATAACTTCTCTCCTTATTTGATAGGTATACTCCTCTATATTTATGGAACATAACATATACCCGTCATCTTTCAAGTTGCTTCTTTGTTGGCTGCACTCTCTCACCCCGGTCACATAGTTATCTATGCTCCCGGGGATTCGCTCCCTTGCCGCCGCGATGCATCTTGAAATCCATAGGGTATAAAACAAATATAATAATCTAATCAATAGACAAAACAATAGTATTTTCGTAGTTACCACTTTGACATAATGTATTTTAATAAAACTTGTGGAAATCATTTAAAATTTCCCAAAAGAAATAAGATAAAATAATTTCCATACGTGAAATATAAACGTCTTGAATATACTTTCGATAACAATATGTTAAATAACTTATTGCTATCAGTCATATATAAATAATCAATCGTTTAAGTTATAATAGAATCTTACTCTCCTCTTTTTGGAGTAGACTATAATTAGAATCAACCTCGATAAATTACCTATACTATAACTTAACATGTTAATTATAACAGAACATTATTTTATTTAAGGAAAGTGTATATGAGTCCCAAGAATGATTTTAAAGCGTTTTCTATTAATAATAATGCCAACATAGTGAGTCAACAAGAATACGAAAACAGACAGGATTTAAAAACCGGGTTCCCACCAGAACATATTACTATTCATGTATTAAATAAAGCATTGCGTCAATCATCAACAATAGCCTCTGCCGTCGCTGACTTTATTGCAACACAATCTGGCGATGATGTTCTGGATGATGGGGATATTGTTAAACTAATCGCCCAGCTAAATAGAGCATTAGAACAAAAAATTATAACTAAAATTTCCAACTCTGCATTGGAAAAAGCAAAAAACGGCGCAGATATTCCTGATAAAAATACGTTTATAAAAAACTTAGGTTTAAATGAAGCTGCAAAACGGGAAATAGGAGCTGGCGTTAATCAGGTTCCAGATATGTCGTTTTTCAACGCAAACCTAGGTTCTACCGGCTGGCAAAAACTACCTTCGGGTTTAATTGAAATGTGGGGGTTTGTGCTAGTTCAAGGCTATGGTTCTATGGATGCCGGATATTTAAATAATTTCCCAATCCCCTTTCCGAACGCATGTTTAAATGTTGTGTTAGCTAACGGTGGTTATAACCCTCAAGACTCCGGAATATGTTCAGTACATGTAGTAGATCGGAGTCAGTTCCGATGTTATAGAAGCCCTACTAATCATCCTACGCCTGTTGGCGCGTATTTTAGGGCGATAGGATACTAATTTGATAAAAATAAAATTGTCACGATCATTTAATTAACATAGCAAAAAATCATGATCGATAAAACCATGTATTCAATGCATTAAATAAGGAATCAATTTTACAATAATTCAATATGTTATTTATAAAATTCATTACTTAATCTAAGGAGTATAGTATGAGTCCTAAAAATGATTTTAAGGCTTTTTCTATTAGTATTAATGCTAATGCAGCGAGCCAAGAAAAATATGAAGAAAGTCAGAATTTGAAAACTGGGTTTGCACCCGATGGTATTACCACTAATATATTAAATAAGGCATTACGTCAATCATCTACAATATCCTCAGTAGTCGCTAATTTTATCGCGACACACTCTGGCAATGATGTTCTGGATGATGGAAATATAGATAAACTTACCGCTCAATTAAATCAGGCATTGGAACAGAAAATGGCACCAAAGGTTCCCGATGCCTCATTAACACAGAAAGGTATTGTTCAGCTTACCGATGTAGTTGGTAATAGTCATTCACTCGCTGCAACTCAGAAGCTTGTTTCTGATGTCAATGATAATGCTAACAATAGATTAGCCAAAAACCAAAATGGGGCAGATATTCCCAATAAAAATGAGTTTGTGAAAAATCTCGACTTATTGGAAACCGTCAATCTGGCGAAAAATGCTGTGCCGAATAGTAGGAAAATTAATGGTAAATCGCTGACTGGAGATATCAATTTAGCGGCTGGCGATGTGGGAGCATTTAGGCTCGGATTAACAGGAAAATATTCTGTTGATAACCAAGTCCCGTGGAATGTAGATTCAGGATCATATGACTTACTGCATGCGAAATTTAGTGATCATGTTGTGCACTTCTATAATGGCGCTGGGAATTGTCCGGCTTTTCAGTTGAAAGTGCATTATAAAAACGGGGGTATTGCTTATCGCTCAGCTCGTGATAATTATGGATTTGAAGAAGATTGGACTAGCATTTATACAACCAAAAACAAACCTACTGTAAATGAACTTGGCTTATCAGAAACCGTGACATTGGCAAAAAATGCGGTTCCTAATAACAGGAAAATTAACGGCAAAGCGCTGATTGAAGACATCAATCTGGAAGCCAGAGATGTGGGGGCATATTCACGTTCAGAATCCGACGAACGATATCAAAAGAAAGGCCCTAATCAGGGATGGCGAAAAATAGGAAGGAGTGGAGATAGTGGAAGTAGCATATTACTGAGTCAGGACATACGAGGAAGATGTATATATTTACGTACTGGTAGCCCAGGTATATTTTTACCTTTACAAATGCCTCCGATCGATAATATTTTGGTTGGCACTGGATATGGATCAAAAGGATGGCTCGTTGTGCATTCATCAGACGGAGGAGTGAGGCTATCTATAGTAAACAAAGAGGATTGCCCTGATATTACAGAAATTTATATTGCTGATTAAAACCATGGGCTGCATAGCAGCCCTTTTCCCATTTTATTTTTTTAACAGATAATTCATGCCATCATTTGATAAAAATATTCCCTTATATTTATGAAACATACATAAAAAATAAAAACATTTTGGATATACTTTCGATTACAAGACATTAAACGATTTATTATCATCAGCCATACACAATTAATTAATCAATTGATTAATAATGAAATCTTATTATTCCATTTTTGGCGTAGACTATGCTTGAAATTAATCTCGATAAATTACCTATACTATAACTCAATATGTTAATTACAAAACAATATTATACCCTATGGATTTCGAGATGCATCGCGACGGCAAGGGAACGAATCCCCGGGAGCATAGATAACTATGTGACCGGGGTGAGAGAGTGCAGCCAACAAAGAGGCAACTTGAAAGATAACGGGTATATTTACTTAAGGAATATATGTATGAATCATAAGAATGATTTTAAAGCGTTTTCTATTAGCAATAATGCGAATGTAGTCAGTCAAGAAAGATACGAAGAAAGTCAGAGTTTGTATTCTGGGTTTCCACCAGATAATGTTCCCACTCACTTATTAAATAAGGCATTGCGTCAATCGTCCACAATAGCCTCTGTTGTAGCTGATTTTATTGCGACAGAATCTAGCAGTGATGTTTTGGATGACGGTAATACAACCAAACTTACTACACAATTAAATAAAGCACTAGACCAAAAACTTACAAAGAAAATTCCCGATGCCTCATTAACACAGAAAGGTATTGTTCAGCTTACAAATGTAGTTGGCAATAGCAATACACTGGCCGCAACTCAGAAGCTGGTCTCCGATATAAATGATAACGCCAATAACAGACTAGAAAAAACGCAAAACGGCTCAGATATCCCCAATAAAAATGCGTTTGTGAAAAACTTAGGGTTAAATGAAGCGGCAAAACGTGCAGTGGGAACTGGAGTTAATCAAATCCCAGATATGTCATTCTTCACCGCAAACTTGGTTCAGAATGGTTGGCAAAAATTACCCTCAGGTTTAATTGAAATGTGGGGAATAGCACTAGTTTCTCTCGGTGGAAATCCTAATGGCGGATATATTAATAACTTTCCAATACCATTCCCAAATAAATGTTTTAGCATCACGTTAACTCACAATGATTGGGACCCCGGATCAGCAGGAATATTTGGTGCATCCGTATTAAATCAGAGTCAGTTCAAATGTTATAGAAGTTCTACCCCTTATACACCTAATGTTTATACCTATTTTAGGGCAATAGGATATTAATTAAAAAATTAATTTATCATGGCGGATTCGACTAATAAGTGCAATTTTTCAGAAGGGCGGTCAGTTGCTATAGTAGGCATCTTTCTCGCCAAAGGAAAATGCACTATGGCCTATACACAACTGACCGAAACAGAAAGATACCAGATT
>NZ_CAWPHH010000014.1:0-107829 GCF_963887965.1 Photorhabdus sp. RW14-46 | reverse complement strand
AATCTGGTATCTTTCTGTTTCGGTCAGTTGTGTATAGGCCATAGTGCATTTTCCTTTGGCGAGAAAGATGCCTACTATAGCAACTGACCGCCCTTCTGAAAAATTGCACTTATTAGTCGAATCCGCCACATAAGAATATTTAATAATATCAATATATATCCTTATTATTAAATAATAATATCAAAAATTTATATGGGGTTTTATTGATATAACTGTCAGAGTTGACAGTAGACTTTTAAGTGTAATTTTATAATTATAATTTTTGTTAATTAACCCTTGTGTGAGAACACAAATGAATGCGCTTATTGTTAATAGGTATGAGTTTATTCTCCATAGTTATTGGTAAATTGAATGGTTTCATTAATAAATTAATAGGTATATTAGATGTTTAATTGATTTATTTATTTGTTAATAAAAATACCTTGTCATCATTATATGTTCTTCATATTAACCTAGACATAAGGGATAAAGCTGGTATGAATCTTAGTAAAAACATATTACAAACTATAGGTAATACTCCAGTAGTTATGTTGAATGGTAGATATACTAAAGGTATTAATGTCTTTCTCAAAATGGAGAATATTAACCCCGGTGGGAGTATTAAAGATCGTATTGCAGTTGCTATGTTGGAAAGGGCTGAGGCTCAGGGAGAATTAAGACCGGGAATGGTGGTGATTGAGCCATCATCGGGGAATACGGCAATTGGTCTGGCAATGGCGTGTGCTGTTAAAGGTTATCGATTTATTGCGGTTTTAGATCGCATGGTGCCGGCAGCAAAACGCGATAAAATAAAAGCATTTGGTGCGGAAATTATTTTCCTACCAGAATTTGAAGCGGGAAAAGATACTGTCAAATATCGCATTGATTTAACTAAAGAGATTATAAAAGTCTATCCGAATGCGTTTAGCCCTATGCAATTTGAAAATCAGGTTAATCCTGATGAGCATTATCGTTCCACGGGGCGTGAGTTGTATGAAATCTTTGGCAATAATTTGACAGCTTGTTTTGCGACAGCAGGAAGTTGTGGAACACTGACTGGAATTTCCCGTTATTTGAAAGAGAAAGATCCACAGGTGCGAATTTATGGTGTTGAACCCGTGGGGTCAATTATTTTCGGTGGTGAACCAGGAAAATATCTGGTACAAGGTGCAGGATTAGCGTTTATACCTTCTATTTTGGATCGTACCAATATCGATATTACCTTGAAAGTTGCAGATATTGATGCATTCCGAGTAGCAAGAAAGTTAGCCAGAAATGAAGGTATTTTAATTGGTGGAACGGGAGGTTGTGCGGTAAGCGCAGCATTAAATTGCCTGGATGATTTTAAACCTGGCGATAATATTGTTGTCATTATTCCTGATAGTGGAGAACGTTATATCGACACAATTTATAATGATGCTTGGTTATTTGAAAATAATTTCTCAGAATTAATTGAGGAAAGTAAAACAGAACCTCAATTAGAAGAAATTATTACAAACATGGGGTGCGTATTAAATGAGTTCTGATCGCGTTTTGGTGATTTACTATAATCGCCTCTATAATCCTCTTATCATAAGAAGTCTTAAATCTGAATATAGAGAGGTAATTGCTCTTTATATTGATGAAGGGCAGGTAAGAGATATTGAAGATATTGAATTAGAATGCATGGTTGCAGGTGCTGATAAATTTATCTATAAAGATTATCGAGCGCAATATGCTGAACACTTCCTTAAAAAAGCGATAAAAGCGAATGCTATTTATCAAAATGGTTATTTTCTCAGTGCTGCACTTTCCCGGCCTGCGATTGCTGAGGCAGCAGTTGAAGTTGCCAATGAGCTCAATATTGATTATATTGCTCATCAATTCAGAGGTAATGATCAAGTCAGAATGGATATGAATATAGAAATTCTGAATAAAATACCTATTGCTTCGTTGAGAGATTTTAAATACGACGAAAATATTGTAAATAGTTATGCGATGAAATATGGTATTCCTCAAGAATTTGGTTGTAATAACCCTTATTCTACTAGTGAAAATATATGGGGATTAAGTGTCGAATGTGGTCCGTTGGCAGAACCAGAAGCATTAATTCCTGAAGATGCCAGAGAGAAATTATTTGAGCATGCACTATCAGCCACTGAGCCAATATTTTTGTCATTAGGTTTTGAGAATGGTATACCGATATCGATTGACGGCGAAAAGAAATCATTATATGAAATTATTGAAATATTAAATGAGATTGGTAAAAAACTATCAATTGGTATTTTTGATATTGTTGAAGATGGCATTGTCGGTTTGAAAACACGCGCAATTTATCAATCACCTGCCGCACATATCTTAATTACCGCCCATCGTGATTTAGAATGTTATTGTAGTAATCGTCACGAAAATTGGTTTAAAGAGATAGTTGATAAAAAATGGGTTGAATTAGTTTATTCTGGGCTTTGGTATGATCCCTTATTAACTCATTTAAACCACTTTATTGATAGCATGAATCAACATGTCAATGGTGAGATTAAGCTTGAATTAGGTTATAAATATGCCAATGTTTGTTCCCGTACTTCAAAGACAACTATCTATGATGATAATTTAGCAATATATAATTGTGGGCATTTATATAGTCAAAACGATGCAGAGGGATTTGCAAAAATATTTAATATTCATACTAAGCAAAGTGCTAAATCTAAGATGAGGCAAAAATTATGATTAAAGAATTATTAATGTGTAAACCGGATTTTTATGATATTGAATACGTTATTAATGATTGGATGGACCCTAATAATAGAGTCAATAAAGAATTGGCACAGCAACAATGGGATTTTCTTTATGAACGGTTGACTGAACGTGGTATCACTATTCGCACTATCGAGCCTGTTAATGGTTTGCCTGATATGACTTTCTCAGGTGATTGTGGCATGGTGCATAATAATAAATTCCTTGCGAGTAATTTCCGACACGCTGAACGCCAGGGGGAAAGCCAGCACTATATCGATTATCTGGAAAATCTAGGTTATGAGATACATCGTGTTGATGAAGATATCTATTTTGAAGGGCTTGGAGATGTTATCTATTGGGATAATGACATCATATTTGGTTATGGTCCTCGCTCAGATAAAGAAGCAATAAATACAATTCAGAAAGTTTATCCAGAACTTGAAGTTAAAGGTGAACTGCATATTCAGGATAAGACTTTCTTTCATGTGGCTCTGGCATTCTCGTTTATTGACAAAGATACAGTTATTTACTACCCAGAAGCATTTACTAAAGAGAGCCAGAATTATATTGCTGAAACATTTGAACGCCGGATCTCAATATCAGAACATGATGCTAAGGAATTATTTGTCTGTAATAATATCCCAATAGGTAAAGATATTCTCATGCATGATTGTTCTATAGAGGTTGAACGTCAATTAAATAATTATGGTTATAATGTCATTAAATGCGATATGAGTGAATTCTTAAAGAGTGGTGGTAGTCTGCGTTGCTTAGTATTAAAAGTTAAATAATTATAATGGGAGGATAATAAGTCATGTATATTTTAGGTATAAATTCAGTTTACCATGAATCAGCAGTTTGCTTATTAAAAGATGGAGAAACTATTTTTGCCATTGAAGAAGAGCGTCTCAATAGAAGAAAACACGGAAAACCAGCAAATGTTGATAATCCTGATGAACTGCCATTGGCTTCCATTGAAGTTGCATTAGACTTTGCGGGTATTCGCTTGGAAGATGTGAGTCATATTGGGTTTTCTATTGATCCGATAGAGCGAAGAAAATCAGTCTTTATTGATGAAGTCACCAGTGAAGGCAATTGGGGAAGTGTATCGGGTGAGTCCATTTTTTATCGTAAAACCACTTCAGTACCAGAAATTTTACAATCAATGGGATTCCGTGGTCAATTTCATTGGGTTCCTCATCACACAGCTCATGCGGCATCTGCTTATTTTGTTTCGCCATTTGATAAAGCGTTAACTTTATCACTTGATGGTGTGGGAGAGGATAATACCGCAGGGGTATATCTGGGCGATGGCAATAGTCTGAAAAAAATTAAAACTATTGAATACCCTAATTCAATCGGTTTTATGTGGGAGAAATTGGCAGAATTCCTGGGCTTCTCTGTATACGATGCCTGTAAGGTGATGGGAATGTCTGCTTATGGTAAGCCTGAAGGTTTTATGCCGGCGTTCCAACAACTTGTCAAAATTTATGAGAAAGGTGAGTTTACTATCGATAACACCATTCTCAATTTCCGCAGCCAAGACTTTTCTAAATTAGAATCTTTGTTTGGTATTGAGAAAAGAGTTCCCGGTGGAGAGGTAGCGCAGGAATATTATGATATTGCTGCTTCTCTCCAGCAAATAACTGATGAAATAGTGTTAAATATGGCTCATCATTATTTGCAGGAAACAGCAACGAATAAACTCTGCCTTGCAGGTGGCGTTGCATTGAATTGCATAACGAATAAACGATTATATGAAGAGTTGGATATCGAAGATATCTTTGTTCAGCCTGCTGCACATGATGCCGGGACTGCCACAGGTGCCGCCCTATTTATTTGGCATCATATTCTTGAAAATAATCAGCGCTATCCTCTGACTCATACCTATTGGGGTCTGGAATATAGTGAAGATGATTACCAGCGTAGTTTGAAGGCCCACGGTTTGGACTGGACATATGAAG
The DNA here is from genome assembly GCF_963887965.1 of Photorhabdus sp. RW14-46. NCBI lineage: Bacteria > Pseudomonadati > Pseudomonadota > Gammaproteobacteria > Enterobacterales > Morganellaceae > Photorhabdus > Photorhabdus sp. RW14-46. The sequence goes on along the minus strand of NZ_CAWPHH010000014.1, from coordinate 103,171 downwards.
AGAATATTCATGAAGTTGTCGCAGGCTTGCTGGCTGAAAATAATGTCGTTGGCTGGTTCCAGGGGAGGATGGAATTTGGGCCGCGGGCATTAGGTAATCGTAGTTTGTTGGCTGATCCAAGAAATAAAGATATTCGCGATTTAATGAATCGTAAAGTTAAACATCGTGAAATGTTTAGGCCATTTGCGCCTAGTGTATTGCGTCAACATGTTGCTGATTGGTTCCATGTTCGGAAGGAATTACCGGAAGCTGCAAAATATATGTTGTTAGCGATGGATGCTAAAGTGGATAAAGCATCGAAAATTCCGGCAGTGGTTCACGAAGATGGTACTGCCAGAGTTCAGGTGGTAGATAGTGCATCAAATCCAGATTATGCCCAGTTGATTGAGGCATTTTATCGGAAAACCGGTGTGCCTTTGTTGCTGAACACCTCTTATAATGATAGCGAACCGATTGTTTGTTCACCGGAAGATGCTATTAAAACTTTCATGAAAACTAATATTGATTATTTAGTTTTGGGGAATTATTTGATTAAATCGATTCATTAATTATTGCAGAGTAAACGTCTATCCCAGTAGGTGTAATTGATGAAATCAATTTGGGCATTGCTCAGTTTCAAATTGATAAATACAATAGTTTAATGGGATAGATATACCCTTTATGGATTTCAAGATGGATCGCGACGGCAAGGGAGTGAATCCCCGGGAGCATAGATAACGATGTGACCGGGGTGAGCGAGTGCAGCCAACAAAGAGGCAACTTGAAAGATAACGGGTATAATAAGGTTGAGGTAATATTAATGATACATAAGATCATACTGGCTCGATTTTTTTCTGTTTTTTCAGAGGCATTTGTTATGTTCGCTGTGCCTGTATTAGTATATACCTCAACTAATAGTGCTTCACTTTCATCTTTTGCTTTTGGGCTTGAACGGCTATTCAGAGTGATTTCTCTCCCTATTTCTGGTTGGATGGGGGACAGGATGCATACTTTGGTTATGTTATTCCTGAGTGATATTCTTCGATCATTAGTTTGCTTATTTCTTTTTATCCTTTCATTTATATATTCTGATAATAGCATCGTATATATCATTATTTCTCTCTCATGTGTTTTATCCTTTTTTAGCGGGGCGGGATATGTCAACCTTGAAGGTTTTGTCTCTAAAAACATGAGTGCAATAGAATTACCTTCGGTTAACTCTCGTTTACAATTTGTTGAACAGTTTACCTATATTGCAGCCCCGGCGGTTGTCGGCGTGCTGGTTTATAAATTCAGTGTTTATGCGGTATTTGCATTTGCATTTTTTCCTTTCCTGATTAGTAGCTTGATATGGTTTCAGCTACAAAGGAAAAACAGGATTGAAGAACGCGCTAATAGAGAAGGGTATAATCTGCCGGCCATTTTTAAGTTCTTGATGGAAAATCCACCCTTGTTACGCGTCATTAGCCTGACATTCCTGATGAATGTGATGCAAGGTGCTATTTTGTCAACGGCAGTTTATGTTATCACCAGTGTTTTTTCACAGCCGAAAGGGAGTTATGCTCAGCTTTTGGCTTATGCGGGGCTGGTGAATTGTTGTGTTTTTTTTATTGCGCCAAAATTGTGCCGGATTTTTGATGTACGTATCGTTGGTGTAACGGCTTTTCTGATTGCGTTATGTGGTCTGACACTGTTTGCTACTGGGCCGTTATTTGTGGTTTACACATTAGGTTTCTTACTGGTTATTGGTTCGGAAGGTTGTTTTAATCTTTTTTCCCGCTCTTATCGAGCAAGTCTTATTCCGAAGCAGCGTTTTTCTCAGTATCTTGGTGTGGTGCTGGTTTTGAATCAGTTAGCGACACCTTTAACCAGTTTTATTTGTGCTAATTTACTGAACTATTTTTCCTACAATAGTATTTATCTGATATTCTCTGCATTTGTTTTATTGATGTTTATTATTATTAACCCTTATCGTTCGCTTAAATTTAATCTGCATAATAGTCAATAATGGAGGAAATATGAGTTCGAAAAAATATTTGTTAGTGCTTGATTATCTTCCGGCAAGGCTGAATGAAATCGTCAATATTCGTGACTATATTCGATATAATTACTCCCTTGAGTTGGTGATTATTAGCGATATGTTGTCCGGTGAGGAAAAAAATGTTACACCATTTGTCTATCATATTCCTGTACGAACAGAAAATTATGTTGATGACAATTATGTTGATCGTGTGATGACCGTTCTTGCTGAACTTAATATGACATGTGCTGGTATTCTTCCTTTTATGGATGCGGTATCTGGGTATGCGGCTGTTATCGCGAAGAAATTAAACGTTTATGGTGATGATCCCAAATTAAGTTTCGCAGGTATTGAGAAATATCAATTTCGTCAACAAGAAACTCGAATATTACCGTTGCTTGCGGCACAACATATTAAAACGCCTCGATATACTTTCATTAATGAGATTAAAGAGCTAGAAGAGTTTTATGATTCTGTTCCGTATGGTGTGATTATTAAGCCTAATTGTGGTCGGGCAAATGTAGGCGTGGTAGCGGTTAAAGATAGAAGTAAAATCCCAACGGCTTTTGCTCAATCTGTTGAGCAATCTGGTGGTAATCAAATTCTTGCAGAAGAACTTATTATTTTCGATACAGAATATTCGTACGATGGTATTGGTTGTATGGCATTTTTAACGCAAAAAGTTTCCCAGAAAGGGGAATTTCCTGTTGAAATAGGGCAAATAGTTCCGGCGCAATGTGATGGCAGAAATACGATTGCATTACATAAAGCAGGGCAGGCAATGAATCTGATTTCAGGGCAGACTTTTGGCGCATTCCATAATGAGATTAAGCAAGATAGTAAAACGGGAGAAACTTTTCTGGTTGAAACTAATCGTAGACCCGCGGGTATGCGTATTTGGGATATGGCTAACCGGGTATATGGTATAAGCTTGCAGGAAATTTGGGTTGACCATTTAGTCAAAGGATTTAGTGATCGAATGATATTGCCAGAAGCAAAGGGAAGAGCATTTTTGATTAATTTACTGGCAGGTAAAGACGGCAAAATTAATGATAAATTCGATCAAACAGAAATTAATGAAGTGTTATTAGCATCTGTTGATAATATTTTGAGTAAATTATATTACGAAATTATTGCAATAAAAATTAATTTAGATAAGAATTCACCGGTTTATGAAACACCAAAAAGCAATAATGATTTCTGTGGTTATGTTTGTGTGCATATTAATGATGAGCACGTCAAATGTGAATCCCTGATGAATGAAATTAATGATGCATGGAGGGATATATTGTCTAATTATATTTTATAATTTCGTGTGGTTAGAGCCTTATTTGGGCTCTAATTGTTATATGATTAGATTATATGCTATTGCTTTAGCAACTGCTGCAACTTTATTGGGAACCACTAATTTCTCCATAACATTGTTAATGTGGAAATTAACTGTTCTTGTTGAAATATCCAGTATATCGGCTATTTCAGCAGAAGTTTTTCCCTCACAAGTCCATCTTATGACTTCAACTTCTCTGGTAGAGAGCGTTGGAATAATGATTTTATCCTTTTTATTTTTTAGGTTATTAAATGTTTTTATGCATTCATTTGCCAATATGCCTAATACTCCTGCTTTATTAAGTATTTCATTATGGGAAATAGTGCCTTCTTTTCTGGCAACTGAAAAAATCGACCTTTCTCCATGATAACCTTTAATTTTGATTGAAAGACTATTTTTGACTTCATTTTTATTTGAATTTGATTTTTCAATCGTAAAATCAGTGTCTTTTGATATTTTATCATTACAAACTGACGGAATAGAGAAAGTGTAATCACCATTCATTAATTGGTCGCTGTCATGATTATTATCTTGATTATAATTACTTGCAGTTTCTATATTTAGGTTGGTTATTAGAACATATTTTTTTGTCGTGAATGGATATTTTTCTTCCTGATAAATTGAGTAGAATTCAAAACCCAGATAGTTTATCGCGTTTAATAGCCTCTTTTCTAATTCAGGCATGGTTTTGGACTTTTTAATTTCTGATAAAATTTCATTAAATGATGTGTTCATAAGATTTTCCTCATCATATAATATTTGCAATAAAATTAATTTTATATAAAAAATATTTTATTCATATAATCAATTATAAGTAAAAATTTTAAAAAATTGAATTTTTATATTGTAACCTTTAAGAAATAAATATGCTACTTAGAATTATATCTATTATTAGCGCTTATATATTGGGGCGACATGTATTTTCCTGGTGACATCTTCGGTTTACCCTGCTGCATCGCGCTGTTATGCTTACAGGTCTAATTTAATTTGATCACAGGTATTTTCATGGCAAAACTTTCTTTTGACTCTATCGAAGCACAAGCAAGTTATGGGGTTGGCTTGCAAGTTGGTCAGCAATTACTGGAGTCTGGCCTGCAAGGTCTGGAACCTGAAGCGTTGTTAGCGGGGTTATGCGATGCGCTGGAAAATCATTCTCCAGCGGTGCCGGTCGATATATTGCATCGTGCCTTACGTGAAATGCATGAACGTGCAGATGGTGTGCGTCGTGAACGTCAGCAAGTTATGGCAGAAGAGGGACAGAAATTTCTGGCAGAAAATGCTCAGCGTGACGGTATAAGCACGACAGAATCTGGTTTACAGTTCTCTGTACTAAAACAGGGTGATGGTGCAATTCCTGCCCATACTGACCACGTGCGTGTCCATTACACGGGGCGTCTGATTGATGGCACCGTGTTTGACAGCTCAGTACAGCGTGGTGAACCTGCTGAATTTCCTGTGAATGGGGTGATTGCTGGATGGATTGAAGCATTGACGTTGATGCCTGTCGGTTCTAAATGGGAACTTTATATCCCTTATAATTTGGCTTATGGCGAGCGTGGTGCCGGTGCATCGATTCCCCCATATAGCACTCTGATTTTCGAGGTAGAATTGTTGGATATTCTGTAAGTTTTATCCACAAGTAGGTTTAAAAAAATAGCCGGTATATTCGTCTCAGACTACTGACAAACCCATTTAAAAAATGGGGGTATTTTCAAACCATCGAAAATTTCAGCTAGGATGTTGCCGATGAACTGGCTTTCCCTCAATTTCCTAATTATTTCTTTAAATAAGATCTTTGGCCCACTATCTTCCTAGCTATTCTGTGTCATTGCCACCAGCATTTGGATTCTCTCTAATCTTAACCGTGTTCATAATGCCGTTTTGCATTGGCAAGATTAGGTTTCACTGTCTCCTTTAGCTTGTTAGCACTTATTTACTTTACCTTTGGCTGAGTTTCAGTCTTTCGAGCATTTTTTATTTTTTTAATAACTTTAGTGACAAATAAACAATATTTTGTTTGTTTTTATTATAAAAACAATATTGATTTATTAAATATATTTAAGAATAGCATGGATACTTTATTGTATCAACGATTATGAAAGGTCTGGCGGATTAATAAGCCAGGAAATTATCTTGATATAAAGGAAATGAATACAATTGAAATATCATTATTAATATCCTATTTTTCTCACCGTATTTACCAACCGATGTCTCGGTGATTAAATCGATGGAAACTTTCCATCTGATAAGCTCGTTACGTTATCTAATTGAGAATGAAACTGCCCGAAAATAATTTTTGAATTCTCCTGATGTTAGGAATATGGTCCAGAAAAACGCTTTTATTGCCAAAAGCCTGGTGGAAATGAATGCACTTCTTCTTGAGCTATCACTGAAATGCTCCCGAATACGGCGCTGGGTGTGATGGATGAACCGTGCGAATGTCTGATTGATCACAATGCGGTCAAATATCTTGAAGGTTTAATGCTTGCTTAGATGAATTGTTGGTGGTACAGCGGGTTGGATGACGGCATCATATTGGGCAAAAGTGTTTGGTGAGAACATGAAGATCACAGTGATTGCATCAGATTGTCAATAACTTGAGCAGGTATATCCGGCTGTTTTTATTTTAGGAGTGGTAATAAAATTCTTATCGTTCCAATAAAAAGATCAATTGGTAATATAGTCTATACCCTATGGATTTCAAGATGCATCGCGGCGGCAAGGGAGTGAATCCCCGGGAGCATAGCAAACTATGTGACCGGGAGTGAGCGAGTGCAGCCAACAAAGAGGCAATTTGAAAGATAACGGGTATAAAATGATAACAGATGACTAACCGCAGAGGTGTGTGATGCTAGAACAAATCTGCCAACTGGCTCAGGAAGCTGGTGCGGCTATTATGACAATTTATCAGGATGAACATCCCCTGAAAGTTGATCATAAGCAAGATGATTCACCGGTTACTATGGCTGATATTGTGGCTCATAAAATAATTAAAGCCGGATTATCCCGTATCGCCCCAGAAATTCCACTGTTGTCGGAAGAAGAGCTTCCTACTTGGGAAGAGAGGCGTGATTGGAAGCGCTATTGGTTAGTTGATCCTCTGGATGGTACCAAGGAATTTATTAATCGTAACGGTGAATTTACGGTTAATATCGCCTTGATTGATGAGGGCGTTCCTGTGATGGGCGTTATATATGCTCCTGTGCAGGATACGCTTTATTCCGGGCAAGGGCGGCAGGCATGGAAAAAAGCCTGTGGAGGTCAATGTTTGCCGATTAAGATTCGTGATGCTAATCCACCAATGGTCGTTGTTAGCCGCTCTCATATGGATACAGAATTAGAAGATTATCTCAATCAATTAGGTGAACATCAGACGGTTTCTGTAGGGTCTTCACTAAAGTTCTGTTTGGTGGCGGAAGGAAAAGCGCAACTTTATCCTCGCTTTGGGCCCACTCATATCTGGGATACTGCGGCGGGTCACGCTATAGCCATTGCTGCTGGTGCTCACGTGACGAACTGGAAAGGTCAGACGCTAGATTATACGCCTCGTGAATCATTCCTGAATCCGGGATTTAGAGTAACGATTTTTTAATCATGGCTGTTTTTTAGCGGAGCTGTGGTGATAAGGGCAAACGAAAACATACCTGCAAGTCGTTATCACCACGGATGTTTTTACTGTAGTTCCTTACGAACTAATTCAATGACCTGTTTGATTTCACTACTGTTTAATGCACCTTCTTTGGTAAACTTCGCTGCGCCATTTTTGTCCAGGACAATAATGGCAGAACTTTTAGCTTCCAACTGCCAAGCTTTTTTGGCCACACCGTTGCTGTCAGCGATAAACTGAGACCACGGAAACTCTCTTTTGCTATCTTCAATACTGCTGCGGACAAAGGGTCCAGTACCGAATATGGCATCATTGATATTGATGATGGTGGTTGTTTGGTATTTTTCTTTTGAAAAATCAGCGCGTTTTATTTCTTCTATCAGTGGAGCATTCATCTCTTTAGCTGCACTACGACCTGCAATATGTTGTATGACTCTCACTTTACCAATCAGTTTTCCACTATCCCAATTTTGGTAGCTAAACTTGTTATTGTTGAGTAACAACTCACCTTTATCAGAAACACTGATCGCAGGAACCTGTTGTTCCAGAGTGATGTTGTGGGCGAATGCTAAAGCAGGAGAACAAAGTAGCGCAGCATATAGCATAAAGTTCTTTATCATAATTTTTCCTTTGTAGGTTAGTGTGACAATGCATGGATCTCTAGCATAGCGGGTATTAACTGATTTATCTCTTTAAAGAAGATCAAATTTTTAACATTAAGTAAGAGATAAAGTTACATAGTTATGTATATCTAAATATCTGTCATTTTATGTAAATTCAGTGCATAAAACTAAAAATGGAGGGAACAAAATCGGATAAATTCAGTCTATTATTCTACATAACGGTATGGTGTGTGGAGTTGGCTCACCAAACGTAACCGTAAGAAGTCGCTAGGAGGAAAAAAGCAGAGATGAAAATTTTTCACCGACATAACCCACTGAAAATTGCTCTCTACGTTAAAACTTTATTCCGTGGACGTTTATACATTAAAGACATGGGGGCTTTTGAATTTGACTGCGGCAAAATTTTACCGCCGAAGGTGAGAGATAAGCGCCATTTTAGTGTAATGAGCGAAGTCAATCAGCAAGTGCTACGTTTGCAGGCCGAAATAGGATAGATAACGAAAAAGAATCGGGTTGCATACTGGTGTAATCTGCGCCACAAAATAACAATAAGTGGCGCTTAACATGAGAATACTAAACGGCCTTAGCTCAAGAATAGGCCGTTTTTATTTATCATCACTGATAGGCTGGTTTTGCGTGGGTGCCGTGGTGAGAGTATCAGTAATTTTTGTGACTAATAGCTGATCGATTTTGTAGTTATCAATATCGACAACTTCAAATTTGTAACCAGCAAACTTAACTGAATCAGTACGCTTTGGAATTTTACGCAACCGAAACATCATGAAACCTGCAATGGTTTCATAGTTACTTGAATCAGGAAAATCATCAATATCCAGTACACGCTGTACATCATCAATAGGTGTTCCTCCTTCTACTAACCATGAATTTTCGTCACGGATGATGATCTGCTCTTCTTGTCCTTGGTCGACTAAATCACCCATCAGTGTGGTCATAACATCATTAAGGGTAATCACACCCATTACCAATGCATATTCATTCAGAATAATAGCGAAATCTTCACCCGCCGCTTTAAAACTTTCCAGTGCATCTGAAAGTGTCAAGGTATCTGGAATGATCAGCGCGTTGCGGATCTGGACACCTTTATTGAAGCTTAGGCTTTGACCACTTAGGACACGGTTAAGCAGATCTTTGGAATCCACATAACCGATAACGTGATCAATATCTCTATCACATATCAGGTACTTGGAATGTGGCTGGCTAGAAACCCGCTGTTTGATACTTTCCTCACTTTCATCCTTATCGAAGTAAATGATACTTTCCCTTGAGGTCATGGCAGAAGGCACTGTGCGGGATTCGAGCTCGAACACGTTTTCAATCAGTTCATGCTCTTGTTTACGCAGCACACCCGCAACAGCCCCTGCTTCCACAACCGCAAAAATATCATCGGATGTGATATCTTCATTACGTGCTGTCGGAATTTTAAAGAGCTTAAAGATAAGATCAGACAGGCCATTAAATAGCCAAACTAGTGGGCGAAAAACGGTCAGACAGAAACGCATTGGGTTAACGATTTTCACGGCGACTGCTTCAGGCTTAATCATGCCGATACGTTTTGGTGTCAAGTCAGCGAGCAAAATAAATATACTGGTCACAATGATAAATGAGCAGATAAAGCCCAACTGGTCTGCCCATTCGGGGCGCATAAATTTCATGAAAAACGTTTTCAATGAAGGAGAGAATGCGGATTCACCGACAACACCTGCCAAAATTGCTACTGCATTTAGGCCGATTTGCACCACGGTAAAAAACATTCCCGGTGTTTCTTGTAATTTGAGGACATGAGCTGCGTTGATATTACCTTCATCTGCCATCAGTTTTAGTTTGATTCTCCTAGAGGCAGCAAGAGAGATTTCAGATAACGAAAAAAAGGCGCTTATCGCGCACAATAGAAATACTATTAAGAGACTATTTAGCATAAGGAATCCATGTTCAACCTCCGGTGGTAGGGTAGGTTGTCATTAGAAAAGCACCGGAGGAAACAATAAAAATCATATAAAATAAAAAGTGACGACAAACACTTAGAAAGCTATTGATTAGCGTAGTAATTATAACATTAATTAAATGTAGCGACTAGTTTTCGTTCATTTTGGGTAGGCAAACACCAATACCGCCTAGCCCGCAATACCCCTCAGGATTCTTAAATAGATACTGTTGGTGATAGTCTTCAGCAAAATAGAATGGCCCCGCTTCTGTGATCTCCGTTGTAATAGGGCGATTGTCGCTTTGTTGTTGCATTGCTTTTTGGAAGTGTTCACGGCTGGCTAATGCCAGTTCATGTTGCTGAGGTGACACGGTATAAATCGCGGAGCGATATTGAGAACCAATATCCCCGCCCTGGCGCATCCCTTGAGCAGGATCGTGGTTTTCCCAGAAGAGTTTTAATAAGTTTTCGTAGCTGTTTTTTGCTGGATCGTAAACAATTCTAACAACCTCAGCATGTCCGGTCAGGCCGCTACAAATTTCTTCGTAAGTTGGATTCGCTGTTGTACCGCCGCTATAACCTGCGGAGGTGGTGTAAATATCAGGTTGTTGCCAGAATAGGCGTTCTACGCCCCAGAAGCATCCCATACCAAAATAGGCCACTTCCATATTTTCTGGAACAGGTTCTATCGTATGATCAGTAACAGCATGGTTAGGTGAAACCTTAAGTGGCTCAGTTCTGCCTGGTAATGCACTATGAGGATCAATAGATAGGCTTTTATTAGCTGAAGTTGGCACAATTCACTCCCGTAATTATTAAGTTTTCAGATATTGATAGATTGTATATATTGTAAACTTTACTCAAGATAAATTGATTATAGTTAAATTATTCCGATCAGGTTAGGAGTTCGCGTGTCGAGATACCCCGTTTTATGCTTTCTTTGTGTGTCTATCGTAACTCCCATTGCTCATAGTGCTAATCTTCGTCTGAAAATAGAAGGATTAACAGGTAAGTTGGAAAAAAATGCCCGAATTCATCTCTCCACTATTAGTACTGATGAAGTTGCGCCAGATGGCCGTTTTCGATCTCGTGTAGATAAAGCGATTCGTGAAGGTTTGCGCCCGCTTGGTTATTATGAACCCATTATCGAATTTACCTATCAGGAAAATAGACCGCCAGCTCGCTCGGTATTAACGGCAAAAGTTACCGTAGGCAAACCGGTGAGAATTGCCGATGTTAATGTTGTTTTGGAAGGTGGGGCTAAGACAGATGGAGATTATGCCAAACTTGTTAAAAGCAAAAGCCCAAAGAAAGGAACGATTCTTAATCATGATGAATATGAAAACCTTAAAGGTTCTTTGACCGGGCTCGCTATTAGGAAAGGTTATTTTGACGCGGTTATGAAAAAGAGCCAATTAGGTGTTGCCAAAGAACGACATGAGGCATTCTGGGACTTTGTTTTTAATAGCGGTGAGCGTTATCACTTTGGTCAGGTGCGTTATCGTGGTTCACAGATCCGCGAAGATTATTTGAATCATCTAGTTCCATTCAGCGAAGGGGATTTTTATACCTCTGAACAATTAGCCGAATTGAATCGGCGGTTAGCAGAAACTGGCTGGTTTAATTCAGCAGTAGTCTCACCGGATTTTAATACCGCTAGAAAAAATGGTGACGGAATGCTTCCTCTTGAAGCGGTATTAACACCACGTTCCAAAAACTATGTTGAACTGGGTGGGGGTTATGGATCTGATGTAGGGCCACGGGTAAAGGCGAAATGGACAAAACCGTGGCTTAATTCCCGTGGACACAGCCTTAGCGCCAGCATCAACCTTTCTGCACCTGAACAGGTTATTGATGCTACCTATAAAATGCCGCTGAAGGTGAATCCGTTAGAGCAATATTACGCATTGCAGACGGGTTATAAGCGTAAAGATATCAACGATACCGTATCAGATACCGCGACAGTAAATTTTTCCCGTAATTGGGATCTTTCAACGGGTTGGCAGTATGGGATCAATATGCGTTGGAGTCTCAGCCACTTTACTCAGGCTAATGTTACCAATACGGCAATGTTATTGTACCCAGGGGCGAACGTCAGCCGTATCCGCCAGCGTGGAGGAACGATGCCTTATTGGGGCGATAGCCAGCGCTATTCTATTGATATCTCTGATACCCTTTGGGGCTCTGATGTTGATTTCTTGGTGTTACAGGCGCAAAACGTTTGGATCAGAACTTATTGGGATAATCACCGTTTTGTTGCTCGGGGTAATTTGGGTTGGATAGAAACCAATGCATTCGAGAAGGTTCCACCCGACCTACGTTTTTTCGCTGGTGGTGATCACAGTGTTCGTGGTTACAGATATCAGAAAATCTCGCCTAAAGATAATAAAGGAAAATTGACCGGTGCATCCGCATTGATTGTGGGTTCGCTTGAGTATCAATATAACGTAACAGGTAATTGGTGGAGTGCTGTTTTTGTTGATACCGGTGAAGCCATTAATGACGTTAGAAAGAGCAATTTTAAAACCGGCGTAGGTATTGGTGTGCGTTGGGCTTCTCCGGTCGGACCTATTAAGTTTGACCTTGCCAGACCAATAGGGGATTCAGAATCCCGTAACATCCAGTTTTACATCGGGTTAGGATCTGAATTATGAGATGGATGAAAAAGGTCAGCATTGCTTTTCTGCTGATAGTGACTTTGTTGGTTATTGCTGTTGCTGGATTGGTAGGAACGCAATCTGGCCTGCATTTTATGATTAACAGTGCTGCCCGTTGGGTACCGGGGCTGGATATAACCAGCGTCAGCGGCGGTTGGCGTGATTTGACCCTGAAAGGCGTTAAGTACCAAATGCCCGGTGTTAATGTCAATGTGGATCAACTCCACCTTTCACTGCGTCTTTCCTGTCTGAAAAAGAGTCAATTATGTGTGAATGCATTGACAACGGAAGGCGTAAAAGTTGCGATTAATACTAAACAATTGCCCCCTGCTGGAGAACCGTCGCCAAAGTCAGAACCTTTCACCGAACTGAGGACACCGTATCCAGTCTCACTTGATTTGCTATCCGTTAAAAATGTCACTGTCACCGTAAATGATACGATATTTGCCCTTGATGAATTTAGGACCGCTGCTCACTGGCAGCAAAAAGCATTAACGCTTAAGCCAACGAAAATTAATGGATTGTTGGTGGGATTGCCAAAAACGCCCTCTGAACGACAGAAAATAGCGGAAGCAGGGGGGAAAGCGAAACGAGGGAGTGAACCGGAAAAATCGTTGGCAGAAATTCTGAAAAAATTATTCTCTCAACCGCTATTGGCAACATTACCAGAAGTGCCTATTCCACTGGATATCACTGTTGCAGGGATAAGTGGTAAGCAATTACGGCTGACGGGTGATACCAATATCACAATCAATCAGTTTTTATTGCAACTTAGCAATCAGGGGCAGCAGATTCAGCTCAATAAATTGAATGTTAAAATGCCGGAAGGTTCTTTCGCCATTAATGGTTCCGCAACTCTGGCACAGCAATGGCCGATAAAACTGGTAATAAAAGGTGAGCTAAATCGACAAGAGATCCAAGGACAAAAGGTTACTGTAAAGCTTAATGGCGCTTTACTGGAGCAACTCAGCTTAGGGCTAAATTTGTCTGGTCCTGTCAGTGCTAAACTTGATGCTCAAGCGGAACTGGCTAAGGTAGGTTTACCCGTGTGGGTGACGCTTGAAAGCCAACAACTAAGTTGGCCTTTAACGGGGAAGCCAGAATATCAGCTAGATGGCGTAAAAATGCGCCTTAATGGTAAGGCCAGTGGTTATGATTTGTCATTGCGTTCCGGTATTAACGGTAGTGAAATCCCGCCAGCATTACTTGTATTAGATGCCAAAGGTAATGAAGAACAGTTTAAGTTGACCCGTTTACGCCTGTCTGCTTTGCAGGGAAAGAGTGAACTGGTAGGTGTGGCAGATTGGAGTAAGGCGGTAAGTTGGAATGCGGTGCTGACACTCTCCGGGATCAATACCGCTAAACAGTGGCCGGAATGGCCTGCTAAAATCGATGGGAAAATAGTGACCCGGGGTAGTTTACACGGTGGTAGTTGGCAGCTTCAGATCCCGGAAATTACGCTGGACGGTAACGTAAAACAGAACTTAATAAAAGCCAAAGGTAAGATTTCTGGTAACGCGGCGGGTCAGTGGAATATTCCTCAATTCGAGCTGGCTTTAGGGCGCAATAAAATGAATCTCCAGGGACAATTGTCCAAACAGTGGAAACTGGATGGCGATATCCGTGCACCGAAGTTGGATGGTATATTTCCGGGGCTTGGCGGTGTCGTGAATGGGACGCTGAAACTGCGCGGTAATATACAAGCGCCTCAGCTTTTGGTTGATCTCAATGCTAACGGGTTGAAATGGCAGGATTTGCGCGTTGATCGAGTGAATGTGAAAGGGGATGTACGTTCTGCTGAACAGATCCAAGGGAATCTTGCTGCTAAAGTCAGTGAGTTGAAACAAGCGGATTTGATTGTCCGTAATTTTACGTTGGATGCTAAGGGCAATGAGAAACAGCACGACTTGCAATTGAAGATTGACGGCAAACCGATTGCGGGTCAACTTGCATTGCATGGTAGTTTTGATCGTAAGCAACAGCGATGGAAAGGTAGCATTAACAATACCCGTTTTGACACCCCGGTTGGAGAATGGCGCTTAACTAAAGCGATAACTCTTGATTATCTTAATCAGCAGCAGAAAGTTACTGTGGGCCCTCACTGTTGGCTAAATCCACATGCGCAGTTCTGCGTACCTAAATCCATTGAAGCTGGTGCCAGCGGTAGTGCATCCATCGTTCTTGAACGTTTGGATCTTGCTTTGATTCAGCCATTACTGGCACCTGAAACACATTTGAAAGGTATATTCAGTGGCAATGCCGACGTTAAATGGAGTGCGGAAAGCGGATTGCCTCAGGCCAACGTTAATTTGCGTGGTGATGGGGTGCATGTTAAGCAGATGGTTGATGGCACTGCATTACCGGTAGATTTCCAGACCCTGACACTCAATGCAGGCTTGAAGAATGGCACAGCAGAGTTGAATTGGTTATTTAAGATTATGGGAAATGGCCGATTCAACGGTGGCGTACAAGTTGCTGATCTTGCTGGGAGCCGTAAGCTGTCGGGTAATGTAGATATTCAGGATATTTCACTGGCGTTAATCAAGCCGATTCTTGGGAAAGGTGATAAAGCTGAAGGTCATTTGAATGCTAACCTGCGTCTGGGAGGCAATGTCAGAAATCCATTATTGTTTGGCCGGTTAGACTTGAGTGCACTGCAAGCTTCGGGCCATTGGATCCCATTTGATATTGTTCAAGGGCAAATGGGTGTGAATTTTGATGGAATACGTTCCGTTCTTGATGGTGTTATTAAAACGCCGAAGGGGCAGCTTAACCTAAATGGTGACGCGGACTGGCGTAATGTGGATGCATGGCATGCACGAGTAACGGCTAACGGCGACAAGTTAAGAGTCGTTTTTCCACCAATGGTGAAAATTGATGTTAGCCCTGCTCTGGTGTTTGAGGCCTCTCCTCAGTTGCTGAAATTGGATGGTAGCGTTGGTATTCCTTGGGCGCGTATTACCGTGAAGGAGCTACCAGAATCGACAGTTGAGACTTCATCGGATGAAGTCATATTGAATGAAAATCTTCAGCCATTACAACAGAAAAAAGCATCTATCCCGATTCAAAGTAACTTGACGATTCATATAGGAGATGATGTTCGTCTTAGTGCTTTCGGTCTTAAAGCACAACTTAAAGGCGATCTGATGGTTGTTCAAGATAAACAAGGCATGGGTTTGAATGGTCAAGTTGATATTCTTGATGGCCGTTTCCGTACTTATGGGCAGGATCTGATCGTTCGTAAAGGGCTGATTATGTTCTCAGGTCCACCTGATCAGCCATTACTTAACATTGAGGCTATCCGTAATCCAGATTCTACCGATGGGCAGGTTATTGCAGGGGTAAGGGTGACTGGTTTGGCGGATCAGCCAAAAGTAGAAATTTTTTCAGAGCCTGTTAGATCACAATTGGAAGCACTTTCTTATCTGTTGCGTGGTGAGGGTTTAGAGAATAGTAACTCGGACAACTCACAGATGACGGCAATATTAATAGGTTTGGGGGTTGCACAGAGTGGTCAGTTGGTGGGTAAGATCGGTGAAATATTTGGTGTTTCCGACTTAGCACTGGATACTCAGGGGGTTGGTGATAAATCACAGGTAGTTGTTAGCGGGAAGATTACAAAAGATCTGCAAGTTAAGTATGGTGTTGGTATATTTGATTCACTGGCAACATTAACCTTACGCTATAGATTAATGCCTAGATTGTATCTGGAAGCGGTATCTGGTATTGATCAGACATTGGATTTGCTCTATCAGTTTGAGTTTTAAAAATGCGAATTATTGTTTATGGCAGCTTACGGCGCAAACAGGGCAATCATCATTGGATGACCGATGCTCAATGGTTAGGTGATCATCGGCTGGAAGGCTATGAGCTATATGACCTTGGGCATTATCCTGCGGTTATCCGTGGTGACGGAAGTATTGAATGTGAGGTATATCGAATCAATTCTACTATACTGACAGAATTAGATGATTTGAAAGATAATTCGCGGGAGTATGTAAGGGAATTGATTCAGACACCGTATGGCAATGCATGGATATATCTTTATCAGTTTCCAATAACCGGTTTACGGCGGATAAAAAGCGGTGATTGGTTGAAGCGCCATGTGGAAGAGTAAATAAAAACCCTTTTTTGTCATAAAAAGGGAGTATGGTATTAAAAAACCTCTGCCGGTGATGTTCCCCAGAGGTTTTTTAATTATTTAAATAGAGAAAAGTTATTTCTTAGCGGCACGTTCGAAAGAGGAGATAATTTCTGCTTTAGCAGCTTCGACATTATCCCAACCATCAACTTTAACCCATTTACCTTTTTCCAGATCTTTATAGTGCTCAAAGAAGTGAGTGATCTGAGCGCGTAGTAGTTCTGGTAGATCATTCACATCTTTAATGTGATCATACTCTTTGGTTAGTTTGCTATGTGGAACTGCAACCAGTTTCGCGTCTTCACCTGATTCATCAGTCATTTTCAGAACGCCAACTGGACGGCAACGGATCACAGAGCCGGGTTGTAGTGGGTATGGTGTGGGAACCAGAACATCAACCGGGTCACCATCCAGAGATAAGGTGTTGTTGATGTAACCATAGTTGCATGGATAGAACATCGTGGTAGACATAAAACGGTCTACAAACAGCGCACCGGATTCTTTATCAATTTCATATTTAATCGGATCTGCATTTGCAGGGATCTCAATAATGACATAGATATCTTCAGGCAGTTCTTTTCCTGCTGGTACTAAGTTCAGGCTCATGAAAGTTTCCTTTATTTCAAACCAGAATAGAGTGTGGGGTATTATAGCCAAAACATTTTTTAAAGTACTCTCCATTTTTCTGTGTTGGTAAATGCTGTCTCTGAGTTTGATGATTGCTCCGTGGTGTAGTCACTAACCGATAATACAGGTTGTCACTTAGCTCTCGATAAGGTCCGATTTTCCCGGCTATTTGGGCTGGTATATTAATTTGTTGGATATACTGAAATTTTCAGAATAATTTTTTTCAAAAGTGTAATTTATAGTCTATTGGGATGGAGCTTTTAATAAAGCTGTAGTGGTCTAATAAAACCGTAGAACCTCCAACTGGAGATGAGCGAATTTTTCGTATCTGACAGAAGTGGTGACTACTCCTTGAGCCTGCGCACGATTTTGTGTAGTCACCATTTTGTTGAAGGTGATCTGCTAGGTGGCCACCAATCAGTAATAAAATAACTCATCACTAATACGTCAATCACACAGTGGTATAGTTTACTTCTTCGAGGTGGCTTGGGTTACCCGTTGGTGACCATAAATTTTAAAGAATCATCTAACGAACATAGTTAAAATTAAAAAAGCGACGAAAAATCCCGCCGCTTATCCGTAATTAACCGATGAAATTACTCATCAGGGAACTCAGCCATAAAACTCTCTGCCTTTTCCACCATCGATTTACTACCCACAAAGAAAGGTACGCGTTGGTGCAGTTTGGATGGAGTGATATCCAGAATGCGGTTGGCACCATCACTGGCTTTACCACCCGCTTGTTCGGCCAGGAATGCCATTGGGTTACATTCATACAGTAGGCGTAATTTTCCTGATGGGTGGCTGGCGGTACTTGGGTAAATGTAGATACCACCTTTCAGTAAATTGCGGTGGAAATCAGCAACCAGCGAACCAATATAACGGGTGGTATAAGGGCGCTGAGTTGCTTCATCTTGTTCCTGGCAATATTTGATGTATTTCTTTACCCCCATAGGGAATTTGATGTAATTCCCTTCGTTGATGGAATACATATTGCCATTGGGTGGGAACTGAACTTTCTCATGGGAAAGACAAAATACTCCCAAAGAAGGATCGTAAGTAAAGGCGTGTACCCCACAGCCGGTGGTGTAGACCAGCATAGTTGAAGAACCATAAACAACATAGCCGGCGGCGACTTGACGATGACCTGGTTGCAGGAAATCTTTTTCAGTTACTGGCTGACCAATGGGGGTAATACGGCGGTAGATAGAGAAGATAGTACCGACGGAAACGTTTACATCAATATTTGAAGAGCCATCTAATGGGTCCATCAAAACAACATATTTTGCGTTTTCAGCGCGGTCGCCTTCGAAAATAACGATATCATCTTCTTCTTCAGAAGCGATTCCTGCAACTTCACCGCGTGCTTTCAGTGCTGCTTTGAGTTTTTCATTAGCATACAGATCCAGTTTCATCTGTACTTCGCCTTGGACATTGGACACACCGCTGGTCCCTAAAATATCCACTAAACCGGCTTTGTTGATATCACGGTGAATGATTTTTGCTCCGAGCTTAATAGCAGAAAGCAATGCAGTGAGTTCACCTGTAGCGTGAGAAAAATCTTGCTGCTTTTCGACGATGAATTCGCCTAATGTTTTCATGACGAAAGTCCTGAATGTGATTTGATAGTGGTTTTAGAGTGTCCATTGCACTCTTACGCGGGCAGTTTAGCCAAAGAAAGGGATGATTCATAGGCTATTCCATTTCTTATCTTGCTTTTGATGGTTAGAATAGTGGCTAACTTCATACTATGGAATAGGAAATCAATGCGTATTCATATTCTTGGTATCTGCGGCACTTTTATGGGAGGACTGGCAATTTTGGCTCGTTCTCTTGGTCATGAAGTGACTGGTTCTGATGCCAATGTTTATCCACCAATGAGTACCTTACTGGAAAAACATGGGATTAATCTGATTCAGGGATATGACCCGGCACAGTTGGATTCTGTGCCAGATATGGTCATCATCGGTAATATTATGAGCCGTGGGAATCCTTGTGTAGAAGCTGTGCTGGAGCGTGGGCTCCCTTATACTTCTGGCCCACAATGGCTGCATGATTATGTTTTGCCAGAACGTTGGGTGCTGGCGGTTGCAGGGACGCATGGCAAGACAACAACTGCGGGTATGTTAGCTTGGATTTTGGAAGCCTGTGGTTATAAACCAGGTTTCTTGATCGGTGGTGTTCCGGGGAATTTTGAAACATCAGCTCAGATCGGGGAAAGCCCGTTTTTCGTAATAGAAGCTGATGAATATGACAGTGCTTTTTTTGATAAACGATCTAAGTTTGTGCATTACAGTCCACGTACGCTGATCATGAACAATCTGGAATTCGATCATGGCGATATTTTTGGCGATCTGGCTGCTATTCAGAGACAGTTCCACCATCTTGTCAGGATCGTTCCGGGTAGTGGTAAGATCTGTGTCCCGGATAACGATGTTAACCTGAAACAGGTTTTGTCTATGGGCTGTTGGAGTGAGTTGGAACTAGTGGGTGAAACGGGTAACTGGCAGGCAAAAAAGATCAGTACAGACAGTCGTCATTATCAGGTGTTTTATGGTGGTAAAGTTGTCGGAGAAGTGAACGGGTCGCTGGTGGGTGAACATAATATGCGCAATGGGTTGATTGCAATTGCTGCTGCACATCATGTTGGTGTCCAGCCCGCAGATGCCTGTTGTGCTTTAAGTGAATTTATTAATGCCCGTCGTCGTCTTGAACTACGTGGTGAGGAAAACGGCGTTACTGTTTATGATGATTTTGCTCATCACCCGACAGCAATTCTGGCAACACTCGAAGCCCTGCGTAGTAAGGTTGGGGGAACAGCCCGTATTATTACCGTACTGGAACCGCGTTCAAATACGATGAAAATGGGTGTGAGTAAGAATGAGATCGCACCAGCATTGGGGCGTGCTGATGAAGTATTCTTATTCCAGCCAGCTAATATTAAATGGCACGTATCAGAAATTGCAGATAACTGTGTTCAGCCTGCGTATTGGAGCGCTGATATAGATTCACTGGTGCATATGATTGTTGATAAAGCACAGCAGGGGGATCATATTCTGGTTATGAGTAATGGAGGATTTGGTGATATTCATGAAAAATTACTCTCTAAGTTGAATAAAAAAGCTTATCAATCCTGAGAATAGCTGCGGGAAAATGAATCGCGCCATGTTGGCGCGTTCATTTAAAGCTCTTGTTCGAACAACCCAAGGATGGCTCCACGCAGCTGTTCTGTTGTGGAATCTCTGGTGAGTGTAACGAAAATGGTGTCATCACCTGCGATACTGCCGAGTATACCTTCTGATTTACCAAGAGAATCTAGCAGACGAGCAATAAGTTGAGCAGCACCAGGGCTTGTGCGAATCACAACTATAGGATGGTTGTAATCAACGTCTAATACTAGATTTTTTAGTGGGCTAGTGGCAGTAGGAACACCAAGCTCAGCAGGCAGGCAGTAAACCATCTCCATTTTAGCATTACGGGTGCGAACAGCACCAAATTTAGTCAGCATTCTAGAGACTTTGGATTGGTTAATGTTCTCAAAACCTTCTTCCAGTAAAGCAGTAACAATTTCACCTTGAGAGCTAAATTTTTCTTCTTTCAATAACGCTTTGAAAGCTTTTACTAAGTCTTCCTGTTTAGAGGGAGTGCGCATATTTCACCATATTCAATCAGCTATGAAGCTTGTATTATGCATATAAATGAATTTTTATGCAATAATAATGATTTTATAGCCAATTTGAACCGCGCAAAATTGGTCTTATGTTATATAGAAATTCATAAAATATGAATATGGAAATTTGCTTTTTTAGCCGGTTATCAAGTAAATATATTGTTAATCAAATGATGTTGTTTGGCGTTGTTGTTGGGTGTAAGGTATTTAGCCAATTGTTTCGTAAAATCATAAGGAAATTCTCAAAATAGTGTCCGTTATCTCATTAACAGATAAGCATTTTGCCTAGAATACGGCGACTTTTGCGTCCCACGATTAGAGCGTAAGTCCACAATTTGGTTGTTAACCGATTGTTTTCAAAAAAGTAGTAATCTATGGTTCTTAACTAGATGAATTCACAGCATTTTAAAGTATAAACGATTTAAGGAGTATCAGGATGAAAGTTGCAGTTCTCGGTGCAGCCGGTGGTATTGGTCAGGCTCTTGCTCTTCTACTCAAAACCCAGCTTCCTTCAGGTTCAGAACTTTCTTTATATGATATCGCTCCAGTAACACCTGGGGTGGCTGTTGATCTGAGCCACATTCCAACGGAAGTGAAAATTAAAGGCTTTGCTGGTGAAGATGCAACTCCAGCGTTGGAAGGAGCAAATGTTGTATTGATTTCTGCTGGGGTTGCCCGTAAACCAGGCATGGATCGTTCAGATCTGTTTAATATTAATGCGGGGATCGTTCGTAACCTGGTAGAACAAGTGGCTAAAACTTGCCCGAAATCACTGATTGGGATTATTACTAACCCAGTCAACACAACTGTGGCTATTGCAGCCGAAGTGCTGAAAAAAGCGGGTGTATATGACAAAAACCGCCTGTTTGGTGTTACAACGTTGGATGTTATTCGTTCTAATACTTTTGTTGCTGAATTGAAAGGTAAAAAACCACAGGAAATCGAAGTACCCGTTATCGGTGGTCATTCTGGTGTGACAATCTTACCTCTGTTGTCTCAGATCCCTGGTGTGAACTTTACTGATGGAGAGTTGGCTGCTTTAACTAAGCGTATTCAGAATGCTGGTACTGAAGTTGTTGAGGCTAAGGCAGGTGGAGGATCTGCAACTCTGTCTATGGGGCAAGCTGCGGCTCGTCTGGGCCTCTCTTTGGTCCGTGGCTTACAAGGCGAAAGTGATGTTGTAGAATGCGCTTATGTTGAAGGTGATGGTAAATATGCTCGCTTCTTCGCTCAGCCAGTTCGTTTGGGTAAAAATGGCGTAGAAGAGCGTTTGAACATTGGTGAGTTGAGTGATTTTGAACAGAAAGCACTGGAAGGCATGCTAGATGTATTGAGAAAAGATATAGAATTAGGCGAAAAATTTATTAATAACTAATTAATATATTTTATAAATAAAAAATATATATCTATGAAACGATAAAACCGCTGGTATAGCGAATTACCGGCGGTTTTTGTTCAATTAATATATACCCGTCATCTTTCAAGTTGCCTCTTTGTTAGCTGCACTCACTCACCCTAGTCACATCGTTATCTATGCTCCCGGGGATTCGCTCCCTTGCTGCCGCGATGCATCGTGAGATCCATTAGGGTATAATTCGTTAGCTAATTATTTGTTTGTTCGCGTACTTTCCTTTCTAATAATTCTCCAGTATTTGGATCAAAATAACGACTTGGCCAAATTTCTGAAGGGTGTATTTCCAGATAATTCGCAATTATCCATTCTCCCTTTGGCCACGGACGAGATAGTGCATTCGCCAGGGTTGATGAGCTGAGCCCTGCCCTGCGTGATACCTCAGCTAAGGTTGTTCCCCGCTTGCGTAAAGCTGCAATTATATCGGCAGGATGCCAATCAGATTTCCTTGAAATCATTTTTAATCCTT
Source organism: Photorhabdus sp. RW14-46 (assembly GCF_963887965.1). Taxonomy (NCBI): domain Bacteria; kingdom Pseudomonadati; phylum Pseudomonadota; class Gammaproteobacteria; order Enterobacterales; family Morganellaceae; genus Photorhabdus; species Photorhabdus sp. RW14-46. The sequence goes on along the minus strand of NZ_CAWPHH010000014.1, from coordinate 80,698 downwards.
TTTTTATTAAATTTGATGCTATGTTAGTGGTATAAATAACAGGTATGCATGAGAGCAATAACGAACTTAAACCTGTTATTGAGAAATAAAATAGCATTATTTTTCTAAAAGTATTTCCAAATTTTTTCTTAAAAACTTCTTTTTTGAACTTGGTTACAAAAATAGAGAAACGTGATGAAAAAAGAGTGGTATTCGGCCAAGGAGTTAATCGGCGTGGGTGAGTTACCTGGATCACCACAAGGAGTTAATGCCAGAGCAAAACGAGAGGAGTGGTTACGTCAGAAAAGACAAGGTGTACAAGGTAAAGCAGTCGAGTATCACTACTCCTGTTTCCCGGAAACGACCATTGTAGCATTGGAGCTTCATGAATCATCTTCTGAGTATCAGGTACAGAAGCAAGATCCTTTGTCGATTTGGGTTGGTGCTTTTCATCAGTTATCAGAATCTGAGAAACAGGCTGTGATAGCCATGATTTTACGGGATGGTATCAGAAGTTTTTTAGAAAAACTTTCTGTTATTTAACCCATTTTTGGAAATTGGAAATGCCAACTAACTTGGATTCTTCTTCATTATCCCGGTGCAAAGTGAGAAGAAAAGTATGAAAAAAGAATGGTACTCAGCTAAAGAGCTGGTTGGTATTGCCGGACTTCCTTCTTCGCCACAGGGAATAAATCTGATGGCAAGGCGGGAAGGATGGGAATATAGACGTAAACGGGGTGTTCAGGGCAAGGCTCTTGAATATCATATAAATAGTTTGCCTGAAGATGTACTTAATGTGCTATCCGTAGGGGAAAGCACTATTGATTATACAAACAAACGACAAGACCCATTCTTAATTTGGATTGAGGCTTACTATCAATTAACTAAAGTTGAGCGGGAAAAAATTGTGAAATTTATTCTTCGGGAGGGGCTCGCAAAACTTATTGGTTATATTGATGTAGGTGTTGAAGACGCAGAGAAAAACCTGGAGTCAGATTAACCCCAGGTTTCGTTCTATCGATTAAGAAAGGCGTTGTACGGCGATATGGGCTAACCCCACGAGTGCTTGCTTGTATGGGGAGTTTTCCAGCGCCTGCAAAGCAGCTATTGCTTTATCTGCTTCTTCCTCTGCTCGTTTACGGGTATATTCCAGTGAACCGCACTGTTTCATGGTTGTCAGTACGGTTTCGAGTAAATGACGGCCATTACCCTTTTCAATTGCTTCACGGATAAGTGCTGATTGTTCTGGAGTGCCATGATTCATAGCGTGTAGCAAGGGCAATGTCGGTTTACCTTCGTTAAGATCATCACCAGTGTTTTTGCCTAATGTATCGCTATCAGCATTATAATCCAGCAAATCATCAATTAACTGGAATGCAGTGCCTAAATAACGTCCGTAATTTTGTAAAGCCATTTCTTGCTCTGGGGTGGCGTTAGAAAGAATTGCGGAAGAGTGCGCGGCGACTTCAAACAGCCGGGCTGTTTTACTGTAAATCACCCGCATATAATCATCTTCAGAAATATTTGGATCATTGCAGTTCATCAACTGTAAAACTTCGCCTTCAGCGATAACATTGGTTGCCTCTGACATTAATTTAAGCACTCGCATGGAGTTAAGCGCTGTCATCATCTGGAAAGAGCGTGTGTATATAAAGTCACCAACCAGCACGCTTGCTGCATTACCAAACATGGCATTGGCAGTCGCTTTGCCACGTCGCATGTCTGATTCATCTACTACATCATCATGTAACAGAGTCGCTGTGTGGATAAATTCAATTAATGCAGCAACAGTAATATGCTTATCACCCTGATAACCCAATACTCTGCTAGCCAGGATGGCAATGATTGGGCGAATGCGTTTTCCACCACCACTGATTATGTAGTAGCCCAACTGATTGATAAGAGTAACGTCAGAATTCAACTGACTAAGAATGGTTTCATTTACCGCTGCCATATCATCAGCGGTTAGCTTGATAATGGTTTCTAAATTCATATTTTTTCGGCTATGGGTTTTAATGCAGAGCTGTGTTCATATTAACATTAAAATAGTTATTGCTGTGTCTTGATTGTACTCGAAAAACAGTCTAAATAAATGACAATTCAGCAACTATGTTTTTTTATCATCTGCTCTAATTCTGCTCTTGTCTTCTTAGGCTTTTTTGCGTAGAATTCGCGCCCTATTATGAATATTTATAGCGCGCTCTGGAATGATATTTAAGGGGGCGTGCGGAAAGCGGAGTTTATATGTACGCGGTTTTCCAAAGTGGTGGTAAACAACACCGAGTCAGCGAAGGTCAAACAATTCGCCTGGAAAAGCTGGACATCGCAACGGGTGAAACTGTTGAGTTTGACCAGGTTCTGATGGTCGCTAATGGTGATGACATCAAAATCGGCGCTCCTGTCGTTGAAGGCGTTAAAATCAAAGCTGAAGTGGTTGCCCACGGTCGTGGCGAGAAAATTAAAATCGTTAAGTTTCGTCGTCGTAAACACAGCCGTAAGCAGCAAGGCCACCGTCAGTGGTTCACCGATGTTAAAATCACTGGCATCGCTTAAGATTTAGGAGAGCAGATTAATGGCACACAAAAAGGCTGGCGGCTCAACTCGTAATGGCCGCGATTCTGAAAGCAAACGTCTGGGTGTAAAACGTTTTGGTGGCGAGTCTGTATTAGCAGGCAGCATCATTGTTCGTCAACGTGGCACTAAATTCCATGCTGGCAATAACGTTGGTTGTGGTCGTGACCACACCCTGTTCGCATTAGCTGACGGGAAAGTTAAATTCGAAGTTAAAGGCCCGAAAAACCGCAAATTTATCAGCATCGAAGCTGAATAAGTTTTTCGAGTTATAAACCCTATGGATTTCAAGATGCATCGCGACGGCAAGGGAGCGAATCCCCGGGAGCATAGATAACTATGTGACTGAGGTGAGTGAGTGCAGCCAACAAAGAGGCAACTTGAAAGATAACGGGTATAAACCGAATCAGAAGCCCTGCATGTGTTGCGGGGCTTTTTATATTCTAAAATACGCCATCTCTGGGTAACACGGCCGTCCAGCACTGTAATGGCTATCATACGGAGAAAAAATATGAAATTTGTAGATGAAGCCAGGATACTGGTTGTTGCGGGGGATGGTGGCAATGGTTGTGTCAGCTTCCGCCGTGAAAAATATATTCCGAAAGGTGGGCCAGACGGTGGGGATGGTGGGGATGGTGGGGATGTTTATCTGCTAGCAGATGAAAATCTCAATACACTGATTGACTATCGTTTTGAAAAATCCTTTCGGGCAGAACGTGGACAAAATGGTCAAAGCCGTGATTGTACAGGCAGGCGTGGTCAGGATACCACGATTAAAGTCCCTGTTGGGACGCGTGTCCGTGATGCAGTAACCGGTGAGGTTCTAGGCGATATGATTCGTCATGAACAGCGTTTAATGGTAGCGAAAGGTGGATTCCACGGGCTTGGTAATACTCGTTTTAAATCTTCGGTCAACCGGGCTCCTCGCCAAAGAACGATGGGGACCTCAGGTGAAACCCGTGAATTGATGCTGGAACTGATGCTGTTGGCGGATGTTGGTATGCTAGGGATGCCAAATGCGGGCAAATCCACCTTTATCCGTGCTGTTTCTGCCGCTAAACCAAAAGTTGCAGATTATCCATTTACCACTCTGGTACCAAGCTTGGGTGTAGTAAGGATGGATAACGAACAAAGTTTCGTTGTTGCTGATATCCCAGGGCTCATTAAAGGTGCTTCCGATGGTGCTGGCTTGGGTATTCGCTTCTTGAAACATTTGGAACGTTGTCGGGTATTGCTGCACTTAATCGATATTTGTCCTGTTGATGGATCAGATCCTGTTGAAAATGCCCGGATTATTGTCAACGAGCTACAGCAATACAGTGAAAAATTGGCAGAAAAACCACGCAGGTTGGTGTTCAATAAAGTTGATCTGTTGGAGCCAGAAGAAGCTAGACAGCGTGCCCAAGCTATTGCTGATGAATTGGGTTGGGAAGGCGACTTTTATATGATCTCAGCGATAAATCGTCAGGGTGTTAAAGCGCTTTGCTGGGATATTATGGAGTTTATGAAAACTCAGCCTCGTAATATGAGCAGAACAGAAGGTGAAACTCAGCCTGAGAAAGTTGAATTCATGTGGGATGACTACCATAAGAAGCAATTGGAACAGGTTTCGGAAGTAGACGATGACTGGGATGACGATTGGGACGAAGATGACGATGAAGGCATTGAAGTTATTTACAAACGCTGATTTTTTCACTTTCTCATCATACTTTCTCATCATAATTAAGGGCGCCATCTTTGTGGCGCCAATTTTATCAGTTGTGTTGGTATAAATCTTTGTATAGCCTGCTTTCGAATCGAATCAAAGGGGCCCGACGGTTGCGATGCTCTTTTGGCGGTACGGCGTAAGCAGAAATAAATTGCACGAAAGCAACTTGTTGACCGCTAGCAGTGGTTATAAAGCCAGCTAGGTTATAAACTCCTTGCAGGGCACCGGTTTTAGCCGAAACTTTTCCGTTTACTCCTGCTTCATCCAGCCCTCCCCGGTATCTTAATGTGCCATCATGACCCGCTAATGGCAGCATGGAAATAAAATCTAATTCTTGATCATGCTGAGCAATAAACTGTAATACTTCCATCATGGTTGCTGGAGTAATTAGATTATGGCGGGATAATCCTGAGCCATCTACCATCACGGTATTTCCTAGATCGATACCTGCTTTTTGTTTTAATACCTGCCTTACCGCATCAGAACCTGAACGCCAGGTTCCTGGTATATCAAAGTGTTGTCGGCCTATTGTCCGAAATACGGTATCAGCAATCATATTGTCAGATTTTTTTAGCATGACTTTTAGCAGATCATGTAATGGTGCTGATTGATTTTGAGCCAGAACTTTTCCCGGTTCAGTTGGTAAACTTTGGCGTTTAAGATTACCTGTGATTTCAATTCCTGCAATTTGCAATTCATTTTTGAGAATTGCACCCGCATAGCTGGTACCATTTTGAATCGCGAAAGCCAGTGGCAACGGTTCACTGCGTTGAGTAAGGCATCCGGTAAGAGTAAAACGGTTCAGCTCTCCGGGAACGACGTCCAGTTCGCAGTACTGGCTTTCAGGAGAGCCTTTTGCCAACGTTTTAACTTCGCTGAACATATTTACGGGATAAAAGGATGCTACGCGGATAAATGCAGTATCACCGGGGTGTTCAGCACTATATAGCGAAACTGAAAAACAATTTCGATCTACAATTGCAGCAGCAGGGGGAGCGCTGAAACATTGGGTCATGTCATTCCATACCCAACCGGGAGCTTTATCGTGGCTGGCAAAGGCGGAAACATCTATCAAAAGATCGCCGTCAATTTTTTCCACGCCAGATTGTTTCAGAACTGTGACCATATTGCGAAGTTGTTGACGGGTCAGTGTCGGATCTCCGACAAAACGAGCAATCAAATTCCCTCTCAGGATGCCGTTTGAAATTTTTCCGTGACTTTCCAGTGTGGTGATAAAGCGATAATCTTTACCCAGTTGTAACAATGCTGCAAGAGCTGTGACAACTTTCAGCGTACTGGCTGGTAGAGCCATTTGCTGCCCGTGATAATCAATTAACGGGGTACTGCTGCCCGCTTTTTGAGCGATTAACGCCAGATTAGTACCATCAGGCAGATATTGCGTATATTCCTCAACAGGTGTGGCGTTTGCGTTGGGTATAGTTAAATACAGAGCGGTAACGCAAATTAATCTGCCGGCAATTTTAAAGAAGGACATAAATTTCGCATATGGATGTAGACATACCACAATACTAAGGCGCAAAGTGGGGAAAAGTAAACGATGACCCATCACCAAGTCTACGTTAGAATGATATATTAATATGTAAAATATGATTGTGAACTCTGGGTAGTCCTATGGTTTGCACTATTGTTTATTGTCTGTAAGCCCGCCCGACAAGGTGTGCTCATTGTGCTGTTATCTGAAAACATCAGGATGATGTTGGTTTTTTGCTCAGGAAAGATTTAGAGGATTAATAAATGAAACAGATTCCAATGACGGTACGTGGCGCGGATAAGTTGCGCGAAGAGCTAGATTATCTAAAGAACGTACGTCGTCCAAAAATTATTTCAGACATTGCTGAAGCGCGTGAACATGGTGATCTGAAAGAAAACGCTGAGTATCATGCTGCTCGTGAACAACAAGGTTTCTGCGAAGGCCGTATTCAGGAAATCGAAGCTAAGCTTTCTAATGCACAAGTGATTGATGTCACAAAAATGCCCAAGGGTGGACGTGTTATTTTTGGGACTACAGTTACGGTTTTGAATGTTAATACTGATGAAGAGCAGACTTACCGGATTGTGGGTGATGATGAGGCTGATATTAAAGAAAATTTAATCTCAGTGAATTCACCAATTGCCCGCGGTTTGATAGGTAAAGAAGTTGATGACGTTGTTATTATCAAAACACCAGGCGGTGAAGTTGAATATGAGATCCTGAAAGTTGAATATATTTAACTTCGGGATTGGCCTGTTGCTATTGATTTACGTTAGGTAAAGTTGCATAAGGATCGTGGAAAAGTAAAAAAGGCCGAATATGGCCTTTTTTATCATAATATGCGCACCGCATTTTATATAAATGTGGTTTGATTATTTAGGTAAAATAATTTTGCGTTCTCCCGATTGGCGGTAAAGAACTAGAGTTTTACCGATAACTTGCACATTATATGCACCGGTCTCGCGGACAATTGCATCGGCGATCAAATTTTTGGTTTCACGATCTTCGCCTGCGATTTTGACTTTGATAAGCTCATGGTGTGACAGCGTTTGTTCAATTTCGGCCAACACACCCTCGGTCAGGCCGTTATTACCAATCATGACAACAGGTTTTAGCGGGTGAGCGAGACTTTTCAGGTGTTGTACTTGTTTTTTGTTAAGGGCCATTGTTTTTTTGCTTAGTTAGGATTGAAAACGAGACATTCTACCGCCATCTCATCTCTATCACCATAAATAGTGTGTTGTGGTTTTGATGTACGGAGCAATAGATATCTGGCTCTTTATTCGTTGTATAGTTGGAAAGGACAATGGCCAATAAAAAACGTTCGGCAAGCTCCAGTCGCTGGTTACAAGAACACTTTAGTGATAAATATGTTCTACAAGCACAGAAAAAAGGGCTTCGTTCTCGCGCTTGGTTTAAACTTGATGAAATTCAACAAAGTGACAAAATTTTTAAGCCTGGCATGACCGTTGTCGATTTAGGCGCAGCTCCTGGTGGATGGTCTCAGTACGCAGTGAGTCAAATTAGTGATAATGGGCGAGTGATTGCCTGTGATCTTTTACCGATGGATCCCATTGTTGGCGTCGATTTCCTTCAGGGTGATTTTCGTGATGAACTTGTATTGAAAACATTGCTTGAGCGAGTTGGTGATAACAAAGTCCAGGTCGTCATGTCGGATATGGCACCCAATATGAGCGGAACACCTGCGGTCGATATTCCTCGATCCATGTATCTGGTTGAATTGGCGTTAGATATGTGTCGTGATGTGCTGGCCCCCGAGGGGAGTTTTATTGTCAAAGTGTTTCAGGGAGAGGGCTTTGATGAATACCTGAGGGAAATTCGCTCCCTATTTACGAACGTGAAAGTTCGTAAGCCAGACGCTTCGCGGGCCCGATCGCGTGAAGTATACATTGTAGCGACAGGGCGGAAACTATAGTACCCTGAATGCTATTTGTTAACACAGTTGTAATATGAGGTTAATCCCTTGAGTGACATGGCGAAAAACCTGATTCTCTGGTTAGTTATCGCAGTTGTGCTGATGTCGTTATTCCAGAGTTTTGGTCCCAGCGATTCCAATAGTCGTAGGGTGGATTATTCTACCTTCATCAATGAATTAGCCCAGGATCAGGTGCGCGAAGTTCGTATCACAGGTCGTGAAATTAACGTTAGTAGGAAAGATAACAGCAGATACACCACTTACCTACCAGTACAGGATGAAAAACTGCTAGATACGTTACTGAATAAAAACGTAAAAGTGGTTGGTGAACCCCCAGAGGAACCAAGTCTGCTAACTTCTATTTTCATTTCCTGGTTCCCGATGTTGCTGCTTATTGGGGTCTGGATTTTCTTTATGCGTCAGATGCAGGGTGGTGGCGGTAAAGGGGCAATGTCTTTTGGTAAAAGCAAGGCCCGTATGCTGACAGAAGATCAGATTAAAACCACTTTTGCTGATGTTGCTGGTTGCGACGAAGCGAAAGAAGAAGTTGGTGAACTGGTGGAATATCTGCGCGAGCCAGGCCGCTTCCAGAAGTTGGGTGGAAAAATTCCGAAAGGTATTCTGATGGTTGGGCCTCCGGGTACGGGTAAGACTTTACTGGCAAAAGCAATTGCTGGTGAAGCGAAAGTGCCGTTCTTTACTATCTCTGGTTCTGATTTTGTTGAAATGTTTGTTGGTGTTGGTGCATCCCGTGTTCGTGATATGTTCGAGCAGGCGAAGAAAGCAGCACCTTGTATCATCTTTATTGATGAAATTGATGCGGTGGGCCGTCAGCGTGGCGCTGGTTTGGGTGGCGGTCACGATGAACGTGAGCAGACTCTAAACCAGATGTTGGTTGAGATGGATGGTTTTGAAGGCAACGAAGGTATTATCGTTATTGCCGCGACTAACCGTCCCGACGTACTTGATCCTGCGTTGTTGCGTCCAGGTCGTTTTGACCGTCAGGTTGTTGTTGGTTTGCCAGACGTACGTGGCCGCGAGCAGATTCTGAAAGTTCATATGCGCCGGGTTCCTCTGGATACAGATGTTGATGCTTCTGTCATTGCTCGCGGTACTCCGGGATTCTCTGGTGCTGATTTGGCTAACTTGGTGAATGAAGCTGCTTTGTTTGCTGCCCGTGGTAACAGACGCGTAGTTTCTATGGTTGAATTCGAAAAAGCGAAAGACAAAATCATGATGGGCGCTGAACGCCGCTCTATGGTGATGACGGAAGAGCAGAAAGAATCAACGGCTTATCATGAAGCAGGCCATGCTATTATTGGCCGTCTGGTTCCTGAGCATGATCCTGTTCATAAAGTTACCATTATTCCGCGTGGTCGCGCTTTGGGGGTGACTTTTTTCCTACCGGAAGGCGATCAGATCAGCGCTAGTCGCCAGAAGTTGGAAAGCCAGATTTCAACCTTATATGGAGGTCGTCTAGCGGAAGAGATTATTTATGGTCCAGACAGTGTTTCTACTGGTGCATCTAATGATATCAAAGTGGCGACATCAATTGCCCGTAACATGGTAACGCAGTGGGGTTTCTCGGAAAAACTTGGCCCATTACTCTATGCAGAGGAAGAAGGGGAAGTGTTCCTTGGCCGTTCAGTTGCTAAAGCTAAGCACATGTCTGATGAAACTGCTCGTCTTATTGATCAGGAAGTTAAGGCAATTATCGATCATAACTATCAACGTGCTCGTCAGATTCTGATGGACAACCTTGATATTCTGCATTCGATGAAAGATGCATTGATGAAGTACGAAACTATTGATGCTCCCCAGATTGATGACTTAATGAATCGTACAAATGTTCGTCCACCAGCAGGATGGGAAAGTGATAACGGCAGCAGTAATAACAGTCGCCCAACAGGTAATACACCTCCTCCACAAGCTGCAAAACCAACTGATGATATCAATACATTGGCGCAAGGTGGTGAGCAAGTAGGGCAGTCAGGAAATAAAGATCAGTAATTGTTCTATGGTTTCGTAGTCTGATTGATATTCATGAAACCCCAGGTAAGCCCTGGGGTTTTGACATTGAAGGTAGCCTAACATGAAACTCAGAGCCAGAGACAATGTTCTCGATCTTTCCCGTCCACAAGTAATGGGTATTTTGAATGTGACTCCAGATTCATTTTCTGATGGTGGGGCTCATAATACCCTGAATATGGCCTTACAACATGCTGAGAAGATGATTAATGAAGGCGCTGCGATCATTGATATCGGTGGGGAATCTACCCGTCCGGGAGCTGATGAAGTTAGTGAGCAGGAAGAAGTGGATCGTGTTGTTCCGGTTGTTGAGGCTTTAGCTCAACGATTTAATATCTGGATTTCTGTTGATACTTCGAAAGCATTGGTGATGAGTGAGTCAGCAAAAGCTGGTGCCCATTTGATTAACGATATTCGTGCATTACAAGAGCCTGGTGCTTTGGAAAGCGTAGCTAAATCTGGCTTATCCGTTTGCTTGATGCATATGAAAGGCCAACCACGTACTATGCAGGATGCTCCACATTATGAAAATTTGTTAATAGAAGTGAACCAATTTTTTACTGAGCAAATTGAACGTTGTGCGATGGCAGGGATAACAAAAGATAAACTTGTTCTTGATCCTGGCTTCGGTTTTGGCAAGAACTTGAAGCATAACTATCAGTTACTGGCGCATTTAAATCAATTTCATCAATTTGGTTTACCTGTGCTAGCAGGAATGTCACGTAAATCTATGATAGGTCAGTTGCTTCATGTGCCGCCACAAGAAAGGGTTATCGGTAGTGTAGCTTGCGCAGTTATCGCTGCTATGCAAGGAGCGCAAATTATTCGGGTACATGATGTCAAAGAAACCGTGCAGGCAATGCACATTGTCGGAGCAACACTTTCAGCAAAGGAAGAAAAGAAATTATGAGTAACCGCAAATACTTTGGTACCGATGGTATCCGTGGCAAAGTGGGAGATAGCCCAATTACGCCAGATTTTGTGTTAAAGCTTGGTTGGGCTGCGGGTAAGGTACTGGCTCGTCATGGTTCTCGTAAGATCATTATCGGTAAAGATACCCGTATTTCTGGCTATATGCTGGAATCTTCTTTAGAAGCAGGTTTAGCTGCGGCTGGTTTATCTGCTTCGTTCACTGGTCCTATGCCAACACCTGCTGTTGCTTATCTGACCCGAACTTTCCGTGCTGAAGCTGGAATTGTTATCTCTGCTTCTCATAATCCTTATTATGATAACGGTATTAAATTTTTCTCTATTGATGGTACGAAACTGCCGGATGATGTGGAAGAAGCGATTGAAGCTGAAATGGAAAAGCCACTGACTTGTGTGGAATCCGCAGAGTTGGGGCGTGCAAATCGTATTGTTGATGCTGCTGGTCGTTATATCGAATTCTGTAAAGGTACATTTCCAAGTGAGCAAAGTCTTAATGGATTGAAAATTGTACTTGATTGCGCTAACGGTGCGACTTACCACATTGCTCCAAATGTACTCAGAGAACTAGGGGCTGATGTTGTGACGATTGGCTGTGAACCAAACGGTATCAATATTAATGAAAAGTGTGGTGCTACCGATGTTCGTTTGTTGCAGCAACGTGTTGTAGAAGAGAAAGCAGATGTTGGTTTGGCATTTGATGGTGATGGTGATCGCGTTATTATGGTTGACCATTTGGGACAGAAAGTTGATGGCGACCAGATCCTTTATATTATTGCCCGTGAAGCATTGAGACAAGGACAACTGCGTGGTGGCGTTGTTGGTACGCTGATGAGTAATATGGGGTTGGAGTTAGCATTGAAGCAGCTTGGTATCCCATTTTTGCGTGCTAAAGTGGGTGACCGTTATGTGCTGGAAAAATTGCAGGAAGAAGGTTGGCGTTTAGGGGCCGAAAACTCTGGTCATGTTATCTTACTGGATAAAACAACTACAGGTGACGGCATTGTTGCTGGCCTTCAGATTCTGAGTGCTATGGTACGTAACCATATGAGTTTGCACGATCTGTGTAGTGGTATGAAACTTTTGCCACAGGTACTGGTAAATGTTCGTTTCTCCGGTTCACACGATCCACTTAAATCGGAAAATGTAATTAATATTACTAAATCTGTTGAAACTGAATTAAATGGTCGTGGACGGGTATTATTACGTAAATCTGGTACTGAGCCATTGATTCGTGTCATGGTAGAAGGTGAAGATGATGTGCAAGTCACGGCCTTGGCTCATCGTATTGCTGATGCGGTGAAACATGCGGGCTAATTTGTTGTTTTTTTCCTCAAGTGATTCTGATTATTGAAATTAACCTTGCGTATCAGATGTGGTTTGGTTAGTATTCAGACCCACTCGGTCAGGTGATTAGCCTGTTTGAGTGGGTGATGCGGTATAAGGTAGCCACGTAAACCGTGGTAAACCCCACGAGGACATAGGTACGACATATGTATGGAGCTCTTTTAGTTGTTTTCTTGCTAGTTGCTATCGGGCTAATTGCCTTGGTTATGCTACAGCAGGGTAAAGGTGCTGATATGGGTGCTTCCTTTGGTGCGGGTGCCTCTGCGACGCTGTTTGGTTCATCGGGCTCTGGTAACTTTATGACTCGTATGACTGCGCTTTTCGCCACTCTGTTTTTCATTATTAGTTTGGTGCTTGGCAATATGACCAGTAACCAGACTGGTACAAGCAGTAAGTGGGAAAACATTGGCGAGCCTGCTAAAGTCGAGAAGTCAACGGAGATTCCGACGGCACCAGCAGCACCAAATAGTGATATTCCTCAGTAATCGTCACAGGAAAGAATTAAGATGAGGCTGTTTAATCAGTGATAGCTTCATGTAGTGCCGAGGTGGTGAAATTGGTAGACACGCTACCTTGAGGTGGTAGTGCCCACACTAGGGCTTACGGGTTCAAGTCCCGTCCTCGGTACCATTATTCGGATAGCTTGCGTTTTTGCAGCTATCGGCGTAATATTTGCCACGTTTTCGAACGCGGGATGGAGCAGCATGGTAGCTCGTCGGGCTCATAACCCGAAGGTCGTCGGTTCAAATCCGGCTCCCGCAACCACTTCTTAAATTGAGATGCACCTTTTTGAGCGAAATGATTCAGCAATATTTGAAATATTGATTCTGATTTAAAGGGGCATGAAGTGAGTGGTTGAAGCCACTGGCAGCAAATAGGGTCCAGTTGCATAAAGCCCCGAATTTCGGGGTTTTTTGTTATTTGACAACAGAACTACTGGGCTAATTAGCCCTTTTTTTATGTCTTGGGGGTGGGCTTGTCCACATTAGAGCAAAAATTAACAGCGATGATTTCAGCACCAGTTGAAGCTTTAGGCTTTGAGTTAGTCGGCTTGGAGTTTATTCGTGCACGTGTTTCTACACTGCGGATTTATATTGATAGTGAGAATGGTATCACTGTTGATGATTGTGCTGATGTTAGCCACCAGGTCAGTGCGGTATTGGATGTCGAAGATCCTATCTCAGTGCTTTATAACCTGGAAATTTCTTCACCTGGCTTAGAACGCCCATTGTTCACGACTGAACATTACCAGCGTTTTATTGGTGAGGAAGTCAGTCTGGTTTTACGTATAGCAATGCAAAACCGTCGGAAATGGCTGGGTATTATTAAAACTGTCGACGGCGAAATGATCACGGTTACGGTGGATGGAAAAGATGAAGTGTTCGCACTGAGCAACATCCAGAAAGCGAACCTGGTACCCCACTTTTAAAGTTCGGATGAGGCAACTAGGATGAATAAAGAAATTCTGGCTGTTGTGGAAGCGGTTTCCAACGAAAAATCCCTTCCACGCGAAAAGATCTTCGAGGCGCTGGAAACAGCATTGGCCACAGCCACCAAGAAAAAATATGAACAAGATATCGATGTTCGTGTCAGCATTGACCGTAAATCTGGTGATTTTGACACTTTCCGTCGTTGGTTAGTTGTTGAAGAAGTGACTCAGCCGACTCGTGAAATTACGCTAGAAGCGGCTAGATTTGAAGAGCCTGAAATCGATTTGGGTAGCTATACCGAAGATCAAATTGAATCAGTAACGTTTGATCGTATTACAACGCAAACCGCTAAACAGGTTATTGTACAAAAAGTACGTGAGGCTGAGCGCGCTATGGTTGTTGATCAGTTCCGCGAACAGCAAGGTGAGATCATCACCAGTGTGGTTAAGAAAGTCAATCGTGAGAATATCACTCTTGATTTAGGCAATAATGCTGAGGCCGTTATCCTTCGCGAAGATATGTTACCAAGGGAAAATTTTCGCCCAGGTGACCGCGTGCGTGGTGTACTGTATGATGTTCGCCCTGAAGCACGAGGTGCGCAACTGTTTGTCAGTCGTTCCCGCCCGGAAATGCTGGTTGAACTGTTCCGTATTGAGGTTCCGGAAATTGGTGAGGAGCTGATTGAAATTAAAGCTGCTGCCCGCGATCCGGGATCTCGCGCTAAGATTGCAGTAAAAACGAATGACAAGCGTATCGATCCGGTAGGTGCTTGCGTTGGCATGCGTGGCGCGCGAGTACAGGCTGTTTCCAGTGAACTGGGCGGCGAACGAATCGATATCGTACTGTGGGATGATAATCCTGCTCAGTTTGTCATTAATGCTATGGCTCCGGCTGATGTTGCATCTATTGTTGTCGACGAAGACAAGTGTACGATGGATGTTGCCGTTGAAAGCAACAACTTAGCGCAGGCTATTGGCCGTAATGGTCAAAATGTGCGCCTGGCTGCGCAGTTGTTGAAAAAACATCGTGGTGATGACAAATGGGAATTAAATGTCATGACTGCTGAAGAGTTACAAGCAAAACATCAGGCAGAAGCTCATGCTTCTATTGATACATTCACTAAGCATCTCGATATTGATGAAGAATTTGCTACTGTTCTAGTCGAAGAAGGGTTCTCAACTCTGGAAGAATTGGCCTATGTACCAATTAAGGAACTTCTAGAAATTGAAGGCCTTGATGAGGAAACTATCGAAGTCCTGCGTGAACGTGCGAAAGCTGCTTTAACTACTCTGGAACTGGCTCAGAAAGAAAGCCTCAGTGATAAACAACCAACTGAAGAGTTGTTAAATCTGACTGGTATGAATCGTACTCTGGCATTTGACCTGGCTGCCCGTGGCATCTGTACGCTGGAAGATCTTGCCGAGCAGGGTATCGACGACCTATCTGATATTGAAGGTTTGAATGATGAGAAAACAGGCGAGCTCATCATGGCTGCCCGAAATATCTGTTGGTTTGGCGATGATGCGTAATAAACCGTAGCAGGAAGGAACAGCATGACAGATGTAACCGTAAAATCACTGGCAGAAGAGATACAGACTTCGGTTGATCGCTTGGTGCAGCAATTTGCTGATGCAGGGATTAAAAAAACCGAAACTGATTTTGTCTCCCAGAAAGAAAAAGAAGCTTTACTGGCGCATTTGAACCGCGAGCAAGGTGGTTCAGCTGGTAAACCCGATAAATTGACATTGCAGCGTAAGACACGTAGTACGCTGAATGTTTCAGGCACCGATGGTAAAAGCAAACCGGTAGCCGTTGAGGTCCGCAAAAAGCGTACATATGTGAACCGTGATGCAGTTGAACAGGCTAAAGCGGAAGAGCAGGCGAAGCGTGAAGCGGAAGAGCAAGCACGGCGCGAAGCAGAAGAAAAAGCGCAACGCGAAGCCGAAGCAGCAGCGAAGAAACTCGTTGAAGAGCAGGCTAAACGTGAGGCAGAAGAAAAGGCCAAACGTGAAGCAGCTGAAAAAGCTAAGCGCCAGGCAGCGGAAAGTGAAAAAGTGACCAATCAACATACCGAACATAAACAGAAACCAGCACAGACTGATAAAACAATTCAAAGTGAAAAAGCACGCCGTGAAGCAGAAGCTGCCGATCTTAAGCGTAAAGCAGAAGAAGAGATGCGTCGTAAGGTAGAGGAAGAAGCTAAACGCGTTGCTGAGGAAGCTCGTCGTATGGCTGAAGAGAATCAGGATAAGTGGTCAAGTGATTCAGATTCCATTGATAGCGACGATTATCATGTCACTACCTCCCGTCATGCCCGTGCAGCAGAAGACGAAAATGATGCTAAAGTTGAAGGTGATCGTCGTGCCCGCGGTCGTAGTGGTAAGGCTACTCGCCAGAAGAAAAATAATAAACATTCTGAATCTAAAGCAGATCGTGAAGAAGCCCGTGCAGTTGGTCGTACAAAAGGCAAGCAACGTAAAACCAGTACATTGCAACAAAGTTTCAATAAGCCTGTAGCTGCTGTTAACCGTGATGTTGTGATAGGTGAAACTATTACTGTTGCTGAATTGGCGAATAAAATGGCTGTCAAAGGTTCTCAGGTCATCAAAGCCATGATGAAAATGGGTGCAATGGCAACCATTAATCAGGTGATCGATCAGGAAACTGCACAGCTGGTTGCTGAAGAAATGGGCCATAAAGTTATCCTGCGTCGTGAGAATGAGCTGGAAGAAGCGCTGATGAGTGACCGCGATACAGGTGAAGCTGTTGCTGAACCGCGTGCGCCGGTTGTGACCATCATGGGTCACGTTGACCACGGTAAAACTTCTCTGCTGGATTATATTCGTTCTACGAAAGTTGCTTCTGGTGAGGCGGGTGGTATTACCCAGCATATCGGTGCTTACCATGTTGAAACTGACAGTGGCATGATTACTTTCTTGGATACCCCAGGGCATGCGGCATTTACTTCAATGCGTGCACGTGGTGCAAAAGCTACTGACATCGTAGTCCTGGTTGTTGCTGCTGATGATGGAGTGATGCCTCAGACTATCGAAGCTATTCAGCATGCAAAAGCAGCGAGTGTGCCTGTAGTTGTTGCGGTTAACAAGATCGACAAACCAGAAGCTGATCCGGATCGCGTGAAGAGTGAGCTTTCTCAGCACGGTGTTCAGCCTGAAGAGTGGGGTGGTGAAACTCAGTTTATCAATGTATCCGCTAAAGCGGGTATTGGTATTGATGAATTGCTGGACGCAATCTTACTTCAAGCTGAAGTTCTTGAACTAAAAGCAGTCCGTTCTGGTATGGCAAGCGGCGTTGTTATCGAATCATTCTTGGATAAAGGCCGTGGCCCGGTTGCGACAGTGCTGGTTCAGGAAGGTACTTTGAACAAAGGTGATATAGTACTTTGTGGCTTTGAATATGGACGAGTTCGTGCAATGCGTGACGAGCTAGGTCGTGAAGTGTTCTCCGCGGGGCCATCTATTCCAGTGGAAATCCTTGGCCTATCCAACGTACCTGCGGCTGGTGATGAAGCAACTGTTGTACGTGATGAGAAGAAAGCTCGTGAAGTTGCTCTGTATCGTCAGGGTAAATTCCGTGAGGTCAAACTGGCTCGCCAGCAGAAATCTAAACTGGAAAACATGTTTGCTAACATGGAAGAAGGTGAAGTTTCTGAATTGAATATTGTTCTGAAATCTGACGTTCAGGGATCATGTGAAGCGATCCGCGAAGCATTGGAACAATTGTCTACTGATGAAGTGAAAGTGAAAATCATCGGCTCTGGCGTAGGTGGTATTACTGAAACTGATGCAACACTGGCTGCTGCTTCTAATGCAATTATTCTGGGCTTCAATGTTCGCGCCGATGCTTCTGCACGCCGGGTTGTTGAAAATGAAAGTTTGGATCTGCGTTATTACTCTGTTATCTATAGCCTGATTGATGAGGTTAAACAGGCAATGAGTGGTATGCTGGCACCTGAATATAAACAGCAGATCATGGGACTAGCAGAAGTTCGCGATGTGTTTAAATCACCGAAATTTGGTGCGATTGCGGGTTGTATGGTGACCGAAGGTACTATTAAACGTAATAATCCAATTCGCGTGTTGCGTGATAACGTAGTGATTTATGAAGGTGAATTGGAATCCCTTCGCCGCTTTAAAGATGACGTTAACGAAGTCCGTAATGGCATGGAATGTGGTATCGGTGTTAAGAACTACAACGATGTTCGTGTTGGTGACATGATCGAAGTATTTGAAATTATTGAAGTTAAACGATCTATCGCTTAATTCCTACCACTGGTTAATTTCATTATTGGGGGGCTTTTGCCCCCCAAATGTCAGGAGATATAACAATGGCAAGAGAATTCAGCCGTACTCAGCGCGTTGCACAGGAAATGCAAAAAGAGATTGCCATCATTTTACAGCGAGAAGTGAAAGATCCCCGAATTGGTATGGCAACTGTTTCTGGCGTTGAAGTTTCTCGTGATTTGGCTTATGCCAAAGTATTCGTCACCTTTCTGAATGTGTTGACTGAAGAACATGATTCTGATGTGGTAAAGAATGGTATTAAGGCATTGAATGAAGCTTCTGGTTTTATTCGCTCTCTGCTAGGTAAAGCAATGCGTTTGCGTGTCGTACCGGAACTGACTTTCTCCTACGATAATTCCTTGGTAGAGGGGATGAGGATGTCCAATCTGGTTACTAATGTTGTAAAGAATGATGAACAGCGCCGGGCTTCTACGGATCACAAAGAGGAGAAGTAATGGGGCGTCATCGTCGCGGTCGTGATATACATGGTGTGTTGTTACTGGATAAGCCGCAGGATATTTCTTCTAATGATGCGTTACAAAAAGTAAAACGTATTTTCAACGCTAGCAAAGCTGGTCACACTGGCGCGTTGGATCCACTGGCAACCGGTATGCTACCGGTTTGCCTTGGTGAAGCGACGAAGTTTTCCCAGTTCTTACTTGATTCTGACAAGCGTTATCGAGTGATAGCTCGTCTTGGTCAGCGAACTGACACATCAGATTCACACGGGCAAATCATCAGTGAAAGGGCAATCCAGCTAAGTCAGGTTCAACTTGATGCAGCTTTGGATAAATTCCGTGGTGATACCATGCAAATTCCTTCCATGTATTCTGCACTGAAATATCAGGGAAAACCATTGTATGAGTATGCTCGTCAGGGTATTGAGGTAGAACGCGAAGCACGGCCAATTACAGTCTATGAATTACAGTTTATCTGTTGGAAAAATGATGAACTGGAATTGGAAATACACTGTTCGAAAGGCACTTATATTCGCACTATTATTGATGACTTAGGTGAATTATTAGGCTGTGGTGCTCACGTTATTTATTTAAGGCGTTTACAGGTAGCGAATTATCCAAATGATCGCATGGTGACACTTGAGCAATTATATGAATTACAAAAGCAGGCCAAAGATCAAGAAATACCTGTGGGCGAATTAATTGATTCATTACTATTACCAATGGATAGTGCAATTGCTCATTTCCCAGAGGTTAATTTGATTCCAGTAGTTGCGGCTTATTTTAAACAAGGTCAGGCGGTGCGCAGTGCCAAATCCCCAGCTTTAGTTGAAAGTATGGTACGTGTGACTGAAGGTGATGAACGGAAATTCATTGGCATTGCTGTTATCAATGATGATGGGCTTGTTGCTCCCCGCCGTTTAGTTGTCGAAAGCCGGGATTAAGGTATTTTGGGTTATCTTGCGCTTAACTTATTTGCAGCGTAGAATGGCGCAGTTATATGTTGGGTGGCTGAATTAGAGATCGGCACCTGTAATTTTATTTTATATGTTTTTGGAGTTGTAATATGTCTCTAAGTACTGAAGCAAAAGCGCAAATTATTGCTGAATTTGGTCGTGATGTGAATGACAGTGGCTCTAGTGAAGTACAGATTGCTTTGCTAACTGCACAGATTAACCACTTGCAAGGCCATTTTTCAGAGCACAAAAAAGATCACCACAGCCGTCGTGGTCTGCTGCGCATGGTTTCTCAGCGTCGTAAACTTCTGGACTATCTGAAGCGTAAAAATGTAACAAGTTACACTGCGCTGATTGGGCGTCTTGGCCTGCGTCGCTAATCAAGCAAGTTTCAGTGGAAAGGGGCCATATAGGGCCCCTTTTCTTCTGAGAAGCCATCATAGATAACAGCACAAAAATGCTGGTGGTGGTTTTTGTTTAGGCTCTTCAGTTACAGAGGTTCGCGCGGCTAATGAGAGTGCTTAAGGGAGTAAGACCTGTCGTTAGTCGCGAGGATGTGGCATGGAGAGATCATTCATTGTTGTCTGCTGAATATAAAAGGCAATGTTAACGAAAGGATATTATTTTGCTTAATCCGATTGTTCGTAAATTTCAATATGGCCAACATACCGTTGCTATCGAAACAGGTATGATGGCACGCCAGGCCACAGCTGCTGTCATGGTCAATATGGATGACACGGCTGTATTTGTCACTGTTGTTGGTCAAAAGAAAGTAAAAGAAGGTCAGGATTTCTTTCCTCTGACTGTTAACTATCAGGAGCGTACTTATGCTGCTGGTCGTGTTCCTGGCAGTTTCTTTCGTCGTGAAGGTCGTCCAGGTGAAGGAGAAACGTTAGTCGCTCGTTTGATTGATCGTCCTCTGCGTCCTCTGTTCCCGGACGGTTTCCTGAACGAGGTGCAGATTGTAGCAACAGTTGTTTCTGTTAACCCGCAAGTTAATCCAGATATTGTTGCAATGATCGGTGCTTCTGCTGTGCTGGCACTATCTGGTATCCCGTTCAATGGTCCAATTGGTGCTGCTCGCGTTGGTTATATTAATGATCAGTATGTGCTGAACCCAACCAGTGATGAGCTAAAAAATAGCCGTTTAGATCTGGTGGTTTCAGGTACTGCTGGTGCTGTTCTGATGGTTGAGTCTGAAGCAGACATTCTAACTGAAGAGCAAATGTTAGGTGCGGTAGTATTCGGTCATGAACAACAACAGGTGGTTATTGATAACATTAATGCGTTGGCTGCGGAAGCAGGCAAAGAAAAATGGAATTGGGTGCCAGAATCTGTTAATCAAGCGTTGCATGACCGTGTAGCTGGATTGGCAGAAGACCGTTTGGGTGATGCTTATCGTATCACTGAAAAACAGGAGCGTTATGCTCAGGTTGATGCTATCAAAGAGGAAGTTACGGCAGCACTGCTGGAACAGGATGAAGCTTTAGAGGAAGCTGAAATCCATGAAATTCTGGGTAGCTTAGAGAAAAAAGTTGTTCGTAGCCGCGTCTTGCGTGGTGAACCACGTATTGATGGTCGTGAAAAAGATATGGTGCGTGCATTGGATGTACGTACTGGTGTTCTGCCTCGAACTCATGGCTCTGCGCTGTTTACCCGTGGTGAAACTCAGGCTTTGGTTACTGCGACTTTGGGTACAGAACGTGATGCACAGATCATTGACGAGTTGATGGGTGAGCGCACAGATCGTTTCCTACTGCACTACAACTTCCCGCCATATTCTGTTGGTGAAACAGGTATGATGGGTTCACCAAAACGTCGTGAAATTGGTCATGGTCGTTTGGCCAAACGTGGTGTGGCGGCAGTTATGCCAAAAGCTAACGAATTCCCATATACCGTTCGGGTCGTTTCTGAAATCACGGAATCAAACGGCTCGTCTTCAATGGCATCTGTTTGTGGTGCATCTCTTGCGTTGATGGATGCAGGTGTGCCGATTAAAGCTGCTGTTGCTGGTATTGCAATGGGATTAGTGAAAGAAGACGATAATTTTGTTGTTCTGTCTGACATCTTGGGTGATGAAGATCATTTGGGAGACATGGACTTTAAAGTAGCGGGTAGCTGTGAAGGTATCAGCGCGCTGCAAATGGACATCAAAATTGAAGGCATTACCCGTGAAATTATGCAAATTGCTCTGAATCAGGCAAAAGGTGCGCGTTTGCATATCCTGAGTGTAATGGAACAGGCAATTAATAGCCCACGTAATGATATTTCTGAATTTGCACCACGTATTCACACTATTAAGATCAATCCTGATAAGATCAAAGATGTTATCGGTAAAGGTGGTTCAGTTATCCGTGCACTGACAGAAGAAACCGGTACCACCATTGAAATTGAAGATGATGGCACAGTGAAAATTGCTGCAACTGATGGTGAAAAAGCAAAACATGCCATCAGTCGCATTGAAGAAATAACTGCTGAGATCGAAGTAGCTCGCATTTACACTGGTAAAGTAACCCGTATCGTTGATTTTGGCGCGTTTGTTGCTATCGGTGGTGGTAAAGAAGGTCTGGTACATATTTCTCAGATTGCTGATAAGCGTGTTGAGAAAGTGGCTGACTATTTGCAGGTTGGTCAGGAAGTCTCAGTTAAAGTTCTGGAAATTGATCGCCAGGGTCGTGTTCGTCTGAGTATTAAAGAAGCGACAGTCGGAGTAATTGTCGAGGATACACCAGTGGCACCACAATCAGCAGAATAAATTTGATGTATATACCCTATGGATTTCAAGATGCATCGCGACGGTAAGGGAGTGAGTCCTCGGGAGCATAGATAACATAGATAACTATGTGACCGGGGTGAGTGAGTACAGCCAACAAAGAGGCAACTTGAAAGATAACGGGTATAAACGGCGTTTGTAAAAAAGCGCCGTTTATAGACTCAGGGCAGGAGGCCCAATAAATGCAATATGGGTGATAGGGCATTCTTAATCAATGTCTGACTTTCGGGAGTAGGAAATGAATCTTTTTCTGCGCTGGTGTTATGCTGTAGCAATACTTCTTTTGGCAGGATGCAGCAGCAAGGATTGGCGTAAAAACGAAGTTTTTGCTATTCCGTTACAACCTTCATTGCAACAAGAAGTCATTCTGGCTCGCATGGAACAGATTCTTGCGAGTCGGTCATTGACAGAAGATGAGTACG
The DNA here is from genome assembly GCF_963887965.1 of Photorhabdus sp. RW14-46. NCBI lineage: Bacteria > Pseudomonadati > Pseudomonadota > Gammaproteobacteria > Enterobacterales > Morganellaceae > Photorhabdus > Photorhabdus sp. RW14-46. Next base: position 58,367 of record NZ_CAWPHH010000014.1, on the reverse strand, counting down.
CGCAGCTTTTATATGAGAGAGGTGTGCTGTATGATAGTCTCGGGCTGAGGGCTTTGGCACGGAATGATTTTTCTGTTGCCTTATCTATTCGGCCTAATATTCCAGAGATTTTTAATTATCTGGGAATTTACTTCACACAGGCTAGCAATTTTGATGCTGCCTATGAAGCGTTTGATTCTGTATTAGAGCTTGATCCAACTTACAATTACGCGCGTCTTAACCGTGGCATCGCGTTGTATTACGGTGGTCGGTATAAGTTAGCGCAGGATGATCTGCAGGCGTTTTATCAAGACGATCCAAATGATCCTTTCCGTTCGTTGTGGTTGTACCTGGTGGAAAAAGAATTTTATCCTAAAGGGGCGATGTTGAACTTGTCGCAACACTACGAAAAAGCGAACCGGGGGCAATGGGGCTGGAATATAGTTGAATTCTATTTAGGCAAAATTAGTGAATATACATTGATGAATCGCTTGAAAGAGAATGCAACGGATAACACTTCGCTCGCTGAGCATCTCAGTGAAACTGACTTCTATTTAGGTAAACATTACCTAAGTCTGGGGGACAAGGATAGCGCATCTGCGTTATTCAAGCTGACGGTAGCTAACAACGCACATAACTTTGTTGAGCACCGCTATGCATTGTTGGAATTGGCGCTGTTAGGCCAGGAACAAGATGACCTATCAGAATCGGACCAGCAATAGCTGACGAACATTTCGAGATCGATTAACAAAGTCCATCATCTTGATCGATGAGGGCTTATTTGTTCGTTTAATTAAATACTTTGAGCCAGTTCACATTTTAAATGAAAATGACCGAAATTTTTTTCGATGCGTTATGTAGACTGGCCGCCATAACTAATGAGGCACCATTACATGACCACTGAGACTGAAATCTCTTTTGCTGATCTGGGTTTATCAGCACCTATCCTTTCTGCGCTGGAAGATCTTGGCTATGAAAAGCCATCTCCAATTCAGCAACAATGTATTCCCCATTTATTAAATGGCCGTGACGTACTGGGTATGGCACAGACGGGGAGTGGTAAAACAGCGGCATTCAGTCTGCCTTTACTGCATAATATCAATGCTGAGTTGAAAGCTCCGCAGATCCTTGTGTTGGCACCGACCCGTGAACTGGCGGTACAGGTAGCCGAAGCATGCGCAGATTTTTCTAAACATATGCGTAACGTGAATGTTGTTGCACTGTATGGTGGGCAACGTTATGACGTTCAGTTACGCGCTTTACGTCAAGGGCCACAAATTGTTGTGGGTACACCAGGGCGTCTTCTGGATCATCTGAAGCGTGGTACGTTGGATCTGTCTAACCTGAGCGGTTTAGTTTTGGATGAAGCAGACGAAATGCTGCGTATGGGCTTTATCGAAGATGTTGAAAACATCATGAGCCAGATTCCTGCTGAACATCAGACTGCACTGTTCTCTGCAACTATGCCAGAAGCTATCCGTCGCATTACTCGTCGTTTTATGAACGATCCGCAAGAAGTGCGTATCCAAGCGAGTGTAACGACTCGTCCTGACATCAGCCAGAGCTACTGGTCTGTTTACGGTATGCGTAAAAATGAAGCTTTGGTGCGTTTCCTTGAAGCTGAGGATTTTGATGCTGCGATTATTTTTGTGCGTACCAAAAATGCAACGTTGGAAGTAGCAGAAGCACTGGAGCGTAATGGCTACAACAGTGCGGCGCTAAACGGTGATATGAACCAGGCACTGCGTGAGCAGACATTGGAACGTCTGAAAGATGGCCGTTTGGATATTTTGATTGCAACTGATGTTGCAGCGCGTGGCTTGGATGTTGAGCGCATCAGTCTGGTTGTTAACTATGACATTCCAATGGATGCGGAATCTTATGTTCACCGTATTGGCCGTACTGGCCGTGCAGGTCGTGCAGGTCGTGCATTGTTGTTTGTAGAAAACCGTGAACGTCGCTTGTTACGTAACGTTGAACGTACAATGAAGCTGACTATCCCGGAAGTTGAACTGCCAAATGCTGAATTATTGAGTCAGCGTCGTTTGGAAAGATTTGCCGCTAATGTACAGCAGCAATTGGAAAGTAGCGATTTGGATCAGTACCGTACTCTGTTGTCTAAACTGCAACCTGCGGAAGATCTGGATATAGAAACGCTGGCGGCTGCATTATTGAAAATGGCACAGGGTGAGCGCCCGTTGATTCTGCCTCCGGACCCGGTTCGTCGTCCTCGCCGCGAATTCAACGAACGTGATGATCGTCGTCGTAATGGTTTTGATGATCGTGGCGAACGTAGTGATCGTCCTCGTCGTGAACGCCGTGATGTTGGTGAAATGGAGTTGTACCGTATTGAAGTGGGCCGCGATGATGGTGTTGAAGTTCGTCATATCGTTGGTGCGATTGCTAATGAAGGTGATATCAGCAGCCGTTATATTGGCAACATCAAATTGTTTGCAACGCATTCCACGATTGAATTGCCAAAAGGCATGCCAGGTGATTTGTTATCCCACTTTACCCGTACCCGCATTCTGAATAAGCCAATGAATATGCAGTTAATGGGTGATGCACAGCCATTTGAGCGCCGTGAACGTCGTGGTGGTGGGCGTAACGGTAACGGTAATGGTAACGGTAATAGTAGTGGTAGTGGCCCTCGCCGTGATCGTGAGAATTTCAATGGTGGTGGCCGTCGCTTCAATGGTGAACGCCGCGGTGGAGAAGGTCGTGGTGAAGGTCAGAGCCGTAGCAATTTCCGTGGTCGTGGTGATGATCATGGTTCATCTGCTCCACGCCGTCGTTATAACAATAGTAACGCACAGTAATCATCTGAACTGATATTTAAATAATAAAGCGGCTCTTTTTACAGGAGCCGTTTTTGTTATCAGTTAATTGATTTAATATTTTTATAATAAAAAAGCTGTTCTTTATACAAAAGGCAGCTTTTGATATGCAGAAAGAGATCAGTTAGTTAGTACTTCAACTGAATTACTTGTACTGCGGGCACGCCACAGTTTCAGCCATTGAATAATGGAAGAGACCATAATCACAATGCCGAGGATAACCATCACAATGGAGATTGTTCCGTTGAAGATATTGAAACCTTTTGTTGCGGAGTTGAAGTAAACATTCTTCACCATCCAGTAAGCTGCGTAGTTCACAGTAACGTACAGGTAAGCGAGTGGTATCAGGCAGGTCAGCATATACCAGCGTTTTTCAGACAGACGTAGGATAATTGTTGCACCAATCATCAGGCCGATGGAGGCCATCAGTTGATTGGATACCCCGAATAGTGCCCAGACTGAATTGATATCGCCGGAATTCAGTAGGTAGCCCCACAGTAAACAGGCAACGATACTGCAACCAATGGAACCCGGTAACCAGTCGATACGTTTCAAAGGTGCCCATATATCGCCCAGGAAATCTTGCAGTAGGTAGCGGGCAACACGCGTACCGGAATCAACTGCTGTCAGGATAAATACGGCTTCAAACATGACGACGAACTGGAAAAAGTAGGATGCTAGCTGGCTGAACCAAGGGATGCGGGTGAAGATATCTGCCATACCAACCGCCAATGTGACTGCACCACCGGTACGGCCATACAGATCCAAACCAATTTCCTGACTCAGTTTTGGTAGATGGATAACATCCATACCCAATGTAGCAAAGACCTCTGGGGAGGAGTTAATAGCGAAATAGTCAGCAGGATATAGGGAAGTGGCAGCGATCAACGCCATGACACCAACGACACATTCTGCCAGCATTGCACCGAAACCCACTGGCAGAATATCACTCCACTTATCGATCTGTTTTGGTGTTGTGCCAGAGCCGATAAATGCATGAAAACCAGAAATAGCACCACACGCAATGGTGATGGAGATAAAAGGCCACACCGGACCAGCCAGTACAGGGCCATTGCCATGAATAAATTCAGTGACTGCCGGGAACTGGATCTCCGGGTTAATAAAGATGACTCCCACAACTAGCGCGCCGAATACGCCGATTTTCATAAAACTAGAAAGATAACCACGGGGAGTCAGTAGCATCCATACTGGCAGAGCGGTTGCAAAAAATGCGTAGATTGGCAGTGCCAAGCTGACAGTTGATGTACGCAGGCTCAGCCATTCACCGAAGGCGGATGCTTGAATGTAAGGGCCGACAATCACACAAGCCATAATGGTAATAATACCTACCCATGTTGCTCCGCGCATATTACCTGTGAAGCGCTCCCATAGACCGACACCGATTGCGACTGGAATGGTCATAAATACTGCAAATGTCCCCCAAGGGTTACGCTCTAGCGCGTGAACAACCACCATGGACAGACCTGCCATAGTAATAGTAATGATGAACAGCATTGCAAGGCCGGTGCACCAACCAGCAATTGGGCCAAGTTCTGTTTTGGCAACTTCTGACAGGGACTTACCGCTATGTTTCATTGAGGCGAATAAAACAACCGTATCATGCACGGCCCCGCCGATAACACAGCCGATTAATAACCATAACATACTTGGCAAATAACCGTATTGGGCTGCTAACACAGGGCCAACCAGCGGTCCTGCGGCTGCGATTGCGGCGAAGTGGCTACCAAAATTGACCCATTTTTTCGTGGGTACATAATCTTTACCGTCTTCCAATAAATGGGAAGGTGTAACCTCGCTGTCATCTGCTTTCAGTACCTTTTTAACAAAGAATACGCCGTACAAGCGGTAGCAGATAACCAGAATACACAACGTTGCAATGACAAATGTGAGAGCGTGTTGCATTTCTCTTCTCCTGAGAGTTATAAATTTTTACTCGTATCTTGTCATAGGTAAAGGAAGCTATAAGGGAGTGTCTGAGTGAGTGGTTGTATGGCGGGTTAAGTGGTCAGATTCAGCAGGTGAGCGGTGAGTAAGAACTGACTAACCTGCTAAAAAGGTGATGAATATCACGGTTACTTCAATCCTAATGCTTCTTTCAATGGTTTCAAATAACGGCGGCTGACAGGAATAGTTTCACCATTACGTAGGATCAGTTCGGCCTGTCCGTGATCACCAAATAGAATTTCGCGCAGATGGGTCATATTGACCAAATATTGACGATGATTTCTCATCAATGGTGTGCGGGTTTCCAGTGTACGGAGTGTCAGTTCAGTAAATCCTTCCTGCCCATTGGTACACATAACATAAACTCCACTTGGACGGGAGGTGACATAAAGTATTTCATCCAGTTGCACAAGCCAGATTCGGCTGTGGCCGGTGCATGGGATATATTTCAGTGGTTCTTCTGCTTTCAGGATAGAAATATCTTGTTTTTGATGCCCTTGCCGTAATCGTTGTAACGTTTTGGTTAGACGATTTTTTTCCAGTGGTTTTAATAAATAGTCAAATGCGTGTTCTTCAAACGCTTGTATTGCATATTCATCAAATGCGGTCAGAAAAACAATGTAGGGACGATGTTCTGGATCGAGCATACCAACCATTTCTAATCCGGTGATACGTGGCATTTGGATATCCAAAAATACAACATCGGGTTTTAGATGATATATGGCACCAATGGCTTCAACGGCATTGGCGCATTCGCCAATAATTTGAATATCATGTTCTTCTTCTAGCAAACAACGTAGGTTTTCTCGTGCGAGCGGTTCGTCATCAACAATTAATATATTCATATTCACACAGTTTTATTAGCCTCTTTAATGAGTGGCAAGTGTAAAATTACGCGGGTAAATTTTTCTGGCTGGCAATCTATTTGCGCACCATAATTTTCACCATAGCGAAGTCGTAGTCGTTTATCTACCAGACTCATTCCTAATCCATCCCCCATAGAGGCCGATTTATAAAGACCGGCATTATCTTCCACTTCCAGTATTAACAATTGATTCTGCTGATGAGCACGAATAGTAACCCTACCGGTTTCTAATAACTGTGATGTGCCGTGTTTGATCGCATTTTCTACTATTGGCTGGAGAGAAAAAGCGGGTAATTTGGTGTGAAGCAGAGATTCCGGTAGTTCAATGTTTATTTGCAGATGCTCACGGAAACGCGCCTTCTCAATTTGTAAGTAAGCATTCACATGCTCTATTTCATCAGACAGCGTGACAATCTCTTCTGACCGTTTCAAGTTTTTACGGAAAAAGGTTGAGAGATATTGTACTAATTGACTTGCTTGATCGCTGTCCTGTCGGATCACTGCTTGCAGGGTATTTAAGGCATTAAATAAAAAGTGAGGATTCACTTGCGCATGAAGCAGCTTAATCTCTGATTGGAGCAGTGATTGTTTGTTACGTTCATATTGTCCTGTGAGGATTTGGGCAGATAACAGGCTGGCAATACCTTCCCCTAGGGGGCGGTTGATTGAGCTGAACAGACGGTTTTTGGCTTCATAAAGTTTGATTGCGCCAATAACTTGCTGATTTTCTCCCTGTAGCGGAATAACTAAGGTGGAACCCAATTTGCAGGTTGGGTTGATTGAACAACGGTAAGGTATTTCATTGCCATCAGCATAAACCACTTCATTATTTTCAATTGCTCGACGGGATTGTTCCGAAGAAATAGGTGTTCCAGGAAGGTGATGATCTGAACCGATACCAATAAATGCCAAGAGTTTTTCTCTGTCTGTAATAGCAACTGCGCCGATTTCCAGTTGTTGATAAATAACTTTTGCTACTCGCATACTGTTATTTTCATTAAATCCTTTTCGCAGAATACCCTCCGTATAGACAGCGATTTTCAGTGCCTGAGCAGAAAATGCACTAGTATATTTTTCAAATATCGCTCGCCGATCAAGTAGGATACGTATAAACATTGCTGAGCCGATACTATTGGTGACGATCATAGGGGCTGCAATATTTTTGACCAATGCTAATGCTTCACTGTATGGACGGGCGAGCAGTAGTAAAATGCCCATCTGTATTATTTCAGCGCAAAACGTGACGATAGCGGCTGTCCAGGGATTAATCAGTCGGTTTATCTGACCACGTTTTGTCAGATAGCTGTGGATAATGCCACCGATTAAACCTTCAATAATGGTCGATATCATGCAACTAAAAGCGGTCATCCCACCAAGGGAGTAGCGGTGCAGTCCACCGGTTAATCCCACCAGCGCACCGACACCTGGCCCACCTAGAAGGCCGCCAAGGACCGCTCCAATAGCACGAGTATTGGCAATGGAATCACCTACATGCAGACCAAAATAGGTTCCCATAATACAGAAAATGGAAAAAGCGACATAACACAGCAGCTTATGAGGTAAACGCACAGTGACTTGTAACAGCGGAATAAATAGTGGTGTTTTACTTAGTAGCCAGGCGATAACCAAATAAACACACATCTGTTGTAGTAATAACAACACAAGATTAAATTCGTACATAGACTTTCCGGGAGGATTTGTGAATGTTATTAGTTTACAGAAACAGCTAATAATATTATTAAAAGTTTAGTTTAAGTAGGTTAATATTTGACAAGAATCATAAACCACTACACTATTATGAAGCGTTTTCCTTTCTGTCAGTGATTATACGCACAAACATATAAGAAATTTTCCGTAGAACAATGAGAAGCTATAGCGTTAGTTTCGGGTCGGGTAATTTTGGATGTGTAAGACATCATGAAAAAAAGAACACTTTTTACGATTTTACTGGTGATTTTGCTTACAGCAATGGCTGTGTTATTTCGTTCCCATAACCAATATTTGTTGTTGCAAGGTGAAGTTGATGCACCGGAAGTGATTGTGGCATCTAAAGCTAAGGGACGAGTGATCAAACGTCATGTTGAACGGGGAGATGATGTTAAGGCAGGACAGTTGCTGATTACACTCGAAAGCCCGGAATTGCTGGCCCAGGTTGCTTCACTAGAAGCTGCTCGTGATCAAGCCAAAGCGCAGTTGGAGCAATCTCTGCATGGAACACGAGAAGAAAGTATTCGGAATCTGGAAGCGGGTTTGGCACAAGCTCAGGCCGAATATGATAATGCGGTACGTGAATATGATCGTATTCAGAGCGTAGCATCTAAAGGTTATGTTTCACGCAACGATCTAGATAATGCCCATAGAAGTAGGGATGTTGCCTATCAGAAAATGCAGAGTGCAAAAGCGGCATTGGATGAAGGTATGCATGGTGACAGGATTGAGCTGCGCCAGAAATATGCAGCAGCTTTGCGTCAGGCTGAACAGCAACTGATTGAGTTACAAACTCAGAGTCATGATTTGCAGGTCAAAGCACCTGTCGCGGGGGAAGTTGGGCCGATTCCGGCAGAAGTTGGTGAGTTATTTAATGCTAATAGTCCTTTGGTGACATTAATCCGTGTACCAGAAGCTTATTTTATTTATAACCTGCGGGAAGACATTCTGGCAAAGGTGCAAAAAGGGGATAAAGTCAAACTTCGTCTTCCTGCGCTAGGTGACAAAGAGATCGAAGCCGAAATTCGTTATATCTCTCCGATGGGTAATTATGCGACTAAACGTGCAACTCGTGCCACCGGTGATTTCGATTTAAGAACCTTTGAAGTGCGCTTGTATCCTTTACAGGCTATTGAAGGTTTACGTCCTGGTATGAGTGCCTTGTGGCGTTGGGATGAGTAGGTGACTGATGCGGAGCAAGGTTGCATGGCGTGGTTTCGAACGCGCTTTTAGCCAAGAAATCCGGGCTGTGATTCGTAGTCCGGTTTTTCACTGGTTAGGTTGGTTATTTCCTTTGATGCTATTTGTGCTGATCAGCGCTAATTTTTCAGAAGGGACATTACTCAATCTGCCAGTATCGGTGGTTGATAATGATCAGAGCCCGCTGTCACGTCATCTAATACGTAACTTGGACGCGGCTTCTCATGCGCAGATTAAATCTTATGATGGCGGATTGCAGGAATCTCTTGAACGGCTTGGCAGTGCTAAGGATTACTCCTTACTTTATATCCCGCATGATTTTGAAGCTAATGCACTCAAAGGAGACCAGCCAACCGTGCGTATGTATTACAACGCGTTATTTTATGGTGCCGGAAGTTATTCTATTCAAGATCTCAGTGGATTAATGGCAGAGATTAATGCGAAGTACCGTTCTATATTGGCGACAGAAATGGGTCATCAGTTACCTCCATTAGCCAATGTTACGCTCGTTTATGACAGCCTTTTTAATGCCAGCGGTAGTTATATCTATTATCAGCAGTTTGCGGCCACAATCCATTTGTTACAGCTTTTTGTTGTAACCTGCACGATTTATAGCATGGCACGCAGCAAGACACTGATGACAATGAAACCGTTTACTTTCGCTCTGTTGGGAAAATTGGCACCTTATACCCTGTTTTTTACTCTGTTGTTGATTGTCGAATTGGCTGCTCTGATTGGTGTATTTGATGCAAAAGTGAATGGTAACCCAATATATATGGTGATAGTGGGTTTCTTCTACGTCATTGCCGCTCAAAGTATTGGCCTGTTGCTGTTTACTTTCACTAATAGTGCACTGACGGCTTACAGTTTAATCGGAGTGCTAGTCAGTATTGCGACGACTTTTTCAGGTATGTCGGTGCCAGAATTATCAATGATATTGCCAGCGCGGATAATTGCCAATATTGAGCCTTTAACACATGCTTTAAATGCGATGTTTGATATTTTTTTGCGTGAGGTTTCTTTACTGGGTATTTTATCTGTTTGTGCTTTATTACTTATTTATCCAGTCGTTTGCTTTCTGTTAGTACGAAACCGGTTATTTAAACGGCTTGGCTTGCCACAGGGTAATGAATAATGCAGATGTATTGGAAAACTTTTCGCCGGGTATTAATGGGAATGTTGGAAAAGCCCATGTGGATGTTGATGCTGGTTTCCTTGTGTATGATGAGTTTGGTATATGTCCGGCCAACAGTATGGGATCTACCGGTTGCTGTGATCGACCAGGATCACAGCTCTGCTAGTCGCGCTTTGATACGCCAGCTTAATTCTAAGGCTAAAATTGCTGTCCATAGCTATGACAATTTGGCTGATGCTCGTCACGATCTACTGCTACGTGAAATCTTTGCGATTATTATTATCCCTGCGGACTTGGAGAAAAATATCCTTAATGGAAAAAATATCACCTTGCCGATTTATGGCGATGCAACCAGCCGTCTTGCTAATGGACAAATTCAACAAGAATTGACTTCTGCTCACCGGCAATTATTGAGCGAATATAACAGCAAATTATTATTGAAATATGGTTTTAGTCCTGAACAGACAAAATTATTATTAATGCCGATTCGTAGTGAAACTATTGGATTATTTAACCCTGGTGTCAGTTTTGCCGCAATTGTTTTTCCCGGTTTGTTGGTGATGTTATTACAACACTCGTTATTGATATCTTGTGTACGGGTCAGTATTACAATACGTGGTACACCGAAAGGTAAACCCCCATTACCTGTCTATTTGGGAGCGTTGTCTGCGTTATTACCGATTTGGCTTTTTCTCTCCATCATCTTTTTTGTACTTTGGCCGTGGGTATTGGGATACCGGCAGGAGGCGTCTATTCCGTTGTTATTAATGCTGACGTTCCTATTTATGTTGGCAGTACTCGGATTAGGGAAATTGGTAACGGAATGTATGCGCAGTGTAGAAATGATCTATTTAACGATCGCCTTGCTTACCACGCCTGTGTTCTATATTTCCGGCACAGTCTGGCCGATACAGGCAATGCCTGATTGGGTGAGAATAATCTCTTCTGCTTTACCATCGACTTGGGCAACGAAAGCGATTGCCGGTGTTAACCAGATGGGATTGCCAGTACAGAATGTATTGGGAGATATCGCTATGATGCTGGTTCTTGGTGTGATTTATACTCTGCTAGGAATTTTGATAGGTATGGTGCGTAATGGTGAATTCAGGAAAATAACCTATTATTTGCGTAGGGTGTTTAAGTGATGATTTATGTTTCCTAATTCGTGATTTATTCTAGTGCGATAGAAAAATGGCCAGATAGAGTGGTGCATATATGTTCTATTTTTATACTCATTATAATTTTTTATCTATGTAATTCAGTTGGGTAGATAAAGTCATGGTAATCGCATTAATAACTAGTACTTACCATTAAATATCTCTCTATGTATTGTTTTTTCAGAATCATATAACAGAACCAATAATAGTTTTGGTGTGTTGTCAGGAACGGTCAATTTCACCGATATGAGATGGAAAATACTTATGGAAATACTATCCGTGATATACCAAAGTCATTGTTGGTAAAACGGATTGCTTCGGTATTCTTAGCTGATTTCTGTACGAAAATCTGATCTTTTGCCCTATAAATTAATTTATCGTTTGCATGAATTTCACGTATAGGTTAAATTTTAACTCAATTGAGGGAGATCGAAAGATGTTTGAACTTTTGTATCATCCTGAAGCTGCTGAGGAAGTAGAGAACTTACCTGGCGTACTTCGGGGTAAGATGGCAAGATTACTGGATCAGTTAGAGCAACGTGGTAATGGACTACGTTATCCATTGACAAGACTCGTTCGGGATAGTTTATTTGAGTTACGGGCTTCAGGTTCAGACATTGCAAGAACATTATTTGTTTTTCAGAAAGGGAAGCAGGTTTACATTTTACGATGCTTTGTGAAGAAAACAGATAAAACACCACCATCTGAAATAGAGTTAGCACTGAAACGATTGGAGGATATGACATATGGCTAAAGTAACTCCTATCTCACATTCAGAAGTGAGAAAGCGACTTCTTAATACACCGGAAGCTATACAAGCCTATGTTGAGGCTACAGAAGAATATGAGCTGCTGGAACAACTCACTGAGTGGCGGGAAAAGGCGGGTCTAAAGAAAATAGATATAGCTAAACGGATGGGAATTAATCCGTCTGCGGTTACCCGTATTGAGAAGAATGTGACGAAAGCTAGTTGGCACACACTTAAACGTTATGCTGCTGCATGTGGTGTTGAGTTATCTTTAACTGCGAAGTAATACTACAGAATGTGTGTTCTGTTGGTGGTGATACTTAAGATCTACTTGTTCTAAGAGGCTTCCGTTAAAGGAAGCCATTTTCCTGCAATATTTCTATCTGATTTCCTCGCTTAAAATCTCGTTTTTTTCAGCGAAAATAAAAACAATATATTTTTAACAACGAAGGCGCTGATTAAAAAACAGAGGAAAACGAAAAATGCATCGATGTAAGTCAGATTAAGATAAATAAAATAGGCTATTGTGACGCCAATAGCGGAATCAAGTTGATCGAATAAAATAAACAGTCGCTTATTTTGTTCCGGGTGTTGCCCCGGTGGTGCGCCGAGTCTCCTTTTTAGCCAAGAGTTTGGTAATTCGAAAAGGACATAGCCTAAGCCCGCCAGAAAACCGGCAAATAAGCAGGAGGAAATAGTCTGCGGAATAACAGTGTCCTGTGTTCCGGTGCTGAAAGCTAACCACAATAGCGAAAATAGCGCGGTAATAATGGGTACAACAATAAAACCGCGCCAGGTCTTGTTGCGACCAAAATAACGTTGATGTATTGGAATAGCCCAGCGGGAAAAATAGTTTTTCGTCACAATCACCATATGTAAACAACCACCAAGGATGACGGGGATCATTAAAATCCATCCGTGATAAAAACTATTGAGCATAAAGACTCCAGAAATGAAGACCAGTAAATAAGACGAACCCTGCAAGTGTTGTACTGATAATAGTATTGAGACTCTTGAATTTATAAAACGGGCGGTCCCATAGCATGGCGATACTGAATGTAAGGAGCGCTAATGTCAGTAAGAGATGGCTTAACCACGGCTCGGCTACCAAGCTTACCAAAGCGTAACCACTGATAATAAATAAGCTCCAGAATACGGGCATACCAAGATAGGAGAGCTGGTTTTCATTCTGGATATTCCCAACTTCATTAAATACGGATAATCGCAGACAGCCGCTAATGATCATTAAAATGATAAACAGGGAATACCAAGATTGATAACCGGAAAGGTAGAGGATAATGGCCGGAGAGATCAAGTAAATAAGTTGATCCATAAATCCATCAAGATAGCGGCCAAACGGGCGGACAATATTTAAATTTCTGGCTAGAATACCATCAAGTGCGTCGCCAAGCATGGCAAGATACAAAAATGCAATCGCTAAGTAATGCCAATGTTGTAACGCGGCAGCCACGGCAAGAGCGCTAAATACCGCCCCAATGATAGTAATATAGTCTGCTCTGTTTAGATGAATGATGAAATGATTATTATTCATAATTTTTCCTTGTATGGAACGGAGGACAATTGGCCTTTCCTAAGCATATTGATCAGCGCAATGCGGTTTATTTTGCTGTTGTGGCGAATGTCAACAGGGATAGGATTAGCACAATAAATACGAGTAACCAGCGTGAGATCCAGCTCGTCTAAAATAGCGGGTAAATCTGTCGGTAGTGTAGCGCTTTCCAGTATCAGGGCGGCTCCGCCTAAAGGATGTAACACGAATGCGCTTTGAGTGACCCCAGACAGTTCATTGATCCTTTTTTCCAGTACGTAGGGATGGATGATACGACCATCATCTAACACCACTTTGTCTTTTACCCGCCCAAGTAGCCAGAGCTGTCCTGTCGTGTCCAGATAGCCGACGTCACCGGTACAGTGCCAAATACCTCCTTGTTTACGTGGGAGTTTGTTTTCTTTCGTTGCTTGAGGGTTATCAATATAGTCTTTGAGCACATGGGGCCCGGCAACTAAGATTTCACCGACATTACCGGTGGCGAGTGGAGTAATTTGTTGGGGGTTAGCCGTTATTTCCCGGATACATATTTCTGCTTGTGTAACGGGTTTTCCGACTAGATAACCATCATGAGTTGCCCAGTGGTTTAATTGAGTCGTCATTTCAACGGTACTGATCGGTTCAACCTCGGTGGAACCATAGACTACTAAATGCCGAGCATGTGGAAAGACTGTCAGGCAGTTTTCAAGCAGAGCCTTATTGGCAGGCGCACCACCTACGATGACTGTTCGCACGTTAGGGAATGACAATCCTTTGTTCTTAGCATAACCGGTGATTTTGCTCATATAGGCGGGAGCGCCGCTGAGGCATGTAATACCTTCGCCTTGCACTTGCTTGACGATCTGCTGTGGATCGACGGTTGCGGGATGGGAAAAGTCAAAATCAGGCAAAATACTGCTGTTGCCGCAGCATAATGAGTGCAGCACCATAACGGGGAAACTGTGTAGATCTATCTCATTCTTCCCCTCGGCAAAAAGTGCTGTTATGGCATAAAGTTGTGCTAGTAAGCTGTCATGAGTGCGGTTTGCGCCTTTGGGGGTGCCGGTAGAACCCGAGGTAAAGGTAATTAACCCAGTTGTATCCGGCGGTAAATCCCGGCAGATAAAGCCACTCAATGGTAAATGTTGATTGGGTGTTTCCAGTACTTTCATGCCCAAGATACGTTGCCCGATGACAAAACGTCGCAGTCGCCAGAGTTCAGGGAGCAGAAACCAGAATTTTCCTAACGTAGGTTGAGTGATCACCGCCGATAATTGACTGTGGCGCAGTATCTCCCTCAGTTGCTTTTTGGCAAGCCCGCGTTCAAGCATAACGGGAACTAGCCCTAGCCCCAGAATGGCAATAAGCAATGGATAAAGTACTAAGCCTGGTTGGATAATCACTAACAAGCGATCGCCAGCGACGAACCCAGCTTGAGTTAACTGATGCTGGAAATGGGAGGCATGAGAAAAAAACGTCTGAAAGCTTAAACCACTACTATGATCCCGTGAATGTGGCGCTTGCAGGGCTAAATGCTCAGGATATTTTTGGGCTGCATCGACAATTGGCTGACAAATATTTGTCATGCGATCCTCCTGTAATAAAGCGCATATTGATGCTTGGTGGCAGCAGGTGTATTGAAAAGCCGTTTGGCAGTTTTGAGCGATGTATTATCTTCACGCATCATGGCCCCTCCTAGACGAGGGTGAATACGTCTGGCACTCTGTTCAAATGAGTGGTACAGCATGTTGTACAGCCGGCTGCCCCGGTATTGCGGTGCGACTGCCACGGTTTTCAGCAACCCAATGGTGGGCTGACCGTTTTGCAGGACTGACAGACTCAAAATTATCCCGGCAATTTCGCCACTAGGAGTTTTAGCCAGAAATGACGCAGGGTAATGGCAAAAAGGTTTGATAAACTCCTCACCGCAATGCTGCTGAAATGCGGGCCAAGATGGCGTGGCATAAGCGAAATTCTCACCAAACACCGAGTCGATAAAAGAATAGAGTTTAACCTGTTCTTGCATCCATAATTCTGGCGTTAGCGGCAATAATGTCGCTTGAACCTCAGGAAGTCTTTGCGCACGTTGATGAGCCTGCTGAAAGTTGTCTTCTGTTGCTTGGGTATCGTCGAATATTGAGGTATAGCGATAACGGATATCAAATCCTAACTCTTTTAACAAAAGGGGGTAGTAAGGAGGGTTATAAGGCTCATGCTCAAAGGGAGGCACATCAAAATGATCAAGTCGAACGCGGTAGTGTCCGAAAGTTGAAAAATTAATCGGCCCGTAGAGATTGCACGCACCATTTTCCTTGGCCCATTGTTCTAGAGCGCTAAACAACATGGTGTTGCTTGCTATGTCATTATCAGTTTCCCAAAAGCCGAAAAATGCGGCAGATTGGTCATCAACGTTATGAGGTACTAAAAAGCCGACAAGACGGGCTTTCCCTGGAATGCAGCCAATCCAGGCTTTACTGTGATCAAACCAAGAATTCTTCGGGCTAAACTGCTGTTGTACTTTTTCCCGGTTTTCACCAGGCCATAGCGGCCAATCGCGATAAATACTGGGTGGAAGGTCAAGAAAACCTTCAGGTAGTGGATTGGCCGGAGACCATTCTCCCATGAAAATATTAGACATGTTCACTCCTTGATGTCAGCTCTTCTACAGTGGTGTCGTGCAAGCGGACAACAGTCCCAGTTGCTCCATCCATGCGTACCCGATCGCCATCTTTTAAAATTTGTGTGACGGCGGGAATGCCGACAATGGCGGGGATCCCCAGTTCACGAGCAACAACGGCGGAATGTGAAAGTGTGGAACCGCGCTCAATGAGTAATCCGCCTGCTGTAGGGAATAACGGTGCCCAACCGGGATCGGTACGTACGGTACACAGGATCTGCCCTGCTAGTGACATTTCATCTTGTGGGTTTTTAATTAATCGGATAGTTGTTTCAACTTGCCCTGGGTAGCAACCTATACCCTGTAGCATTCTGCTATCGGTTGGGGCTTGTTGTTCCTGATAGGGATAACTGTAATCTTGCTGTTGATACAGTGAGCCTCTAATGAAAAAGTGATGAGCTGGTTCATCCTCTGTTTCGTAGTTGGCATATTCTTGCTTGCGCATAGCAACTAAAGGCTCAAGTTGGGTCTGTATTGCTGTTCCTTCGTAGCCGCTGTAGATCTCCTCTAACGTGAGATAAAAAATATCGCGGGGTTCAGCGAGTATTCCTTCTAATGCATATGCCTGACCAAGTTGTAGGAAGATATCTCGATACAGCCCAAACATACGAGTTCGGGTAAAACGCATATTTTCCCGGTGACGTATCGCTTGGCGTAATTTCTGCAAATTCTTTTTAAAGGTGTTCATCCGCTTGGAGCCAAGTCGCTGCTGTATTTGCTGAAATGCGGTATTTTCAGCCTGAGTACGCAACTTTCTTTCCCGGCTGGATAACGTCTCTGGTGTGAGGGTATCGATAGCAAGGTAGTTTTTTAGTATCAGAAATAAAAAACTGGGATCTTGTTTTAGTGTGATGGTTTCCAGCTTCAATTCACCCATCGTGCGATCGCCATATTTTTTAATATAATCAATGCACTGCTGGTGGAATGATTCATCGAGTGGGCGTACTTGGGTCAGCAGGGTACGCGCATCACCGAGGGTCAACAGGTTGCACAACTCAGGGTGCTGGCGTGCATATTGGCACATCTTTAACAGCACTTTGGTCGGTTGGGTACTTTCAATATCTTCATCTCCGGAGAGAAGATCGCCTAATAGTGCAGATGAATTCTCAATACCGGCAGCAACCAGCCCTCGATGTACCCGGCCATTAAACATCATCACGTAAAAGTCGTTCAGGATCGGCGTCGTCCAGCGTCGTAGCAGATGTTCATCCAGATATTTTAATTTTTCGATCAGTTGGCCACTGTTGCAAGTATGCAACTCTGATTGTTTTATGGCGGCGGCATGCCATTTAAACTGCTCTAAGAATAGTTCTACCCGTTGATCCATAGTCCTAAAGGCATATAGCAAGCGCAGGAGTGCCCACCCCATTTTTGGCAGTTTCTTTATTTTATCGCCCAGTGAAAGTGTTTTATCCTCAATAAAATCAACCGGATCTTCCAGCCCCATCATTCTTTCCATATCTTTTTTATTGGTTTGGAAAGAGGGAAGTAATAGTAGTCCTTTGTACCAATTGTTGATGTTGTAATAGATCCTACCTTTAACTAAGCCGAGCATATTTTCCAGCATGGAACGATGCTGATTAACTTGTTTATCTGAGCAACCTAAAGCACGTATTGTCTGTTCATAAACGGTGGCATAACCTGCCCGGGCAAAAGAGAAAGTCAGTGGTGTTGTTATTCCACAATAAGATTCCTGAATATTGGAATTATCGAAAATAATATGATGTTCGCTTTTATCATCCAGACGTGGCAATCGGGTTATTGGCCGGGTCTGTAGAATAAAGATTTGGTGGTTTTGAATCGTCCATTCGATATCTTGTGGACACCCCCGTGCTGCCGCAATTTCTTTGCCAATATCTCGTAATGCATAGATTTTATTATCGAGTAAGGTCGGTTCCGACTGTTTTTCTTTCGCGACGGGTATGGTTACTGTACCGCTGCCGTTGGTAGTATTGAAAACAGTTGCTGTCTCTTTTTGTGTGATATGACGTTCGATCTCAGGTGAGGTGAGATGAACTGAAAATTCATCGGTATCGCATTCGCCGGAAACTACACCTTCTCCGGTGCCCCAGGCGGATGAGATTAGGCAATGTTGCCTGCTACCCGTAACAGGGTGTGCAGTAAACATGACACCAGAAACTTCACCGGCAACCATGTTCTGAATGATGACAGCACTACTGATATTGCCCATCGGTAGCCGTTTGTGTAGGCGATATTGTAATGCACGCGTGTTAAAAGCTGAGGCCATCACGGCACGTAAGCTATTGGCAAGCGCTGATTTACCCCGCTGAAATAGGTAGCTGTCCATCTGCCCGGCGAAAGAAGCATTGGCGGCATCTTCACCAATGGCTGATGAGCGAACAGCGAAAAATTCATCTGGGTGATTCTCTGACAAGAGAGCTAATTCTTCTTCTAATTTAGCAGGCAATGGAATCGACTGTAGCCACTGACGCAATGGCGCAGCAATAGCATCGAGTTTTTCCTGGCTAATATCATGTGGTACGGTAGCCAACTGCTCTATGATGTTGCTTGCAAACGTATCGTTGATGAGTAGGTTATTAAGCACCTCGCTGCTGATGACCCAATAATTAGGTACAGGAAAACCGTTTTGCGTAAGCCATAATAAATTAGCCGCTTTTCCACCTAAGGAATGTTCCGCCAATTCAATAGCGTTATCTTGCGTGTAGAGATATTTCATATTGTTCCACCAATGCAGCAATAGTATATCTTGCTTACATCATTCTCTTATTTGCACGTAATATTTTTGGCGTGAATAGATCAATAAGATATGAATATATTACAAGCTATTGCTGCACCCTTATTTTAGAGGAAGAGTCAATTAAATAGTTTATTTGGTTGATTATTAATTCCGTGTTAATGAAATAAGCCAGCGGAGCGTTTTCATTGTGCGCTCCATAAATGGGTAGCCAACAACATTATGTGCCATCATATAAAACGGAATTCTTCTCATCCATAAATCATGCAGCGCTAATTCATAGCCACGACGCCAAATTATGGGATCGAGGGAGAGCCCCGATTTTTGCTCAAGTTCAACCCGGTGTAGTTCAATATAATAAGCCACCTTATCTGCATCACTTTGTGGGTCTAAGCTAAAGGCCAGAAGTTCTGCCAGGTCGCGCTGGGGGAGATGCAAAGTAGACAATTCCCAATCCCAAGCACATAAATGCAAGCCGGTTTCCTGTTGCCGGAAGGCAATATTGCGTGGGTTGAAATCACCGTGGATCAATGTCCTGGGCATCTGTTCGATCTCTTTCCACCAAGTGGCGGCATTATCTACCCAGTGCTGGAAATCTTCATGTTGTTCGGCAGTGAACAACTCAGGAAACGTTTGGTGGATAAAATTGCCCAGTTTTTGCCACAGGGGATTCATCTGTGAAACTGTATCGGCATTCGGAATTTGCAGTTGCGAGAATTTCCACGTGAGCTCTTCTTCCCGTCCCAACCAGATAGAGTGAATATCGGCTACTCCCCGGATGGCGGCTTCAAGGTGGTGCTGCTCCCAAGGTGTTTCCAGGTTAATATTGTTCATTAACACCATATCGTGGAGCAATTCTTCAATCAGGGCATAAGTTCCAGTTGCTTCGTTTTCAATCACACCATAGATAACGGGAATATAGCGCATCAACCGTGGATCTTGCTGATTCATAATAGCCAGCTCACGGCTATGGCTTTGGTTAAATTCAAGCTGATGTTCAAAATCCTGGAAAACGGCAAACAACTCAGAAGAGCAGTGTTTAGCGATATCCAGTACCATATTCACGACCTCACTTCCCAGAGGCTTCAATTTCAGCATCACGGATAAATTGTTCTGTGCGGATGTCGTCATAGAAAAAGGAAATAAGCCAATTAAACGTTCCGCATAATTTGAACTTAGATGTGTCAGCATGCTGTACCCATCATCACCCGAAAATTTAGGTTTGATTGTCGTTAAATGGGCCCCTTGTAACACAGGGTTAAAATTTGCTTGCTGGAAGAAGGGCAAATCAAGCTCTTGTGGGGTGTGCGCAGTGATATTGTTAGTGGTGACAGGGCGATAGCGGCCAAGTTTTTCATGTGATTGCGCAAATTCATCCGCAGCAACCGCTGACAGTGTTGAAATATCAAGAGCCAGGCAATAACTAGCGATGATTTCGGCCAGACGAGCGGTGCCGTTTTCATCAGTGCAGCCCAACATGTTCAGGCATTCACGTTGGTGTGGTAAATTGGTTCCGCCACCAATGGTACCGACAATTAGAGAGGGCAGTGTGATACTGCAATAGACACGGTTATCGGCAGTCAATGTCATGTGTAAATGCGCGACGGAAGATTCATGTACACAGGCGATGTCCTGCCCTAAGGCGGTAAACATCCCGGCGATAACATTCGCGGCATTAATATTTATGCCGACCATCCCTGAGGCGATAGCGCCCTCGCAGACATGGTGATAAGCCGTGACGAGTTGCTGTGGAGTGACCCGTAATATTTGCTGACAGGATTCAGCTTCTAGATAAACTTCAGCTACTACACGTGTTCCACGTCCTTCGATGAAAGATTGATAAGAGACTTTTTTATCGCCCGAAGTATTACCATCGATTATAAAGTGACGCAGTGGTATAAACGCCATTTTGGCTAACTGTTGTTGGATCCACTGACATGCATACCAGGTGCAGATGGTGGTCATATTTTGACCTGCCGCTGCGGCTGTATTATAGATGAATTGCAGATGGACGCTGCGCCCGATGATTTGTGGCTTTACTTCCACCAATTGTGCATGCTTAGAATGGCGCCCAATTTCATACCGTAGTTCGCTGATATGTTCGTTGATCCAATCACTGAACATAATGCTGTGCGAAACGCTGCAAAATTCAAAACGAGGGGCACGTATCATTCGTTGTCCAAGTACACGCGCAGTTGTACCCCCTGATTGCATAATGGCTGAGGAGCCACGGGATATTGACGCAATTAAAGCGCCTTCTGTGGTGGCAAGTGGCGCATAATATACCCCTTGAGCATATTGCCCCTTTATCAAGATAGGGCCAGCAATTCCCACAGGGATTTCTATTGAACCGATAAACCCTTCAATGGTTTTTGTTAATTGCGTTGCATCCAGATGGGTATCTGCTACATGTTTCAATGTATGTCCGGTATGTTTTGCTAAATAATCCAGACGTTTTTGCCGGGCTTTCTCTGTATAAGTATAGAGGTGGCGGCGTGGCAGTAATTCTACTTGGGTTGCTTCTTGGTGTTTAAGGCTAAATGTATCGTGTGATAATTCTAGAATAGAACTTCGCGCACAGTTTTCTGTGTGTGCAGTGGTATTATCTGAAACATCACATACATATGATTGGAGATTTTTTTGCAACATAACTGTATTTCCTTTAATGCCTAAGCAAACCCAAGCTTTATTAAGATGCTAGCAGTGCAAACTGAATAACCTAGCACCATGAATATTCCGACGATAGCTTCATCGCGTTTGCGATTTTGGATGGTAGGGTTATGGAGGAATTTGCCTAATTGCCATAGACACAATGCATAACAAACGACCAAGGTAATTAACGCCCATAACGCTATACCATCAGTGGTGATACGGATTAGCCAAATCTGTAATATCAGCATTACAGTGAGCAATGCCGCGATAATAGCGACAGCTCCTTTTCTGCCGAAAATAGATGAATAGGTCGGTATTTCAAGACGTTCTTCATCTGGGCCTTTACACTTGCGTGTAATTTCAAAACTGAATCCAGAGAAAAAGCACAATCCCATCAAAACCCATATTGGGAAATTGAGTGTGAGGTTAGGACTGGCGATATTGCCTAACCACCAGATAATGAGTGGCATTACCAGCATATGGGAAATGGCATACCAAGTAAGGTGTTGATTTAGCCATTCACCAATAAAGAATTCTTTCCCCATAAGACAGGTCCAGATAAAGACCAACAGCCAGGCAAAAGTAACTGAGCCAATTCCCCGATCTAGAAATAGACTTCCACCTAATTGTAATGCGATACAACAGATACCAAGTACCCGTAGATTTTTCAGCGTAATAATACCGCGCTGTAAAATTCGCTGTGGATGATGTTCACAATCCAGTTGGTAATCTTTATGCTCATCGAATATCCGTAATAGTAAAAAATAGGAGAAGGACATCAGGCAACCGAGCAGGATCTCCCATGACAAAATGGGCTTTTCCCCTATTGAATAAAAAGCTACGGAATAGCTAATGATATAAAAGATAAAGAAAAGCGGCGCATTTTGTAGCGGGAAACGCTCATCCATCCATAGCTTTATCCTCTTACCAATGAATTTTGAATAAATATCTTGGCTTTCCATACACTGTTCCTATTTATTGTATAAGGATTAAACTATATACATTTGTGACAATTCAGCCCAAGGATAATCAATAAAGAAGCAAATCTTAATAAATCCTATGCGTACTTTTTCGCATTATCTCTCTCAATAATTTAAGAAATACATATGGACTGATGCCATACATTAAGCCAAAAATTTGCAATCGGCTATAATCAGTATGTGTAAATTTTAATTTCAGCATGCAACTTATGTTTACATTTTTTTCTATAACTGTATGTTTATGAGATGCTTTTGTTTCCATTTGGATTAAAGAATCATGGGCTTTAATATCATATTTCAGACAGATATAGATAAGTTCTTCTTCGTTATCGACGACAACTGTGTCACGTAAATAAATTTTTTGTGGGGCAAAGTTACTCCATATAAAATACCGGAATAAAGTAATAAATGATTAGTAATTGTAATTGAATTAGTGGTGGGATGTTTTGATTTAGCGCAGTTTATAGTCAGATATTACCCTAATAATTAAAAGGTAAAATTTACAGTTAGGTCTGTATTGGATTCTTGATGTAGGATCGGGCGAATGCCGATATATTTTGGCTAAATAGCTACGTTACTTTATCAAGTAAGGAGTCTGAGCTGTGTTAGGAAAAATCCACAATCTTACTCTGCACTGGTTTATTACTGTTCGTGATAGTCATTTAGTTATCAACCAGTATAAGCAGGAAGAGGTTAGTTTCAGCGACGAAGCCAATTATCTGATTCTAATGGTTATTCGTACAGAATTAGGGTTGTGTGTTAAAAATTTGGTAGATACGTTAGCGCTAAAGTTCATGCTTGCTGTTCTTTGTGCGGGTTTGTTCCAATTGGCTGAATGTATAAAAGCGAGTTTGCCGGAGGGCGCGGATCAGCACGATCTTGCGCAATTATCATGTTGATCAGAGTAGAAATTCCAGTAGATGCAGCGGGAATAGATCAATTATTACGGAAATCTTTTGATACCCCGGCAGAAGCGGAATTGGTCCAACAATTGCGGGAAGATGGATTATTGACGTTAGGTGTGGTTGCTACAGATGACGAAGGCCAGGTAATCGGTTATGTGGCTTTTAGTCCGGTGGATATTAATGGTGAAGATCACCAATGGGTTGGTTTGGCACCGTTAGCGGTTGCTGAAGAATATCGTCGGCAGGGGATTGGTGAAAAGCTGGTGTATGAAGGTTTGGATAGCCTGAATGAATTTGGCTATGGCGTCGTCGTTGTTTTGGGTGATCCACACTACTATTGCCGGTTTGGTTTTACGCTTGCCAGTGAGCATCAGTTGCATTGCCAGTGGTCAACGTGTGAATCTTATTTTCAGGTATATGAATTAGCTGATAGTTCTTTGGCTGACCATAAGGGGTTGGTTACTTACTCCTCACACTTTGACCGTTTCTAATTGATGCTAAATATTCTGCTATACAGACGGGCTGGCAAATAACCAGCCTCTCTTTTTGCTGTTTACTTAATTGTTTTACTTGATATTCCAGTTGTGAGGCATTGGAGCGGTCTCCGGCATAACTACTGAAAACTAGCTGTAACGGCCCTTTCCCCCTCAGTGATTTGGCTCCTTTCCCGTTTTCATGTTGTGCAAAACGGCGGTGAATATTTGTTGTTATCCCGGTATAAAGCATGCCTGATTTTGTTTTCAGTAAGTAAAGAACCCATTGATTTTCAGCCATATAATTTTTTTCTGAATTTTCTATTTTTGATATTTATATTTTACTCGAACGTTTTTCTATATCATTTTTCTGAATAATTTAGTTTAAGTTATTACAATATAACAGTTTTATAAAACCTGTTACATATCAATTTGCTATACGTCGCATTATTTATTCAAAAAAATTGAAATAAAATAGCAATAATTGCTAATTTTTATTCCGGCCTTTAGAGCATACTATGATCCACATCACAGAGAGTAACTCATTCCACTAAAAATTGATCAAGGATCATAGTATGAAAAACGTAAAATATATCGCTGTTGCTTTAGCTTTAAGTGCTATCTCTTTTGGTAGTATAGCGGCAACAGAAGTTCAAACTTCTTCTTCCCCTAAAATTGGTGTAGTTTCTGTAACGGGGGCTGATACTTTGGAAACCCTAAGTGCCGAATTATCCAAAAAAGCTGACAAAGCAGGCGCATCTTCTTTCCGTATTATCTCTGCCAGCGGTAAGAATCAATTATCAGGTGTTGCTGAGATCTATAACTAATTTATAGTAGAGCATACTGAACCCTGTCCCTGTCAGGAGATATCAGAACACGCCGTAGGATGATGTTTATCCCGGCGTGGTTCTGGGCTTCGAGGCAGATACAATCCTGCTATTGGAGAGAGAGTGAACGCGACTGAAAACTTTCAGATTATCCACAGATACCTCGCAAGACAGCATGTCCTAACGCTTTGTACAGCAACCGGTGATGATATTTGGTGCGCAAATTGTTTCTATGTTTTCAATGCCGATGAAATAGCCTTTTGGTTTATGACTGAACTTCATACTCGCCACGGTGAAATGATGCAGGTAAATCCACAAATTGCAGGTACCATTGCCGGGCAGATTCGTCATATTGCACAGATAAAAGGTATTCAGTTCAAAGGAGAAGTCATTCGTCTTGAGGGTGAAAAAGATAAAGTGGCCAGAGCACGTTATTGCCGCCGTTTTCCTGTGGCAATTGCTGTTAAAACACCTATTTGGCAACTGAATCTCAATGAAATAAAGATGACTGATAATACGCTTGGATTTGGTAAAAAAATCTGCTGGCAGCGATAAAATTATCTTAATCTATAAATAATCTGGTTGTAGCTACCACGCCATAGTAAACCGGGCTCATAAAGCTCTTGTATAAACTTGCCATCCACTAGCACATTAATATAGCTGACAATTTCCTGTTGAATTTCGCTAAGTTCCTTTAGCCGATAACCTGTCCAAAGCCAAATGTCCTTGTCTGGGCACTCTGCTTTAACCCGTTTTACCAATTGCAGGATTGCGGATGTGTTGTGTGGATGTAGGGGATCTCCGCCAGATAAAGATAGCCCTTGTCGTTTAATACGTTTGTCCTGTAAATCAAAAATTACACGGTCTTCCATTTCCTGCGTAAATGGTTGGCCGGAGTTCACCCGCCAGGTACTTTTGTTATAACAACCGGGGCATTGATGTTCGCACCCCGCGACAAATAGTGTGCAGCGGGTTCCGGGGCCGTTGACCACATCAACAGAGTAGTATTGGTGGTAATTCACGTTATCAGCCTGCCTTAAATTAGCCTAATTGCCCATTTGTCAGATGCTTTACTCTGCGTTTCACCTCTTCTTGTTTACCTGCATTGAATGGGCGGGCATCAGGGCTTCCCAGATAACCACAGACGCGGCGGATGACTGATACTCTGGAAGGTTCATGATTGCCACAGCGTGGGCAGGTAAACCCTTTACTGGTACAGGAGAATTCACCGGTGAATCCACATTCATAGCATTCGTCGATGGGGGTATTGGTACCGTAATAAGGGACACGTGAGTAGCTGTAATCCCAGACATCTTCCAGTGCTTTTAGATTATGTTGCAGATTAGGATATTCGCCGTAACAGATAAAGCCACCATTTGTTAGTGATGGATAAGGGGCTTCAAAATCCAATTTGTCATAAGGATTGACCTTCTTTTCAACGTCAAGATGGAAACTGTTGGTGTAATAACCTTTGTCTGTCACTCCTTCAATCACGCCAAACTCAGCGGTGTCAAGGCGGCAGAAACGGTCACATAGATTTTCACTTGGTGTGCTGTACAAACTGAAACCATAACCTGTCTCTTTTTTCCATTGATCAGTGGCTTTTCGCAGATGATCAACAATTGAGAGTGCTTTTACACGTAATTGTTGATCATCAAATAGATGAACTTGATTGCCATACAATGCATTAATGGTCTCATGAATACCAATATAGCCTAGGGAGATAGAGGCCCGGCCATGCTTAAAGATTTCAGCGATATTATCATCGGCTTTCAAGCGAACCCCGCAGGCACCTTCCATATAAAGGATGGGTGCAACTCGTGCTTTGACACTTTCCAAGCGGGTAATACGGGTCATTAGTGCTTGCTTTGCCAGTGCCAGACGTTTGTTTAGTAATTGCCAGAAATGTTTTTCATCTCCTTTGGCTTCGATAGCTATCCGAGGCAGGTTCAAACTGATAACCCCTAAGTTATTGCGTCCTTCATGAATTTGTTCCCCCTTTTCCTCATAAACACCGAGGAAACTGCGACAACCCATTGGGGTTTTAAAGGAGCCTGTGACCTTAACCACTTGATCATAGTTAAGAATATCTGGGTACATGCGCTTACTGGCACATTTGAGAGCCAGTTGCTTGATATCATAGTTAGGATCACCGAGTTTGTGATTCAGGCCATCACGGATAGCAAATACCAGTTTGGGGAACACCGCTGTTTTGTGGTTCTTACCCAAACCAGCAATGCGGTTACGCAGAATAGATTGTTGGATTAGACGGGATTCTTTTGATGTACCCAGACCAAAGCCAAAAGTGACAAAAGGAGTCTGCCCATTGGCGGTATGCAGTGTATTAACTTCATATTCCAGTGATTGAAAAGCGTCATAACACTCTTTTTCTGCTCGTACTTCGGCATAAGATTTTTTATCAGTGATATCCCACTCTTCGGCAATCGCCAAATGTTTTTCATAGCTGGCTTTAACGAAGGGGGCCAATGCTTCATCTATACGATTGATGGTGGTACCGCCATAAATATGGCTGGCAACCTGAGCGATAATTTGAGCCGTTACCGCCGTTGCGGTTGAAATGGATTTTGGTGGTTCTATTTCAGCATTACCCATTTTGAACCCATGAGTTAGCATACCTTTCAGATCGATCAACATACAATTAAACATTGGGAAAAAGGGGGAATAATCGAGATCATGATAGTGGATTTCGCCTTTTTCGTGGGCTAATACCACATTACGCGGCAGAATATATTGTTTGGCATAATTTTTAGCAACAATCCCGGCCAGCAGATCCCGTTGAGTTGGAATCACTTTGCTGTCTTTATTGGCGTTCTCATTGAGTAGGGAAACGTTACTCTGTTCAACTAAGCCACGGATTTCTTGATTAAGTCGGCTGTGTAATTCTCGGACAGTATCCCTATCGTGACGATATTGAATATAGCGGTGGACAAGGTGATCATGCTTGTTTGCTATCAATTGATGTTCTACTGCGTTCTGAATATCTTGTACATCAACTTGCCTGTAGTCAGCCATTGATTGCGTTACTGCGGATGCAACTTGGATACAATACTCATCATCCGTCATGCCAACGGCAGAAGTGGCCCGTTTTACGGCATCTCTGATACGTGTTTCATCAAATGGTACCTGGCGACCATCCCGTTTTATCACAACAGTTTTCACAATATGACTCCTTGAGAATGTTATCCGAAGGGCAAACTATTCTCGTTTTGATATCCAGTTTGAAGATAGATGTTGCTATATATAGTCTTATTTTTATATTTAAACACAAGATATAGTAATTTTGAGTGGGATAATCACGATCTCATTTGATCTGAAACAAAGAATGGAGACTTAATATTTTAAGGTTCAGTGAAAAGTACAACCCCTTGGTCAGTAACTAACCAAGGGGTTGTAGAAAACAGGGCAGGGATTATTTACGAATCGCGATAGCTTCGATTTCGATTTTAACGTCTTTTGGCAGACGGGCTACTTCAACACAAGAACGGGCTGGGAAAGATGCATTGTGTTCTTTGAAGAATGCTTCATAAGTTGCGTTAACGGTACCGAAGTCATTCAGGTCTTTAACGAAGACAGTTGTTTTAACAATGTCACCTACAGTGAGGCCTGCTCTTTCAACGATAGCTTTAACATTTTCCAGTGATTGACGAGCTTGAGCGGCGATATCTTCTGCGACATCACCTGTTTCTGGATTGACTGGGATCTGGCCGGAAGTGATGACCATATTGCCTAGATCAACCCCCTGAACATATGGACCAATTGCCGCTGGGGCTTTATTGGTATTAATCTCGTATGACATAGGTTCTCCTGTTAATGTGATAACTGAATAAATATTTCATCAAGGGTACTATTATAGTGCCCGCTTCTGCCTCAGCAACTGACATATACCCAATGGATTTCAAGATGCATCGCGACGGCAAGGGAGCGAGTCCCCGGGAGCATAGCGAACTATGTGACCGGGGTGAGCGAGTGCAGCCAACAAAGAGGCAACTTGAAAGATAACGGGTATAGATCGTTCAATCGTTGAGAATCACCACATTGCGGTCAAATTCTTTCTCGCAGTATTTGCAGGTTAGCACCACATCTTCCACTGTCACTTTGACTCGAAAACTGCTTTCTACGGGTTCATTGTGGCTGATGCAGTTGCTGTTAGGGCAGACTAATACGTTATCGATACACTTAGGCAAATTAATGGGAAGTTTCTTCACAACTTCATAGTTTTCAATACAGTTCACCGTAGCATTCGGTGCATACATAGCAAGTTGGTTAGCTTGCTGCTCTGTCAGGAATGTATTTTCGATTTTGATGAGATCTTTTTTACCTAGTCGATTGGAAGGTAAATTCAGGCCGATGGTAATGCGTTGATCGGTTTCAGTTAGCTTAAACAGAGAGAGTAGTTTGAAGCCGACCTGAGCCGGGATATGGTCAATCACCGTACCGCATCTAATAGCTTCGACTTGTAGTTTATGATCTTGGGTCATAGTGTTTTGTATGAATACATTTTAGTGACAACTTTCTGTATTCATCCTCCAGAATATTGTTAAGAATCGACACGTCTTCCATTTTAGGCGGTGGTACCTCGTTTATCCAGATAAAGCGCCAGTGATTCAGTACTACAAATTGTTCCCAATCTCCTCCTGACAGGACAATCTACCAAGGAATATCAGAAAGCCATATCACCGCAGAGAGTGTGAGTTAGCACAGAAATAGTGAAATTTCATTTTGAAGTACAGAAAGGCAGCTGTGTGTCCCATGAAAGCCGGCTAGTTGGTCGAGAAATACTTATTTTAAATTAGGAATTAGGTGCGGAATGACGGTTAATAATTAAAAATATTAATTTTCTGTAAATATATTAAAAGTTAATAATAAATTGGCATGGCGGATTCGACTAATAAGCGCAATTTTTCAGAAGGGTGGTCAGTTGCTATAGTAGGCATCTTTCCCGCCACAGGAGAATGCGCTATGGCCTATACACAACTGACCGAAACAGAAAGATACCCGATTTCCAGTTTAAAAGAAGCCGGTTTTTCACAGCTTTTCATTGCTCAGTCACTTAAGCGAAGCCCGTCGACCATCAGCAGAGAATTGAAGAGAAATCAAGAAGTCCAGATATACTGCCCTGAACAGGCTCATTTGAAGGGATTGGCTCGTCGTCATTTTGCAAAGAAAGCCGTGAAAATAACGCCGGAAGTAAAAAAATGGATAAAACGATTAATTTGGAAAGACTTAAGTCCTGAACAGGTGGCTGATTATCTGAAGCAACATAAAGGGATATTGTTGCATCATGAGACGATTTATAGGTTGATTTATCAAGATAAAATAGAGGGGGGTGATTTATGGCAACATCTGCGAATAGCCAGAAAACCCTATCGCAAACGCTATGGTCGCTATGAAAGAAGAGGCAAAATTAAAAATCGGGTCAGTATTGATGAGCGTCCGGAACTCGTTGATAAAAAAGCCCGTATTGGCGACTGGGAAGGGGATACGATAATTGGGAAAGATAAAAAAAGTGCATTATTAACACTAGTAGACCGCAAAACGCTGTATACAATTATTGTTAAAGTTGATAGTAAACGGGCATCAGAAGTCGCGAAAGCGGCAGTGAAAGTATTATACCCGTTAAAACAAAAGGTTAAGACTATCACATTCGATAACGGCTTGGAGTTCGCAGCTCATGAAATCATCAGTGAAACATTAGAAACCCAAATTTACTTTGCCCACCCTTATTCGCCTTGGGAAAGAGGGATCAACGAGAATATCAATGGGTTAATTAGACAATACTTTCCAAAGGGAACCGATTTTAATAAAATCTCTGAGCAGGAAATAAATTTTGTGTCAAATCGGTCAAATAATCGCCCCCGAAAAACACGAGGTGGGAAAACACCAAATGAATTATTTAAGGGAATACGAACATGTTTACTTCCAGATTAACGATGTTGCACTTATTATGTGAATCCAAGTTTGATTATTAAAGATAAAGTAGATGTAACGAGAAAGGCATTAATATATAAAATAGAATTAGCTTATTTTACAGGATGTACTTAATCATACGAATCGCTGTTCCTAATTGAGTATATTCTTTTCCCAAGTGTTTAAAGCCAAGGGCAATATAAAACCCTTCTGCTTGCGGATTAGCTAGCACCTGTAATGAGACTTTGCCTTTTATATGAAGATCATTCAATGTGATTTGCACCAATTGCTTGCCAATACCTTGATGCCAAAAGCCCGGTTCAATAAATATTCCATCAAGTTCTGCATTTCCATCAGATAGCGGTAATACAACACAAAATCCCAAGATTACATTAGCTTGTTCCGCAATATAAACATATCCTGCTGTAATATATTCTATCGGCAGTTCTATCATATGGGGATTTGCTAGTAGTAATTCCCTATCTTCTTCCCACATAAGAGATGCACGTAATTGGAGAGCTTCAAGGGCGAGCTGTTCGGTTGTACCGGCTAATCTGATGGTTATTTTCATTGTTTTGCTATCTCTGCGATCTACGCTGTGTATACACTGCATCCAATGTAAACAGCACTAATGCAGCCCAGATAAAGCCGAAAGTAATCAGACGGTCAATGCCTATTTGTTCACCATAAACCAAAGTTGCTAGCAGGAACATCAGCGTTGGGCCGACATACTGAAAGAACCCTAGTGTGGATAGGCGCAGGTGAGCAGCGGCTTCTGTGTATAACAGCAATGGTACAGTAGTGATAATACCCGCAGCAATCAGCCATAGATTCAGTGTCATTGGGTTAGCAGTTAAATCACTGGTTGGGCTGTTGGCAAAACCAAATAGGTAAATGGCGGCAACCGGCAGTAACCACAGTGTTTCAATCGTCATGCCTGTTTGAGCATCAACATTCATCTTCTTTCGCAGCAGGGCATACAGGGCGAAAGTAACAGCCAAACTTAATCCAATAACCGGTATAGAACCAAATTGCCATAATTGGATTAACACGCCGGTGAAGGCCAGAATAACCGCCGCCCATTGCATGCGGCGGAAACGCTCACTCAAAAACAGCATACCAAACAAAACATTAACCAGTGGACTAATGAAATAACCCAGGCTGGCTTCCAGCATATGGCCGTGATTTACCGCCCAGATGTAAATCAGCCAGTTACAGGCAACGACAGTGGCCGTCACTGCCAGTAATAGCACTTTTTTAGGTTGATGAAAAACTTTGACTACCTGTGACCAGTGACGAGTCAATGTTAGCAGTAGCAACATAAAGAAAAACGACCAAATAATACGATGGGTCAGGATTTCGTCAGCAGGTACTTGCTGGATATGTTTAAAATAAATTGGTGCGATTCCCCAGATAAAACAGGCACCGAAGGCATACAGTACTCCTTTGGTAGTTTGTGGCTTGTTCATATTGTCCTGATGTTAATAAAGGTGGAAAGAGTGTCATGAGTTTTTAGCCCGTTAACGTGAAAATAATATGTCACCGGGCTGAATATTACGCAAGCGATTAAAATTATATTGTCATCCTACCAGATAGGTCGCCGTTACACTGGCGATATGGGCTCTCTGCTCATTATGTAGTTCTGCTCTGGCGACGGAAACTTTGTTGCCATTGCGGATAATGCTACTGGTGGCGGTGAATAATTCACCACGACCGGGGCGTAGATAATCCACCCGTAAATCAATCGTTCCCATTATGGATAATCGTTTTTCTAATTCTTCTAATGATGCGGGTACCAGACGGGTCAAGGCGTTACCGATACAGACCAATCCACCACATACGTCAAGCACTGAGGCAATTACACCACCATGTAAAATTTTTTGTGCGATATTACCTACTAATTTCCTTTGATTACGGAATTGTATTTCTACGTAATCTTGTTCAAACCGAATCAGTTCAAGTCCTAATAATTGGTTAAAAGGCATATTGTGAACAAAAGCATGACCAATCACTTGCCGGGCTTCTTCCAGGGTTAATAGCGTTGTAGACATTTAATTTTATTCCTAAATCTAAATAAAGGTATGTGTTATCAATATGACTTTATATAGTTAATGACTTGT
This sequence comes from Photorhabdus sp. RW14-46, assembly GCF_963887965.1. Classification (NCBI taxonomy): domain Bacteria; kingdom Pseudomonadati; phylum Pseudomonadota; class Gammaproteobacteria; order Enterobacterales; family Morganellaceae; genus Photorhabdus; species Photorhabdus sp. RW14-46. The sequence continues at coordinate 25,947 of NZ_CAWPHH010000014.1, read as the reverse complement.
TAATGTTGTGCTTTTATTGCTAATCTTGCCAGCTTTAAGGAATGCTTGGCAATAATCTGAATAACATCAGTATAGGTAAGTTGAAATGGAAAATAATATTGGTGCTGGAATTTAATCTACTGAAATTATGTGTATATGTAAATAAAGAAGGCAGTACTGTAGCAGCACCGCCTTATATAAAATAGTCACTATATTACTGATGAGGCACCGTTTTCCATGCTCATTGTTACGAATGACCAAATTTGGCAATTGGGTTAATCAGGTTATCAGCAAACTGTAAACTTTGAGCCGGATCAGCTAAATCAAGCATCTGACGGTTATTCGCTATTTGCAGACGATTTAGACAGCAGCGTTTAATCTCCGGTGTAAACAGCTCATAACGTATAAATTGCTCACTCAATTCAGGATGGTTGTGCTGATAGCTTAAAATACACTCTGCTACAGCCTGCCAGAAAAGATCCTGTGAATAGTCACCCTGTTCATCCAGTATTGCAGCCAGATATCGGAATATACCGTCAAATACATCAGATAAGATAGTGAGTGTTTTCATATCTTCTGGCATGTCTACTTTGACTCGACTCGCTTTTTCCGGTAAATCGGCGTCGGGATTCATGACCAGAATCTCTTCCGCTAAATCTTTCATGAAGATGTGCTGTGGAATATGGTTTTCCAATACCAGAATGATGTTTTCGCCGTGTGGCATAAACATTAGATCATAAGCGTACAAACAGTGTAACAGTGGAGCAAGATAACTCTCTAAATAGCGACGTAACCATTCCTGAGTAGGCAGGCCGGATGCGGAAATTAATGCGGGCAATAGGGCATTCCCTTGCTGATCACTGTGCAGTAACGCAGCCATAGTCATCACTTGTTGCCCAGGTTCAATGAGTTGCAGTGGGTTTTCTCGCCATAGTGCCGCCATCATTTTTTTATAAGGCGTATCACTACTGATTGCTTGCTCGTAATAGCTGTTTTTGAAGCCAACACTGGCGACTTCTCGTAAAATTTTAAAACGATAACGTTGCAGGATGGGATCTTGTGTTACCAAATCAAATAACCAGTCGTTAATGCCCGGTGTCGTCGCCATGTAATAAGGTGATAAACCGCGCATGAATCCCATATTGAGAATGGACAACGCCATTTTTACATAATATCGCTGAGGGTGACTGCGATTGAATAGGGTGCGGATTGACTGTTGTGCCTGATAGGTATCAGCACCAATACCAAGGTAGACCAATTTCTGATTAGCAATATCAGGCGCAAACACCGATGCCAGTTTGTTCTGCCATTGCCAAGGGTGAACTGGCATCAGAACATAATCCTCTGGATTAAGGTTAAGCGCGATCAACCGCTGATCAAATTCAGCCATTGTGGTGGTGCCTAGTTCTTGTTCCAGCAACTGTTGATAATTGAGTTGCTCGATGCAAGCAAAGTGTGCCTTGCTCTTATGGGCGGCTAGCCATACTAAATGTATAGCAGAGGCCGCTTCGGGACTAAAGTTCTGGAAATCACCAATATCAAAACCAATCCGGCCATTGTTGGCGACGAAGGAGGGGTGTCCTTCCATCATCTCCCCTTCCAGCGCCTGAAAATCAGTATTCACGAGATCCATTGCACTGATACCGATTCTGTTATGCTTAAAAGCACTGCTATAGAGAGTACTGGTAATTTCTTCCAGATAGGTAGTCATTACGACATCGCTGATGCCAAGTTGTTGTTTGAACTCAATAATGAATAGCAAGGAATCGAGTGCTTTTTCTTCTCCGTTGGCATTTTTCTGTAACGAATCGGCATCAATCAGCCAGTGATCCAGTGCCATACGCCGTGCCCGAAAAGTATAGCTGACCAGATGGTCAGCACTATTCAAACGGTAACTGTCCAAACGGTAATGGTGATATCCATCACTATCTGCTTTTTCAGTTAACTGTTGAGGCACGAGTAAACATTCGTGTGAAAATTCAGCAATAGCTTTACACAAGTGCAGACGATTAACTTTCTGCCAGACCGCTGGTTGCAAGTGCATGGCATTTGTCATCAATGAACCTGAGTGGGTTGGTGTTGTCGCGTGATGTTCCCGCTGTAACGCAATCTGATGCTGTTCTCTGGTGCAAAAGGCTAACTTGGCTGTTTTATTTGGTAATACCAATGCCTTCTGATAAACAAAACCGGCCCGCAGATTAAGTTTGTGAATTTTCTCATTACGTATATCGGGCTCAACCACAATACGAGCCACAGTAGGATCACTAAACAGAAAGGCCATGATGGTTTGGAAAATTCCCCAGGTGAAATGCCTTATTTTTGCTTGCGGTGGTGCAACCAGAATATGCATTCCCATATCATCTGGGTGTGCTGGATAATATTTTCCAATCAGATCATCTTGTGCACGATAACACTCTAATAGAAAAGCAGGTTGCTCCCGATAGATTCCAATAAATACACTGCCCGGGTGGCGGGATTCTAAGTCCTGATAAAATTCCCATACTTGTTGTTCGGTATTATTTATCATTCCCCAATAATGGGCGTAATCCTGGTTAACCCAGTCAGTTAATATGGGAATATCCCGTTCTAGATCCAGTGGACGTAATGTAAAGGTACCTATTTCAGGCAAGGATTTTTCAAACAGCGTAGGATTAAAGACGGACATTAGCATGCTCCTTCGGTGTCAACGCTGAACTGCTGGAAAGCGATACTTTTCTCAATCGGATAATGTTCAATACCGGTAATTTCATAAATCAAACAAGAGTTGCGATAACAGGCCATTCCCAGATCCGGCGTGACGAAACCGTGGGTATGTAATTCTACGTTCTGTATGAAAATGGTATTGTTCTGATCGATACTGTAATTACGCTGTACACCATAACGTCCTTTTTCATCCCAATGGATAAGGTGATGTATGCCTTCAATAAAAGTCGGGATTTGATACTGATAGCCGGTTGCCAGAACGACTCCTTCGGTGTCGAGAGAAAATGATTGCTCCTGCTCGTGTTGGAATAACGCCAATGTTAGGTCGCGGCCATTATTAGCATGGCTAACTTGTCGTAATTCACTATTGGTATATAAGTTGACGTTTAACTTGCCATTTAATCGTTTGGTGTACATTAAATCGAAAATATCGTTGATTAATGAACTATTGATACCTTTATAAAGCTGCTTGTGGGACAAATTTAATGCATCACGCTTGTCGCCCGGGAGACTATAGAAATAATCTATATATTCTGGTGACGTCATTTCTAGTGTCAGCTTGGTATATTCCAGCGGGAAAAAACGTGGCGAACGGGTCAGCCAATTAAGTTGATAATCGAATTTATCAATATCACTGAGCAAATCGTAGAAAATCTCTGCGGCACTTTGTCCACTACCCAGAACAGTAATAGATCGTTTTTGTTGCAAGGTCGCTTTGTTATTTAAATAATCACCAGATGTCACCATCCGTTCAGAGAACGGTTGGCAACACTTTGGAATATAAGGTGCAGGTCCGGTACCCAATACCAATTTTTTACAAACAAATTGGTGTTGCTGCCCAGTTAACGTATCTGAACAATGTAGTGTATATAGCGAAGCGTCTTCATCATAGCTGATACTGTCAACGCGTGTGTTAAAGCGTAAATTAGATAACTGTTCTGCCGCCCACTGACAATATTGGTTATATTCCTTACGCATCAGGAAAAAACTTTCCCGGATATAAAAAGAGTATATTCTCCCTTTCTGCTTGATGTAATTAAGGAAGCTAAGTGGATGAGTGGGAGATGCTAAGGTCACCAGATCTGACATAAAAGGGGTCTGCATGGTGGAATTTTCTAGCATCATTCCCGGATGCCAATCAAAGCCCGGTTTTTGATCAATGAACAGGCTATGAATATCTTCTAGTGGCTGAGTTAAACAAGCCAGTCCGAGATTAAAAGGACCAATTCCAATGGCAATAAAATCATAAGGGCGAGTTGTCATAATTTCTCCTGGTGAATAATATTAATCTCATTAGTTGTTATTATGTGTTGCCAGAAAATCGTTTCCGTGCATTACGATGCTATGCACAATTTCTTGTAGATGTTGTTGGCTTGTTGCCGGGTTGAGGAAAGTGAATTTCAGATATTGTCTGCCATTGACTTTGGTACCCGCAATAACGGTATTACCTTCACGGAATAGTACCTTACGAATGGCCGCATTGATGGCATCAATATCCGCATCAGGTAATTTTTGTTTAGGAATAAAACGGAAAACCAAAGTACTTAATTCTGGATAATGAATAAGTTCAAAATAGGGATTCTGTGCCATTAATCGATAGGCATCCTGAGCAGTATCGACCACTTTATCAAAAGCTTGTCCGAGTCGTTTTGCACCCATAATTCGTAATGTCAGCCACATTTTCAATGCATCAAAACGACGAGTTGTCTGGATACTTTTATTGACCAGATTGGGTGTACCCTCTTGTGAGGCACTGAGTGGATTTAAATATTCGGCATGATAAGTCAAATGGGATAAGTGCTTCTTATTTTTGACGAAGAAAGCACTGCAACTGACTGGCTGGAAAAATGACTTATGGTAATCCACCGTGACAGAATCCGCTAAATTAATGCCTTCCAGTAGATAAGCGCGACGAGGTGAAACCAGTAAACCGCATCCGTATGCCGCATCCACATGTAGCCAGATACTATATTGCTTGGCGATAGCCGCGATAGGATGAAGTGGGTCAATACTGCCGAAATCTGTGGTACCCGTCGTAGCAACAATGGCAAAAGGAATGTTGCCCTGTTCGATGCATTGGTTAATGCTTTGTTCCAATGCTTGAGGGTCCATACGGAACTCACTGTCGTGAGGAACAGATACAACAGCGTTGTACCCCAAACCCAGGATAGCGGCGGCTTTTTGTGTACTGAAATGGCTGACTGTCGAGGTAAAAATACGCAGTTTATGAAAATCTGCTGGCAGACCATGTAGCTGATTTTTATGTTCAGGATTGCGCTGGTGACAAAAATGATCCCGCGCAAGTAGCATTGCCATCAGATTTGATTGGGTGCCGCCACTAGTAAAGATACCATCGGCATTTGTACCTAATGCCATTTTATCTCGTGTCCAGTCGAGAACTTTTTGCTCTATTAGTGTCCCGCCAGCGCTTTGATCCCAAGTATCCAGTGAAGAATTAATCGCTCCAATAATGGTTTCAGCCAGAACGGCGGGTAATACTAATGGACAATTAAGATGCGCCACATACTTTGGATGATGAAAATAAACAGCATCTTTAATATAAAGTTGCTGTAACTCATCTAAAGCTTGGTTTAAAGAGGTGAGTGGAAGATCTAAATTCACTTTAGAAAATAGTGGGGATAACTCATTGGGTAATATCCCACTGAAAGGCTTATCCACCTGCTGTAATATTTTCTTTATTCTGGTAATGACATTATAAGCGTCATCAAGATAGTCTCCAGCACTATGCATATTTAAGAAATATCTGGAAAAATCTTCGTCCGTTATATGACTATCTTTTGTGAGTGAATTGTCTAATAGCAGAGCGTCTCCGTACATTATATGTCCTTGTTATTTCATATATAGGTTGTGATTTGGTTATTGCCCAACATCATTGATTTTATTATGTGTAGTATTTGGTTAGATTAAATAACTGTTGAATAGTAGCGCGATTAAATCATAATAATCTCTTTCTGCCGGAACAGATAAGAATTAAAAAATTATAGAATAGAATGTTAGTGTTTGCTTTCTACCTTAGATTCCAAAGGGCAATCATGGCAATTACCGACGCCAGGTAGTTTATTTCTCTGGCAACAACTGCGACGTTGCATATTGTTATGCCGTAAAATAACAGTACGGTAAAGGGGGTTGTCTCTACCATCAGGTAATTGTGGTTCCATAAAAAGACCATTTATAATTTCTTGATATGACTTGCTATTTATTCTTGTGCTGAACTCAGCAAGATACCAATGCATAATATAACCGATATTATTCCATAGAAGCCGTCCATTTATCCCCTGATATGATTCGATCTTTTCACATACAGGAATAATATGGCGATCCAACAGAGAATAATGACGATGAAGTAGTGATAAAGGTGATTCATTTAGCCAGGTTAAATGATAGTAAACAATATCTGGCCTGCCACTGTCATGGAATTCAAGCCGAAAAAGATTGTAATGAGTATCCACTGCTTGTGGATATTCCAGCAACATTAATATCATCGGGGGAATAACCAAACCAAAATACCATTGAGCCCATAAAGAATACAGCGCTTTTTGGTTAGGTTTTATATCATTGTCACCGTAGTATTCATCCTGATAGCGTTGAATTAATACCGGAAATTCTCTTGTATCTGACCATTGAGGAAAACTCATGCTGGTAGCAGGGATATTGTCTGCATTTACTCTCATGGTGGCAGTAAAATGGCTAAACGTTTGTTCAAATAACTGGATGATATCTTCAATTACCACGGTGGTTAAAGAGGTAACCGAATCGTTTGTATTTGACACCATCAACTCCCTGTTTACATGTTCCTACTACCTGATTGTAGTATCTTACATATGACTAATCATTGTAAATATAATTATGATAATTATTATTATTATCATTGTCATTATCAAGTGGTAAATCTTTTGGGCACCTATAATTGCTTGTCAATACAGCATCATAAGCCGCTCATTCACGATTCAGATGGGATTATATTTTGGAATAATCAATGGCTTACCTGATTCTGGATCGCAAATAATACGGCAAGGGAGACCAAACACATCGGCGATACTCTGTTCGTTGATAATCTCTTCTGGCACACCTTCGGCGTAAATTTTACCATTCTTCATCATAATTAAATGTGAAGCGTAACGTAGTGCCAGGTTAATATCGTGCAGTACCAGCACCAACGTTTTTCCCTGTAAATGTAAACGTTGGCAAAGATCGAGCATTTCAATCTGATGAGTGATGTCCAGATAAGTGGTTGGTTCATCTAACAGTACAATGGGTGTTTGTTGTGCCAATGTCATAGCAAACCAGGCGCGTTGGCGCTGACCACCGGAAAGTTCACTCACTAACTGTTGCGACATCTCCTGGAGTTCGACCGCATGTAACGCGTCGTTAACTGCTCGTTCATCTTCTGCTGACCACTGTCGTAAAAAGGATTGATGAGCGTAACGTCCACGTGAAACCAAATCGTATACGGTCAACGCTTCGGTGATGATTGCCCCTTGTGTTAGCAGAGATAGCTCACGTGCTACCGTTTTCGGTTTGTAATGTTGAATATTGTTCCCATCAAGCAGAATTTCACCGTGCTGTGGCGTTATACCTCGGCTAATGGCGCGTAGTAGTGTCGATTTTCCACAACCATTTGGGCCAATGATGACGCTGAATTCACCATCACGAATAGAAATATCCAGACACTCAACAATCGTTTTCTTGCCGTATGCTAGCGAAAGTGCTTGGGCTGTTAGTCGTGAGGTGGTGGTTGAGGAATTCACATCGGATGACATGACTTTGTTCTCCTTAATTCAGCGTACAGCAAATACATCAAATAGACACCGCCTACCCCTGCGGTGATAACACCTATTGGCAGACGTGCCGAAGTAGGAAGTAGCAAAGTAATTAAATCGGAAGCGAGCAGTAGTAATGCTCCCACCAGTGCTGAGCAGAACAGCGCAGTGCCTTTGGCCCGTACCAAGCGGCGGGCGATTTGTGGAGCAGAAAGTGCGATAAAAGCCACTGGCCCGACAACCAGTACCGCCATTGAGGCCAGTATGACTGCCAGTGACAAACTCATAAGCTGAATGATACGTACTGGTACACCGAGCGTATTAGCAACTTCATAGCCCAGATTGACGTAGTTTAATTGCCGTCCTAACCAGAGTAGAAAGGGGATGAACAGTGACGTTCCATAAATTAACCCAACATCTTGCCAACCTCGGCTGGCGAGGCTACCGTGCAGCAGCGAAGCGAGTTGCTGTGCTTGCTCAAGACGCACATTCGAGATAGCGAAATTAACAAATGCCATACAGAGGGCGGCGATAGCAATCCCGGAGATGACAATTCTGGTTGTCTGCATCTGCCCAGAGCGACTAATGTTTCCGGTGTATACCAACAGCACGGCAAAGCTGGCTCCTAGCAGCGCACCTAAAGGGATCGGCAGTACGCCAGGCCAGATGATCAGTGTGGCGACTATGCCAGCAGCAGCGCCGGCATTAACGCCGATAATATCCGGGCTACCGAGTGCGTTACGGGTTGTCAGTTGAAAAAGTGAACCTGAGAGTGCCAGTGTTGCGCCCGCTCCGATAGCCACTAATGCGCGGGGTAAACGTAGCTGTATGAGAATAAATTCTTGATAAGGAGTTGAGGTTGCTAGCCAGGGATTATCGATACCTTGCTTACCCAGTGCGAGAGAGAGATAAAACAGCACTGAGAGCAGTAACAATATCAATAAGATGGCTCTTTGGGTCCGTTGTGGAGGTACAAGAAAGACAGCAGTTCCCAACATGAAGGTTCGAATTTTTGCCGGTCTGGATAGGTTAATCTGCGACATAATTAACTCCACGATAGGTTTTAATAACCAGATAGAGCAACGGTCCACCGATTCCTGCGGTGATAATCCCCACCATGATCTCCCCGGGGGCTATCACCAACCGTGCCAGTATATCGGAAGTGAGCAACAGGCAAGGCCCGGCGAACAGGCAATAGGGTAGTAGCCAGCGGAAATCGCTGCCAACTAAAGCCCGCATCAAGTGGGGGGCCGCTAAGCCAATAAAGGCAATAGGGCCTGCCATAGCGGTAGCCACTGCCGCCAGCATGGTCGCAGTAATAAGCGACAACACGCGGGTGCGGGCAACATTGGCACCAAGTGAGGTGGCAATGTCTTCACCAAACACCATCACATTCAGGGAGGAGCTGAGTGAAAGGGTCAATATTAAGGCAAATAACAGATAGGGTATCAGCGAACTCGCTTCTGCCAGAGACATTGCGCTAAGCGATCCAATGGTCCAGAAGCGGTAGCTATCCAATACATGGGCATTCATTAATACAATGCCTTGCACAAAAGCAAATAGGCAGGCGTTAATGGCAGCGCCGGTCAATACCATGCGTGCTGGATTGCTATTACGTTGTCCTCCACTGAGCAGGTAGAACAGCAATGTAGCTAGACTTGCGCCAATAAATGCTGTCCAGAAACGTGGAAGTTCATTCAGTATGGGTATGAAAGAGAAACTGACGACCACCGCAGCAGCGCCGGCGTTAACGCCCAGTAAACCCGGTTCGGCTAATGGATTACGTAGCAATCCCTGAGTTACAGCACCGGAAAGCGCGAGTGCTGCGCCGGCCATGATGCCAATTAACGTACGTGGTTTGCGGGCATTGATGACCAGATCGCTATAGCTACCACTGTCACCTAACCAATAGTGATGCCATATAGTTGATAATGGTAACATTTTTGCGCCCAGACTCAGGCTGGCAATAATACAAATGAAGGTCAGCAGTATCATGAGACCTAAGCCAAGTAGCAGTACAAACCGCCGTTTAGGATTTGTCATGATGATTTAATTGCCTCTGCCAGCACGGGCATAAATTGTGATAAACCCCAGCGTAAGCTGAGCGGTGTACCGTAAGACATGGCAACGACCAATGATTGGTCAGTTAGTGGGATATAACCTCCCAGGTGTACGGCACGGATAGATTGAAACAGTGGTTGTGCTTCCACTGCCTTACGTTCTTGTTCATTATTGAACCAAGTTACTAAGATATCCGCGCCATTAAGATAATCGGCATTTTCCAGTCCTATATTAGCGGCGAAACTGCCGAAGGGATCGGCTAATGTGCTGACTGATGGCAGTAGCGTCAAACCGAGGTGTATTAAAGTATCGACACGAGGATCACCTCTAACGTATACCGATAGCATGTTACTGCTGATACCCGCTTTGATATAGGCGAAAGTGTAGCCACTGATATGCGGGATGGTATTACCTGATTCGCGCAATATGACATTCAGTTCAGTAGCGAGTTGCTCTCCTTGCGGCTGTTTATCTAGCGCACGAGCAATTAATTCAATCTGCTGTTGTGGTGTCGTGAGCCAAGGGGCAGATGGATAAGCGATCACTGGGGCGAAATATGATAAATGGTCATAAATTTCTTGGGTGAGGCCTGATTGGGTTGCCACAATCAGATCAGGTTTAAGACTAATAACCTTCTCAATGTCTAATTCAGGGTACATCTCTATCACAGTTGGCAAAGTCTCGCCACGCTGTTGTATCGCTTGTTTAAACCACGGTAGATAGCCCTGTTCATCCCCGCCCCAACGGTGGGATTCGATACCGACAGGGACGATGCCAAGATCCAGTACGATATCTTCCGCTCCTGCACCCAATGCGACAACACGTTGGGGTTGATGTGGAATTACCGCGGTACCCAATGCGGTAGTAATTTCTTTAGGATAGCCGGGCTCATCTGACGGTGCATTGTTTGTGCTGGCTGGCTTATCACAGCCAGCCAACAGGCTGACCAACAGCATCAACGGTACGGCAAACCCTTTGCAACGCTTCAATTTCATTGTTTGCTTTCCTTCAAATAAATAGAAACATAAGGTTTGCCGTCCGCAGTGTCATTATGACTTTAAACTCAGAACTTATAACGCAAGATCGCTTCAATGTTGCGAGGTGCGCCATAGTAATACTGAGAATATTGGCCGAACTGGGTGTAGTAGGTCTTATCAAAGACGTTATTCAGGTTAACCGTCAAAGAGAGATCCGGTGTGAATTGATAACGGCTCATCAGGTTCACCACCGCGAAACTATCTTGCTTCGCTTGCATTGATGTTTTTCCAGGCCCATCAACGGTCAACCAGGTTTTATCCTGCCAGTTAACACCGCCACCAATGGTCAGATTGCTCATCGCACCTGGCAAGGTGTAGGTGGTAAACAGCTTAAACAGCCTGTTTGGCGTATTGGCATTGATTCGCACACCATTAGGATCTGTTGCCCGGAATTGCGTGTAACCAGTATAAAGACGCCAGTTATCTGTCAGTTGACCACTGATTTCTGCTTCGAACCCGCGAGTTTTGGTACCATCCACTGTATAACGAGGAATGGAGAGATCCGGTAGTCTCGGTGCATTGTTATCTACTAATGGCAGGTTATCTTGACGGATTTCAAAGACTGCCAGTGAATAATCGAGACTGTTATCGAAGGCAACACCTTTTAGGCCCACTTCATAGTTTTGTCCAGACACTGGGGCAAGTAATTTGTTATTGCGGTCACGTTGGTTTTCTGGGTTGAATATTTCGGTATAACTGGTGTAAACCGACAAGTCTTGAGTAATGTTGTAGATCAGTCCACCGTAAGGAACAAATTCGTCACTGTAGCTGGCATTTTGTGGAGTATTGAAATTATCACCACGTGTTTGCCAACTGGTTACTCGACCACCAAGGATCAAGGTCAATGGATCTGCCAGAGAAATCTGAGTGACTGCATAACCTGCGGTCTGTTCATTACGGCCTTTCGAGCCATAAGTTCGCGTATTACTCCACTCTGGTTCAGGATATTGCCAGCCAGGAGAGGTGAAGTCACCTATTCCTGGACAGCTATTTGGACGTGTAAGCATACAGGTTGCGTTGAAGTAATCGTTTTGGAAATCCTGTTGCTGATGGTTTAAGCCGAAGCTGACATGATGTGTACGGTTAAACAACCGGTAGTCACCGTTCACTTGTAGATCGTAGTTCTTCTGGCGACGGCTGCCATCGATGAGTGTCATGTTACCTGGCACCATACCAATATTGGTGCTACGGTTAGGAAAACTTGTTGCCCACAGGACTTTTTGGTCCAGAGCGCTATTATCATAAGTAAAGGTGCCTTTTACACTCCAGCCGTTGTCAAAGTTATGTTGCAGGCTGGTAAAGGTAGAGAAGGTCCGAACTTTTGAAAAAGCCCAATCAGGTGCATAGCTGTCGCTGCGTTTATAGTCTGTTTTGCTGCCGTCTGCAAAGTAGATCGGCAAACCACCAAACATACCGCCACGGGTGTGATTACGTTGATAATCCACGCCTATAGTCAGCAAGGTATTTTCTGTCAAATCCGCTTCAAGAACGCCATAGAACGGGTATCTTTCGTTGTTATTGCGATCAATAAAAGAGTTAGCCGCTTGATAGGCTGTAACGAAACGTCCACGTAGGTTGCCGCTGTCATTTAATGGGCCAGAGAGATCTAGGCCAGTGCGCCATTTATCCCAAGAACCTGCTCCGGCAGAGAATTCACCACGGAAATCGCGGGTTGGACGTTTACGAATCAGGTTAACGGCTGCCGAAGGATTGCCTGGGCCAACCATCAAACCGGCTGCTCCACGTACCACTTCGATACGATCAAGCAGGTCAGCATCCAAAAGATTGTCACCATAGTTAAAGCGAGTGTCGTAGTAGGTCGCAACCCCATCACGCAGGATGTTATTGATAGACATGCCACGAGAAGTAAACCCGAAACGATCACTATCAAACTGGCGTACGTTCATACCCGTTGTGCTATCGATGACGCGATTAACACTGTCCAGATTTTCGTCAAGCATCCGTTGTTTGGTCACGACACTGACGGTCTGTGGCGTTTCACGCGCCGAGAGGTTTAGACCGGTGGCGGTGACCATCGACGTGGTATTGTACATGCCGGTGTCTTCGGTCACCCCTTCATGTTCTGGTCGTGAAGCGGTGACGAGTATCTTGTCATTTTGGGCAGCGGTTTTATCGCTCTTATTCTGTGCACTTTCCGCGATTGCATAGCTATTTCCCATTAATACTAACTGTATAGTCATTGCAAGAGTTGTTTTTTTAATCATGGAATCCTTTTGCAAAAACGGATACATCACTTTCTTATTATTCATTCCATCCCCAAATTAAATCTTTTGGTATTTATACCCGTCATCTTTCAAGTTGCCTCTTTGTTGGCTGCACTCGCTCACCCCGGTCACATAGTTATCTATGCTCCCGGGGATTCACTCCCTTGCCGTCGCGATCCATCTTGAAATCCATAGGGTATATCTATGTTGATATTTTTATTTATTGCTGTTCGGCTTGATGAAGAATAACCGAGTATTCATGGCGTAAAGCGTACAGCGGGTTAACTAAGGTTCCGGCGAATTTGAGATTCTTTTCGCGATCGTCGAGGTCGATCATCTGTTGATTGTTTGCCATTTGCAGACGGTTCAGACAGGTACGAATAAATTCCCGCTTAAACAGATCGAACTGGCGGAATTTTTCAATCTGATGCAGATGTTGTGATTGGTAATTATGGACACAGCGTGCAACCAGTAGCCAGAAACGCTCTTCGGGTAGATTAAGATCTTTTTGCAACAGCGGAATCAGGTAGCGGAAGAAACAATCGAAAATATCAAGGAAGATGTAGTTAATTTTCATATCGTCTTCGATAGTGACGTGCAGGAAATTAATCTCTTCAGGCAATTGGAGATCACCATTCAAAATAGCGATTTCTTCACCAATATCTTTCATCAACATGTTTGTTGGGCTGTTATTATCCAATACCAACATCAGATTTTCGCCATGTGGCATAAATACCAGATCATAGGTGAAGAAAGAGCGCAGTAATGGCGAGAGGTAAGCATCGAGATAACGTGATATCCACTCTTCTGCATTTAAACCGGAACTCTTTACCAAAGCTGCGACGACGGAATGACCTTGATAATCGACATGCAGCAACGAAGCCATTGTCATCAAGCGTTGGTTATCCTGCAACAGCGTCATTGGGCTTTCGCGCCACAGTGCTGACAACATTTTCTTATGTGGGCTGTCCTTCTTAATGGCTGATTCAAAGTAGTTATTGAAATAACCGAGAGCAGCACGTTCCCGTAATACGGTAAAACCCTTCTGTTGGAAGAAACTGTCATTATGGACTAAGTTGCTGAGCCACTCATTGACTGATGGGGTTGTGACCATGCTGTGTGGATCGAGCCCACGCATAAAGCCCATGTTTAGCACGGATAGGGCGGTCTTAACGTAGTTCTTCTTCGGTTGAGTAATGTTGAAGAAAGTGCGGATAGATTGCTGAGCAAGGTAACGATCATGCCCTTCTCCAAGATAAACAATATGATTATTGGCAATATCTGCTGCAAAGCTGATCGCAATACGGTGCTGCCACTGCCAAGGGTGGAGAGGCATCAGATAATAATCTGACGGGCATAATCCCAACATATTAAGGTGGCGTTCAAATTGGGCTGGCAGATATTTCCCCAATTCTTCTTCTATTAATTGTTGGTATGAAAGATCGGATAGTGCAGAGAAAATAGCTTTATCCTTATGTACCGCAATCCAGATTAAAGTCACGGGGCTAGCGCTTTCAGGTGCATAACGCTGATAATCATCGGCATCAAAACCAATTCGGCCATTATTGGCAATAAAGACTGGATGGCCTTCACTCATTGTCGTTTCAACGACTTGATAATCGGCATAAGCTAAATCTTGGGCTGTAAGTCGGTTGTACTGATATTTAAAAGCGTGACCGTAGAGCGTACTGGATATCTCGTCGAGATAAATCGGCAGCATTTTTTCCGGGATTTCCAACAGCGGATGCAACTCAATAATCAGTTGAATAGCATCAAGTGGCTGAGATTGATTATCCCTGAGTTTGGTTACGGAAGCGGCATCAATATCAATATGATCGAGCTGATAAGTTTCTGCTTGAAAATGGTATTGGTAGTCACCTATTGTCAGAGAATATTGCTGTTGTCCATGATAGGTAGGGTTAATTAATTTTTCGTGACATATCTCACGTAATATTTTTGTCACCAGATGGCGATTGGCATAGAGCCAGTTCTCTGCGTTGAGATGCAGAGTGTGATTATCGGAGTTAATATGCAGTGAACTCATGGTGATAACAATCCCTATTCATAATCAAAAATCACATCCAACATAGTCGTTATACACTGGAAACAAATCGGTACGCTTAATTCTGAAATTTTCGAATATAAGCATCCTTTTCCAGGTATTCATTCCGGTTCTCTTAGACAGGTGACTTTTGGGGTATTCAATTTTGATAACATTAATACAAATTATTATCATTAACAACTGTGTAAGTGTAAGGATTTACTCTAGTTTTGTTTAAATAGCAGGCAAAAATGTGGCATTATGGCGCTGCATTGGGATGAGTAAGATGAATTGGGGAAGAATTTTTGAGCGGCTATAACGTTTAACAAAATCTGCGTTTATACCGAGATGATGTTCAATGACATGCTGTAATTATTTCGAGAGTGAGATAGCATAATGCTTAGGCGTTTTGCATGGCGTCTATGATTTTTTAATATGGTTGAGGAAAAGCGTGTCTACCGCAGAGGTCATTAATACGATATCACTGGCAGAACAGGTATTGCGGAAAACCTTTGGTTACTTGCAATTCCGTTCTGGTCAGCAACAAGTTATCGATACCATTCTTGAAGGGCGTGACTGTCTGGTCATTATGCCGACTGGTGGCGGTAAATCATTATGTTACCAAATTCCGGCACTGGTACAGGAAGGGGTAACTTTGGTTGTTTCCCCGTTGATCTCTTTAATGAAAGATCAGGTGGATCAACTGCGGGCAAATGGCGTTGCGGCAGATTGCTTGAATTCAACTCAGGCCCGTGAACAACAGATTGATGTGATCCGGCGTTGCCGTCAGGGCATGATTAAATTGCTGTATATCGCCCCTGAGCGTTTGATGATGGATAACTTCCTTGAGCAACTTCTGGAATGGCAACCAGCCATGTTGGCTGTGGATGAAGCCCACTGTATTTCACAATGGGGCCATGATTTCCGACCGGAATATCGGGCGTTGGGGCAGCTCAGGCAACGCTTTCCGACATTACCTGTCATTGCGTTGACGGCCACCGCTGATGAAACGACTCGCAATGATATTGTCCGACTACTGAATCTTAATAATCCACTTATCCATATCAGCAGTTTTGACCGTCCCAATATCCGTTATACCTTGATAGAAAAATACAAACCATTAGATCAACTGTGGCTATTTATTCGCGGTCAGAAAGGTAAAAGTGGCATTGTGTACTGCAACAGCCGCAGCAGAGTTGAAGAGATATCAGAGCGTTTACAAAAACGTGGCTTGAGTGTTGCGCCATACCATGCCGGGTTGGATAACAGTCAACGTGCGCGGGTGCAGGATGCATTTCAACGTGATGATTTACAGGTGGTGGTGGCAACCGTGGCATTTGGTATGGGAATTAATAAACCCAATGTTCGGTTTGTGGTTCATTTTAATATTCCTCGTAATATCGAATCCTATTATCAGGAGACCGGGCGTGCCGGGCGTGATGGTCTGCCGGCGGAAGCGGTGCTGTTTTATGATCCCGCGGATATGGTATGGCTTCGCCGTTGTCTGGAAGAGAAAGAGGTGGGCACACAGCAGGATATTGAGCGACATAAGCTCAATGCAATGGGGGCTTTTGCCGAAGCGCAAACTTGCCGCCGTCTGGTGTTATTGAACTATTTTGGTGAAAGCAAACAAACCCCTTGCGGTAACTGTGATATCTGCCTTGATCCACCAAAAAATTATGATGGCTTGGTGGATGCCCAAAAAGCGCTTTCTTCTATTTACCGGGTTGGGCAGCGCTTTGGTATCGGCTATATTGTTGAAGTGCTCAGAGGTGCGAATAATCAGCGTATCCGTGATATGAGACATGATCATTTGCCGGTTTATGGTATTGGTAAAGATCAAAGTCAGGAACACTGGGTGAGTGTATTGCGGCAGCTTATTCATTTAGGCTTTATCAGTCAAAACATTGCCAATTATTCTGCATTACAATTAACAGAAGCGGCACGCCCAATATTGCGTGGTGAAGTTTCGCTAAAACTGGCTGTTCCACGAATACAGAATCTAAAAGGGCGTAGTCAGCAAAGTAAATCGTATAGTGGTAATTATGATCGCAAACTATTTGCCAAGCTACGTAAATTACGGAAATCTATTGCTGACGAAGAAAATATCCCGCCTTTTGTTGTATTTAACGATGTCACGCTGATTGAAATGGCAGAGCAATGCCCGGTTACGGAGGGTGAAATGTTATTAATCAACGGGGTAGGGCAACGGAAACTTGAACGTTTTGGTAATGTCTTTATGGCCTTAATTCGTGAACATCTAGAGGAGTTTGGATAGTCAGAGGGCAACTTATGACGCCAGAAATGTTGAAAGAAAGTTGGTTCAATCGTGAGGTACAGTTCTCTGCTTTTGCCAATGGGCCTCTGTTAGATTTTTGGCAAGCTAGGGAAGAGTGTGAATTTATCGGCGTCGATAATGTACTGATACGTTATGTTCGTTTTTGCACAACAATAAAAAATGATAGAGCGGTTGTTATCTTTCCTGGCCGTAGTGAAAGTTATGTCAAATACTCGGAAGTAGCATTTGATTTTTATCACCTTGGTTACGACATTTTTATTATTGATCATCGTGGGCAGGGGCGATCCAGCAGGATACTTGCAGATCCACAAAAAGGGCATGTAGAAAAATTTGATGATTATATTGATGACGTTGAAATATTAATAGAAAGAGAAATTCTTCCTCGTCATTATTCTCATTGTTATGCGTTAGCTCATTCAATGGGAGCGGCAATATTAGGGGGATTTTTATTACGTCACAGCCAGGTATTTGATGCAGCAGCCCTTTGTGCTCCTATGTTTGGTATTAACTTTCCTATGCCACGTTGGTTGGCAACTTTCCTGGTAAATCGGGCTGAAAAGCGGCCGGATATGCGCAACCATTATGCGGTACTCACTGGGAAATGGCGTCCGTTGCCTTATTTGATAAACCTTCTGACACACAGTTATGAACGTTATAGCCGTTACCTCCGTTATTACGCGGATTATCCGGAATTACATATCGGGGGACCGACATATCGTTGGGTGCGGGAAAGTATCTGGATTAGCGATATGCTGATAGAAAAAGCCGGAGAAATTGAGACGCCATTGATAATTTTAAAAGCCAGTGAAGATAAGGTTGTTAATAATTGCCGATTACAGGCTTTTTGTGAATCACGTAATAAAGTGAGGGCTTTCATCAAAGAACGTTCACCTTTGATTATTCAAGGGGCGCATCATGAGATCCTGTTTGAAAAAGATAAATTACGTAGCCAGGCACTCAACGCCATTTGTGATTTTTTTGACCAGAATTGATTCAATTATAGGAATGATAACTATGTATCACATTGTTGCTTCAGATTTAGATGGCACTTTGCTGTCTCCTGATCACAAATTAACTTCTTACACCAAGGAAACTCTTAATTTACTGACCAATAAAGGCATTCATTTTATTTTTGCTACTGGTCGTCATCATGTAGATGTTGCGCAAATCCGAGATGTTCTTGGTATTGATGCCTACATGATTACTTCCAATGGTGCGCGGGTGCACAATGCTATGGGAGAACTGGTTTTCAGTCACAATGTTGATCCTGAGATTGTGCATGACTTGTGTCTAATGGAGTTTGATAACGTTGATATTCTGACGAATTATTATTGCCATGATCACTGGTATATGAATCGTGAATGCCCTGAGCAGAAAGAGTTTTTTCAGGAATCAGTGTTCCATTATCAACTTTTTGAGCGTGACAACTTTAAAATCAATGACGTATGCAAAGTTTATTTTACCTGCGGCGATCATGATCTATTGGTTACGTTGGAAGAGAAAATCAAAGCGCGTTGGGGTGATAGAGTTAATGTAAGTTTTTCGTTGCGCAATTGCTTGGAGGTTATGGCGGGTGGTGTTTCGAAAGGTCATGCACTTGAGCAGGTAGCTCAAGCTATGGGTTATAAACTGAGTGATTGTATTGCTTTTGGCGATGGCATGAATGACTTTGAAATGCTGGCGGTAGCAGGTAAGGGCTGTATTATGCAAGATGCTCACCAGCGCTTGAAAGATATCTTGCCAGAAATGGAAGTGATTGGCTCAAACGCTGATGATGCGGTTTCCCATTATTTGTGCAAAATGTATCAGGTTTAATTTATTACCCACGGTAATTGCAGCGCTATTAGCGCTGTTTTTTCATTAAGTTACTGTTTGTCATATTTATAACTCTGTCATCAATGGTAATATTTGTAGATCCCGTAAACATATTTCAATATCATTGGCTTTATTGATATGTTCTTGGTTTTCGATGTCAAAAATATCTTTTGTCGTAATAATCAATGAACCTTTTTTGTCATTTTTATCAGAAACAGGTGTTATTTTTTCCGCCATTGGAACTAAAGTCGGATTTATTTCTATTGGTAAATAGAGCATCCAGCCAGCGCTTAAACGATCTGGGAAGACCTGTTTTCTTTTTATTCTATAATTATCAGTTTCTACCATAATATAAGATGAATTATGGCTAAAAACCAGAAACTTGATAAAATCAATCAACTTAAGAAAGTGAAACTCTTTTTCTTTAATGGATATATTAATCTCTATTTTTGTTTGGCCTTGTCTTTCAACATGATAATTAAAGTAACTAACTGAACATGCTTGCCCATCCTCGCCTCCATCCCAGACTCCTGATATAACTGTAGGATCTTCTTCTGTATAATTTTCTTTAAAGTCGCTTATACATTCGTCTGTTATTCCTCTCTCATCAAAAGCTACCCGAGTTAATGCTTCTTCGCGGCTATTTCCGCCTAAGTACCATATCTTAGAGTATCCAAAGAAGATATCTTCTAATTGTTTTACGATTTTATAGGTATCATTAACTGCAATATTTGGAGTTAATGGCTTTTTCCAATCTGTATATATTTCTATATCTAAAGATAAAATAGTCATTCATTTTTCCTATTAGAAATTATTCGGTTAGCAAGGGGTATGGAATACTTTAATATTGGAATAAATAGATGATTTTTCTAAATAGGTTAAGTCGTTTAAACGGATTGCAACTCTGTTTGTCATATTTATAACTCTGTCATCAATGGTAATATTTGTAGGTCCCGCAAGCAGGTTTCAATATCATTGGCTTTATTGATATGTTCTTGGTTTTCGATGTCAAAAATATCTTTTGTCGTAATAATCAATGAACCTTTTTTGTCATTTTTATCAGAAATAGATATTATTTCTTCCGCCATTGGAACTAAAGTCGGATCTATTTCTATTGGTAAATAGAGCATCCAACCGGCATAAACCCTGTCTGGAAAAACTTGTTTTTGTTTTAACGAGTAACCTCTTGTATCTACTAAAATAAATGGAGAGTTTCGAATCGATATTGAATTTTTTAAAAGCTCAATAATATCTTGAAAATTAAATTTATCTTTATCTAAATTGATGCTTATAGATATATTAGTTTTACCTAATCTAACAGGATTAACATGGATTTTATCTTCACCCATATATAGAATACTGTTGTTGTTCTCATCTACTCCATCAGATAATGATTTCACAATAAATCCAGAGTTTTCATCATAAGTTTCTTTAAAATCTTCTATAGCATATTTAGTAGGTCCATTTTCATCAAATGCATTATTTTTTAATCTCTCTTCTTGAGTATAACCAGGCAAATACCAACCACTTTTTCTAGTTGTTAACTTATTTATCTTGCATGTAATTTGATATAAATCAAGTAATGCATTTTCAGAAGTTAAAGCCTCATTTGAATCATAAAATAATTTTATTCTTGAAAAAATCATTGACATTTTTAATTCTCCTTTTGTGAGAATGATTAAAGTTTAGTGTTAAATACCGTAATGTTAGGAAACATAGAAAATGTCGTAAGAAAGGACTTGACCACCATGATCGGTTAGGTCGTTTAATCGGATTACGGCTCTGTTTGTCATATTTATAACTCTGTTATCAATGGTAGTATTTGTAAATCCCGTAAACATATTTCAATATCATTGGCTTTATTGATATGTTCTTGGTTTTCGATGTCAAAAATATCTTTTGTCGTAATAATCAATGAACCTTTTTTGTCATTTTTATCAGAAATAGATATTATTTCCTCTGCCATTGGGACTAAAGTCGGATCTATTTCAATTGGTAAATAGAGCATCCAGCCAGCATAAACCCTATCTGGAAAAACTTGTTTTTGTTTTAGCGAATATCCTCTGGCATCCATCATGATTATTGGAGAGTAATGGTTGCTAACTAAAGAAGCTACGAAATCAATCCACTTAGAATGATTAAATTTTTCTTTTTCAAAACTAAGATCAATGCTTACATCCGTTTTCCCTAGTTTATTACCATAGTCACGGCTTGAATACATGATTCTATTTTTTAACTTTACATCACCTGGAACATCAAATAATGTTTTTATGATAGATTTAAAACTCTCATCATAACTTTCTTTGAATTGATTTTTGGCATATTCAGTAATGCCACTTTCATCAAAAACATTATTTTCTTTTATTTCGTCTAGATCATATCCTGGTAGATACCATCTACTTGAACTATTAGATACCTTATTTATTTGTTGCATGATGCAGTATGTGTCATCTAATGCTAATTCCGGTGTTATCTTTTCTTTTAAATCATAAAACATTTCTATTCTAGCGTGTATTATGTTCATCTTTTTAATCCTAATTTTAAAATAAATATCCACATTTAAGGTGTATTAAATATTTTAATGTTAATAAATTTAGCAAAAGCCTTGGTAAAATATCCGTTAGCAGCAATAGGCACGCCTTGATACACATAATTATCAATGGCGATAATGACTTGACCACCATGATCGGTTATGTCGTTTAATCGGATTACGGCTCTGTTTGTCATATTTATAACTCTGTTATCAATGGTAGTATTTGTAAATCCCGTAAACATATTTCAATATCATTGGCTTTATTGATATGTTCTTGGTTTTCGATGTCAAAAATATCTTTTGTCGTAATAATCAACGAGCCTTTTTTGTCATTTTTATCAGAAATAGATATTATTTCTTCTGCCATTGGAACTAAAGNACCACCATGATCGGTTAGGTCGTTTAATCGGATTACGGCTCTGTTTGTCATATTTATAACTCTGTTATCAATGGTAGTATTTGTAAATCCCGTAAACATATTTCAATATCATTGGCTTTATTGATATGTTCTTGGTTTTCGATGTCAAAAATATCTTTTGTCGTAATAATCAACGAGCCTTTTTTGTCATTTTTATCAGAAATAGATATTATTTCTTCCGCCATTGGAACTAAAGTCGGATCTATTTCTATTGGTAAATAGAGCATCCAGCCAGCACTTAGGCGGTCTGTGAAAACTTGTTTTTGATTTAATCTATAGCCTCTAGTGTCTGTAATAATAAATGGAGAATATCTATGAGAAACCAAATATTTAATAAAGCCGATAAAGTTTTTAAGGTTAAATTTTGCTTTTTCAAGTGCAAGATTAATAGATATATT
The DNA here is from genome assembly GCF_963887965.1 of Photorhabdus sp. RW14-46. Taxonomy (NCBI): domain Bacteria; kingdom Pseudomonadati; phylum Pseudomonadota; class Gammaproteobacteria; order Enterobacterales; family Morganellaceae; genus Photorhabdus; species Photorhabdus sp. RW14-46. The sequence continues at coordinate 3,657 of NZ_CAWPHH010000014.1, read as the reverse complement.
AGTTTTCCCCAATCTATTAGGGTTTGAATGAATATCATCCTGGCCAATATATGTAATATTATTTTCTAATTTTCCACTTTCATAATTATCAATTATAGGATTATCAAATAGTGACACTATAATAGATCTTCCGTCATCCTCATAAATTCCCTTGAATTCTTTTAAAGCATACTCAGTAATGCCATTTTCATTAAATACGTTATTTTCTCTAATTTCTTCTTCACTATATCCAGGTAAATGCCAACCACTTGAATTATTACTGAGGTTATTGATGTGATTCATTAACTGATACGTATCGGCCAACGCTAATTCCGGTGTGATGGCTTCTCTAAGATCATAAAATAATTTTATTCTTGGGTGTATAATGAACATATTTCAATTCTCCTATAAGTTATTCTGGTTATTAAGACATCATAGTATTAAAAGTTTTAATATTGAGATATGGAGCAAAAGCCTCTGTAAAATATGAATAAGATACAGGTTGTAGAAAATGCCAGTGAGATTTTGGAATGTTATTTAATGCGATACATACTTCGTTTTGTTTTCTGGCTTGCTTCAACATACTATCGTATCCAGATAGTTTTTTCTTACCTAACTTTACCTTACGATAAAAACCATTAGGTTCCCCATTTTTAAAAAATTGATCGTAATTCGCCTTAGCTTCAAGAAATAAGCACTTTTCAGGTTTCCAACCATCGAAATTTGTATTCATGCATAACCAAGTTTCAATTATGTTTAATTCAGGGTTGTATATCGTCCCGGCAATTTTTGTTTGATAAGCAATAGCTTGTGTATCCGCTTTTGCCTTGTCTTGTTCACCTTCTTTATCTTTGGTGCTTTCTATCACACCAACGGCGGCTAATCCCGCTGCACAAGCAGCCAGTGTCCATTCAGCAGCAGCTAAAAGAGCAGGAGCCGCTGGCGCAAGAAGTGGTAATGGCATATTAATTTCTCCTTTTCAATAAATTATCAATGGCGGTAATGACTTTACCACCATGATCGGTTAGGTCGTTTAATCGGATTACGGCTCTGTTTGTCATATTTATAACTCTGTCATCAATGGTAGTATTTGTAAATCCCGTAAACATATTTCAATATCATTGGCTTTATTGATATGATCTTGATTTTCAATATCAAAAATATCTTTTGTCGTAATAATCAATGAGCCTTTTTTGTCATTTTTATCAGAAATAGATATTATTTCTTCTGCCATTGGAACTAAAGTCGGATCTATTTCTATTGGTAAATAGAGCATCCAACCTGCACTTATTCGGTCTGGAAATACTTGCTTTTTTTTCAATCTATATCCTCGTGTTTCAGTCATAACGATTGGAGAATTACGAGTAGATGCTAAAGCTTTAACAAACTCTATAATAGTTTGAATCTTAAATTTTTCTTTCACTAAGTTAAGATCAATAGATATATTTGTTTTCCCTAGTCTATTATTGTAAATTACATCACTGCTTTGATAAAAAATTCTATTTTTAAGTTCAATATCACCTGGGATATCAAATAAAGTAGCTATAAGATATTTTGCATCTTTATCATAATTTTCTGTAAGCTGGCTTATAGCATATTCAGTAAAACCAGTATCAGTAAATACATTATTTTCCTCTATTTCCTCTAAACTATATTCTGGTAAATGCCAATAACTTGGGTTACTACTAATATTATTTATTTTCTGCATTATCTGATATGCATCCCTTAACGCCAATTCAGGTGTTATTGGCTCATTAAGGTCGTGAAACAATTTTATTCTTGGATGTATTAAACTCATAATCATTAATCCTGTTTGAAATTTTCAGCAATAGTTATAGGCTTTTGATCAACTCATTGGCGTATGAAATGTTTTAATGTTAGTAAAAGGAACAAACATTTCAGAAAAATATTCATAAGATATAGGCTGCAAAAAATGCCAATGAGACTTTGGAATATTATTCAATCCTATGCATACCCTATTTTGTCTTTCTGCTTGCCAAATTGTACTTTCTGCCCCTGTTTTGCTGGTAGGTGTTTTTCTAAACTCACCAAAAATCCAATCTGGTTCACCATTCTTAAAAAACTGATCATATTTAGCTTTGGCCTCAAGAAATAAGCATTGTGCAGGTTTCCAACCATCGAAATTTGTATCCATGCATAACCAAGTTTCAATTATGTTTAATTCAGGGTTGTATATCGTCCCGGCAATTTTTGTTTGATAAGCAATGGTTATTTCTGAATACGATGTGGTTTTTTCCCAAACCATCGTAACGTTGCCAATTGCCGGACATTTCTCACATTCGGTACGGGACGAAGCAATAGTTTGTGTATCCGCTTTTGCCTTGTCTTGTTCACCTTCTTTATCTTTGGTGCTTTCCATCACACCAACGGCGGCTAATCCCGCTGCACAAGCAGCCAGTGTCCATTCAGCAGCAGCTAAAAGAGCGGGAGCCGCTGGCGCAAGAAGTGGTAATGGCATATTAATTTTTCCTTTTCAATAAATTATCCATAACCTGCAAATAATCACGGTATTTTTCTCGGCTCTCTATTTTTTTACCGGATTAATGTATTAGCCCGGTACAATGGAGAAGACAAGCGCAGCGCGTCAGTGTTGCCTTAAATAGGCCAAAATGATTGTCGTCTCATTAAGCGAGAAAATCTTTCTGACTGGCAATCAGTTTTGCGCCACAGGCTGTTTGCATACCTTCCAATGCAATAGGTTTTCCCTGATGCTTTAAGTCATTGCTCCCTTCTACAATAGGGAAAACCCCTTTGCACTTAGGGCAGTTTACTAAATCACCTTTAGCGGCAACAGGTACGCCTTGATACACGTAATTATCAATGGCGGTAATGACTTTACCACCATGATCGGTTAGATCGTTTAATCGGATTACGGCTCTGTTTGTCATATTTATAACTCTGTCATCAATGGTAGTATTTGTAAATCCCGTAAACATATTTCAATATCATTGGCTTTATTGATATGCTCCTGGTTTTCAATATCAAAGATATCTTTTGTTGTAATAATTAATGAGCCTTTTTTGTTATTTTTATCAGAAATAGATATTATTTCTTCTGCCATTGGAACTAAAGCCGGGTCTATTTCTATTGGTAAATAGAGCATCCAGCCAGCACTTAAACGATCTGGGAAAACGTGTTTTCTTTTTATTCTATATGTATTGTTTTCTGCCATAATGTAAGGTGCATTATGAGTAGAAATCAGAAAATTAATAAAGTTGATTAATCGTGATAGCTGAAATTCATTTTCTTCAATAGATATATGAAAATCTATTTGGGTTTGTCCTAACCGATCTCGACGATAATTCATATAACAAATTGAACATGAATGGTCATCATCTTCACCATCCCAAATCCCTTTAATAATTATAGGATTTTCTTCTGTATAATCTTCTTCAAACTCTTTTATTGCTTCTTTTGTTGCTCCTTGCTGATCAAAAGCAATATGTTGTAAAGATTCTTGACGAGTATCTCCTGGTAAATACCAAGTTTTATGGCGTCTAAAAAATATATCTACTTGTTGTGTGATTTTATATATACCCAAGAAACTTCAAGATGCAGTTTTTAGCACCTGAAAATGGTCGTTAATTCTAGACATCAGCGAGTCCGCTATATCCGGTAGCGTTGTGGTGAAAAATTTGAAGACGTTGTCTCGAAATT
>NZ_CAWPHH010000013.1:0-120114 GCF_963887965.1 Photorhabdus sp. RW14-46 | reverse complement strand
TCGTACCTGACCATCGCGAGTGGTGTCGTGAAGGCGTTCAAGTTTGATTTTTTGTTCTGATGTAATAAATATTTTCATAGCGAGGATAATGATCTCCATTTCGGATAAAATCAAGCATCTTCAATGAGTACGGGTATATATTGTTTTGGCATGATTTGGAGAAAACACTATGCACAATACCCAAGGAAAAACCATATCCAGTTTCTTAATCCGTTTACGTAATCAGGATACGCCCACAGGGATCAGCGCCGGGACGCTCGATGAACTGGTTAAAGTCACTGGTCTGAGTAAAACTGAAATCGCACACCTTGCTTTGCGCAACTTTGCTGACCGCTACCTACCGCACTACGAGAAAGATGACGGACCATTGAGTGATGAGCAGATCTGTACCATCCGTGAAGCGAGCGCAGCTAGCGACATTGCGGATGATAACTTTACTCAACGCCTGTTCTGATCGAGAGGCAACGGATGGCACAGCAACACAAAACTATCAGGTTTACTCCCCTTGCCACTATCGGCAGCATTGTGTGGTGCCGGTTTCCTGAAAGGGTCGGGACGCCGGGACCGAAACCTTGACCGGCGCTAGTAGTCGCTGTATCCCCTACTGATCACGCGGTGATTGTAGTTTACGGCACCTCGCAGAAAACCCATCAGATTTACCCTGGCGAATTTCTTATTCAGACAACGGACACCGATTTTGAACTGACTGGCCTTGCTTACGACACAAAATTCAATTTAAACCACGAAGTAAAACTGTTTTATGATTCTAACTGGTTTGAAATTGTGCCAGCTTGGCGTACGTTGCCAATCTCTGTTACGCCGTGTATGGGGATACTGCCAGCCAGCTACTATGATGCTGTACGACAAGCCGCGGCACACCTCAAAAAGTAGCTAAATTTATTGCTTTAATTGGAGGGGCGGGCTATATACACAAAGAGCTCAGGTATTTTGAACTTGAGCTCTTCTTCTAGAAATTTGCTGGTGGAAAGCGGCATTGCCATTCAATGTATTCTCTCGGTATGAGAGAAATAGCATAAGGAGTTATTAAATGAATAATCAGTTTAATCAGTTTCATGAATATTTGTATATAAAGAAGAGCTTGATTTCTTTAATTTAAATTTTTATTAATAAATTTTGTTGATATAAAAATTTTCCTTTGCTATTTTACAGACATTACAAATGGAACAGGAATTATATTTATGAGCGCGAAGTTACATTAATAGTTTTGAGCATAAAATTCAGGGCGTTATTATTTCTAACGAAACTTATAGATTGAGATTATTATAATAAAAAATCTTATTTTCTGGATATTCTTTTTATTTTTATCGTTGTAACATAAAAATACAAGAAGCAAATATTGGTACAACCAGTTTGCAAGATGATTAAACAATAACTTAAGTTGAAGTTACCCCATTAAATGGATGGCTAATATGACTAAAAAAATTTCATTCATTATTAACGGCCAGGTTGAAATTTTTCCCGAAAGTGATGATTTAGTGCAATCCATTAATTTTGGTGATAATAGTGTTTACCTGCCAATATTGAATAATTCTCATGTAAAAAACATTATTGATTATAATGAAAATAATAAATTACGGTTGCATAATATTGTCAATTTTCTCTATACGGTAGGGCAAAGATGGAAAAATGAAGAATATTCAAGACGCAGGACATACATTCGTGATTTAAAAAAATATATGGGATATTCAGAAGCAATGGCCAAGTTAGAGGCCAACTGGATATCTATGATTTTATGTTCTAAAGGTGGCCTTTATGATGTTGTAGAAAATGAACTTGGTTCTCGCCATATCATGGATGAATGGCTACCTCAGGATGAAAGTTATATTAAGGCTTTTCCGAAAGGTAAGTCTATACATCTGTTGGCAGGTAATGTTCCATTATCTGGGATCATGTCTATATTACGCGCAATTTTAACCAAGAATCAGTGTATTATAAAAACATCGTCAACCGATCCCTTTACCGCTAATGCATTAGCGTTAAGCTTTATCGATGTAGACCCTAATCATCCGATAACGCGCTCTTTGTCTGTTGTATATTGGCCACACCAAGGTGATACATCACTCGCAAAAGAAATTATGCAACATATGGATGTTATTGTCGCTTGGGGAGGGGAAGATGCGATTAATTGGGCTGTAGAACATGCACCACCCTATGCTGACGTGATTAAATTTGGCTCTAAAAAGAGTTTTTGCATTATTGATAATCCAGTTGATTTAACGTCAGCAGCTACCGGTGCGGCTCATGATATTTGTTTTTACGATCAACGCGCTTGTTTTTCTGCCCAAAACATATATTACATGGGAAATCAGTATGAGGAATTTAAGTTAGCGTTGATAGAAAAACTTAATCTATATGCGCATATATTACCAAACGCCAAAAAAGATTTTGATGAAAAGGCGGCCTATTCTTTAGTCCAAAAAGAGAGCTTATTTGCTGGATTAAAAGTAGAGGTGGATGTTCATCAACGTTGGATGATTATTGAGTCAAATGCGGGTGTGGAATTTAATCAACCACTTGGCAGATGTGTGTATCTTCATCACGTCGATAATATTGAGCAAGTATTGCCTTATGTTCAAAAAAATAAGACACAAACCATATCTATTTTTCCTTGGGAATCCGCATTTAAGTATCGAGATGCGTTGGCATTAAGAGGTGCGGAAAGGATTGTAGAAGCAGGAATGAATAATATATTTCGAGTTGGTGGATCTCATGACGGAATGAGGCCGTTACAACGATTAGTGACATATATTTCTCATGAGAGGCCATCTCATTATACTGCTAAGGATGTTGCGGTTGAAATAGAACAGACTCGATTCCTGGAAGAAGATAAGTTCCTTGTATTTGTCCCGTAATAGGTAAAAAGTATGGAAAATAAATCCAAATATAAAACCATTGACCATGTTCTTTGTGTTGAAGGAAATAAAAAAATTCATGTTTGGGAAACGCTGCCAGAAGAAAACAGCCCAAAGAGAAAGAATACCATTATTATTGCGTCAGGTTTTGCCCGAAGGATGGATCATTTTGCTGGTTTGGCGGAATATTTATCGCGGAATGGGTTTCATGTGATTCGCTATGATTCACTTCACCACGTTGGGTTGAGTTCAGGGACAATTGATGAATTTACAATGTCTATAGGAAAACAGAGCCTATTAGCCGTGGTTGATTGGTTAAATACACGAAAAATAAATAACCGTGGTATTTTGGCTTCAAGCTTATCTGCACGGATAGTTTATGCAAGTCTATCTGAAATTAATGTTTCATTTTTAATCACCGCAGTCGGTGTTGTTAACTTAAGATATACGCTTGAAAGAGCTTTAGGATTTGATTATCTCAGTTTACCCATTAATGAATTGCCGAATAATTTGGATTTTGAAGGCCATAAATTGGGTGCTGAAGTCTTTGCGAGAGATTGCCTTGATTTTGGCTGGGAAGATTTAACTTCTACAATCAATAGCATGATGTATCTTGATATACCGTTTATTGCTTTTACTGCAAATAACGACAATTGGGTAAAGCAAGATGAAGTTATCACATTGTTATCAAATATTCGTAGTAATCGATGCAAGATATATTCTTTGCTAGGGAGTTCGCATGACTTGGGTGAAAACTTAGTGGTCCTGCGCAATTTTTATCAATCGGTTACGAAGGCTGCTATCGCGATGGATAATGATCGTCTGGATATTGATGTTGATATTATTGAACCATCATTCGAACATCTAACTATTGCGACAGTCAATGAACGTCGAATGAAAATTGAGATTGAAAATCAAGCGATTTCGCTGTCTTAAAACCTATTGGGATAGATATTACCCTATAGATTTCAAGATGGATCGCGACGGCAAGGGAGCGAATCCCGGGAGCATAGCAAACTATGTGACCAGGGTGAGTGAGTGCAGCCAACAAAGAAGCAACTTGAAAGATAACGGGTATAGTTAATTCTATCACTCAAATATAAGGGCTCTCTATGAAATTTGGAAACTTTTTGCTTACATACCAACCCCCCCAATTTTCTCAAACAGAAGTAATGAAACGTTTGGTTAAATTAGGTCGTATTTCTGAGGAGTGTGGTTTTGATACTGTATGGTTACTGGAGCATCATTTCACGGAGTTTGGTTTGCTTGGTAACCCTTATGTCGCTGCTGCATATTTACTTGGTGCAACCAAAAAATTGAATGTAGGGACTGCGGCTATTGTTCTTCCCACCGCTCATCCAGTGCGCCAACTTGAAGATGTGAATTTATTGGATCAAATGTCAAAAGGACGATTTCGGTTTGGTATTTGTCGGGGGCTTTACAATAAAGACTTTCGCGTATTTGGCACGGATATGAATAACAGTCGCGCTTTAACGGAGTGCTGGTACGGGTTGATAAAAAATGGCATGACAGAGGGATATATGGAAGCTGATAATGAACATATCAAGTTCCATAAGGTAAAAGTAAACCCGACAGCATATAGTAAAGGTGGAGCCCCTGTTTATGTGGTTGCTGAATCAGCCTCGACAACTGAATGGGCCGCTCAATTTGGTTTACCGATGATATTAAGTTGGATTATAAATACTAACGAAAAGAAAGCACAGCTTGAGCTTTATAACGAGGTGGCTCAAGAATATGGGCACGATATTCATAATATCGACCATTGCTTATCATATATAACATCTGTAAATTATGACTCAAATAAAGCGCAAGAGATTTGTCGGGATTTTCTAGGGCATTGGTATGATTCTTATGTGAATGCCACGACCATTTTTGATGATTCAGACAAAACAAGAGGTTATGATTTCAATAAAGGGCAGTGGCGTGACTTTGTATTAAAGGGACATAGAGATACTAATCGCCGCATTGATTACAGTTACGAAATCAATCCCGTGGGAACCCCGCAGGAATGCATTGACATAATTCAAAAAGACATTGATGCCACGGGAATATCAAATATCTGTTGTGGGTTTGAAGCGAATGGAACAGTAGACGAAATTATTGCTTCCATGAAGCTCTTCCAGTCTGATGTCATGCCGTTTCTTAAAGAAAAACAACGTTCGCTATTATAGTAGCTAAGGAAAAAGAAATGAAATTTGGATTGTTCTTCCTTAACTTCATCAATTCAACAACTGTTCAAGAACAAAGTATAGTTCGCATGCAGGAAATAACAGAGTATGTTGATAAGTTGAATTTTGAACAGATTTTGGTGTATGAAAATCATTTTTCAGGTAATGGTGTTGTCGGTGCTCCTCTGACTGTTTCTGGTTTTTTGCTCGGTTTAACAGAAAAAATTAAAATTGGCTCATTGAATCACATCATTACAACTCATCATCCTGTCCGAATAGCGGAGGAGGCTTGCTTATTGGATCAATTAAGCGAAGGAAGATTTATTTTAGGGTTTAGTGATTGTGAAAAAAAAGATGAAATGCGTCTTTTTAATCGCCCTGTTGAATATCAACAGCAACTATTTGAAGAGTGTTATGAAATCATTAACGATGCTTTAACAACAGGCTATTGTAATCCCGATAATGATTTTTATAGTTTCCCTAAAATATCGGTAAACCCCCACGCTTATACCCAAGGCGGGCCTCGGAGATATGTCACAGCAACCAGTCATCATATTGTTGAGTGGGCGGCTAAAAAAGGCATTCCTCTCATCTTTAAGTGGGATGACTCCAATGATGTTAGATATGAATATGCTGAAAGGTATAAAGCCGTTGCTGATAAATATGGTATTGACTTATCAGCGATAGATCATCAGTTAATGGTATTGGTTAACTATAACGAAGATAGTCACAAAGCTAAACAAGAGACGCGTGCATTTATCCGTGATTATGTTCTTGAAATGTATCCTAATGAAAATCTCGAAAATAAACTTGAAGAGATAATCACAGAAAACGCTGTCGGAGATTATACAGAATGTATAGCTGCGGCTAAGCTGGCAATTGAAAAGTGCGGTGCAAAAAGTGTATTGTTATCTTTTGAACCAATGAATGACTTGATGCACCAAAAAAACGTAATCAATATTGTTAATGATAATATTAAAAAGTACCACATGTAGTAAAAGAATATGGCAGCAACGCTGCCATATTCTCTAAATTATTTGGAGGGGTAAAACAGGTATGACTTCATATGTTGATAAACAAGAGATCATAGCAAGCTCAGAAATTGATGATTTGATTTTTTCCAGCGATCCATTAGCTTGGTCTTACGATGAACAGGAAAAAATCAGAAACAAATTTGTTCTTGATGCATTTCGTAATCACTATAAACATTGTCAAGAATACCGTCACTACTGTCAGGTACACAAAGTAGACGACAATATTACGGAAATTGATGACATACCTGTATTCCCAACATCAGTTTTTAAGTTTACTCGCTTATTAACTTCTCAGGAGAACGAGATTGAAAGTTGGTTTACCAGCAGCGGCACGAGTGGTTTAAAAAGTCAGGTGGCGCGTGACAGACTAAGTATTGAGAGACTCTTAGGCTCTGTGAGTTATGGCATGAAATATGTTGGTAGTTGGTTTGATCATCAAATAGAGTTGGTCAACTTAGGGCCAGATAGATTTAATGCTCATAACATTTGGTTTAAATATGTTATGAGCTTGGTAGAATTATTATATCCCACGACATTTACCGTAATGGAAGAACGAATAGATTTTGTTAAGACATTGAATAGCCTTGAGCGAATAAAAAATCAAGGAAAAGATATTTGTCTTATCGGCTCACCATACTTTATTTATTTGCTCTGCCAGTATATGAAAGATAAAAACATCTCATTTTATGGGGATAAAAACCTTTATATCATAACGGGGGGCGGCTGGAAAAGTTATGAAAAAGAGTCCCTAAAACGCGATGATTTCAATCATCTTTTATTCGACACGTTCAACCTCAGTAATATTAGTCAAATCCGCGATATATTTAATCAAGTTGAACTCAACACTTGTTTCTTTGAGGATGAAATGCAACGTAAACGTGTTCCGCCGTGGGTATATGCGCGAGCACTTGATCCTGAAACATTGAAACCTGTACCTGATGGAATGCCGGGTTTGATGAGTTATATGGATGCGTCATCAACGAGTTATCCGGCATTTATTGTTACCGATGATGTCGGGATAATGAGCAGAGAATATGGTCAATATCCTGGTGTACTTGTTGAGATTTTACGTCGCGTCAATACGAGGGCACAGAAAGGGTGTGCTTTAAGCTTAAACCAAGCATTTAATAGTTGATATACTCTATGGATTTCAAGATGCATCGCGATGGCAAGGGAGTGAATTCCCGGGAGCATAGCGAAAAAATTCTCCAAAACATCTGCATTTGGGGACTTGATAGAGGTTTGTGGGGGTTGGCTTAACACTATTTTCATTGTTATATTGCTCAAAGCAAAAGGAGATAATATGAAAAAATTAGCAGTTATGCTTGCATTGGGAATGATTAGCTTTGGTGCAATGGCAGTTGATGGGTATAAAGATGCAAAGTTTGGCATGACAGAAGAAGAATTTCTTTCGAAAAGATTATGTGATTTTGAAAAATTTGAGGGAAATTCTCAAATAGAAGAAGTATCACTTTATTCATGTTCTGACTTTTCGTTTGCTAACAAAAAGCGTGAAGCAATGGCATTTTTTTTAAATGGAAAATTTAAAAGATTAGAGATTAATATTGGCCGCCTCGTGAAGCCAGTAAGCAAATCGTTAACGAAAAAGTACGGAGATGAATCATCGTATCCATCACAAGAAGAATTTGAAAATGCGCTAAAATACAATGGAACTATGTCTATAGGTTATGATAATAATACGGTATTAGTTGATATACATATAATGTGTGGCAAAGAAGGCATAGAAACCAGTCGACTGATTTATACGAGTCCAGATGTTCATACGATCCCCGATGTTCATACGATCCCCGATTTAGAGAATAAAATCCAGGAATTAAGGGGATTAAAGGAATTCCAAGAATTACTGGAATTAGATCGTGAAAAACTGGATGAAGATGTTTGAAACGGCAATAGCCACCTTCGGGTGGTTTTTTATATCTGTTTAGTCCCAACATTTGATAGTTGACATCTTTTGTCCAAGGCTTTCGAGGTAAATATATTGCCGTTTTGGTGTTATGAAAGTAAAAAGCCCAGGTGGTAACCTGAGCTCAGGTTGTTGACTTTTAGGTGTGAGATAAATGGACAGGCTTAAATAACGGAGTCAGTTTGGAAATATCAACCGTCTTTTCTGCTTTATCGAGGCTATAAGTTTCTTGCAGTTTTAGCCACAGCCGTGGAGAGCTACCAAGTACTTTTGACAGTTTTATTGCCATCTCTGGTGTAACTGCTGCTTTGCACGACACTAAACGTTGAGCCGTAGATGGAGCAACATTTAGTGCTCGCGCTAGATCACGAATTCCTAAACCTAGTTCTTCCAAAGAGTCAGCAATAATTTCGCCTGGGTGAGGTGGGTTAAACATTTTCATTAGTGATAATCCTCGTAGTTAACTATGTACGCGTCACCATCGATAAATTCGAATGTCACACGCCAATTTCCTGAAATGGTAATTGCCCACTGTCCTTGCCTGTTTCCCGTTAAAGGATGTAGATTGTATCCGGGAAGGTTGATTTCCCCTATATCCTCAGCTTCGTTAATAACAGCGAGTCGTTGGCGGAGTTTGTTTGCATGTTGAGGGTTAATTCCAATAGAAACACCTTTTTCAAAAAATTGGCGCAGTCCCTTATGTTTGAAACTCTTTATCATTCCTTATCGCTCCGTGTTGCGCTACAAGAAATCTTATAACAAAGTGTTCCCTATTACGCAACATCATTTGAACCAAGGTTTGGAGGAAAAGGAGGGATGGATTCGCTGCGCTCACCCTGCGGGCCGCCGTTGGCGGTCCAAAACGGCAAGCCGTTTTGTCGAACCCTGGTCGAGGGTTCTCGACCCTCCCTGCATCGGGGGCATATATAAGAAAAAAGCCCAAGTATTTAACCTGAGCTTTCTTTCGAATTTGGCGGTGAGGGAGGGATTCGAACCCTCGATACGTTTTCACGTATACACACTTTCCAGGCGTGCTCCTTCAGCCTCTCGGACACCTCACCATTTTTTTCATTCCAGTAACTTTGTCTAACATCGTCGCTGCAACGGGGCGCTACTATAGGGAAAAGCGTTACAAGCGTCAACACTCTTCTGATATTTTTCTTTGGTTTTTTGATTGGTTAGCTAAATAAGAGTCAATTCGGTGAATTGATATCCATCTGGTGTCGCTGAAATAGAAAATGTACAAGTCTTTTGATAAGAAAAAAATGAATTCGTTAACTACTTAACATTCTCAAAATTTTCGTAATGATGATTAACAAAGGGTCTTGCAACCTATACTCAATCATCAGATAACCCTATATGAAAATGTAAGATGATGAGGATAAATAGTCATGGAGATTATCTTTTACCACCCCTTTTTTGATGCTGCTCAGTGGATTCAAGGTATGCAGCAACGATTACCCAATATCAATATCCGCCAATGGAAACGCGGCGATAATAAGCATGCGGATTATGCAATGGTTTGGGCTCCCCCCTATGAGATGTTGGCAAATCGCTCTGGATTGAAGGGGATTTTTATTTTAGGAGCAGGTGTAGAGGCGATTTTAAAGCAGGAACAGCAAAAACCAGGGATGTTACCCGCCGGTGTGCCACTGATGCGGCTTGAAGATGCAGGTATGGGGCTGCAAATGCAGGAGTATGCGGTAGCAATGGTTTTACATTATTTGCGGCGCATGGATGAGTATAAGCTGCAACAAGGGCAGAGGAGGTGGAAACAACTCGAACCTTATGATCGCAAAGATTTTGTTGTGGGTGTGTTGGGTGCCGGTGTTCTGGGTCGTCGTGTTGCTCAGACGTTAGTTGAATGGGGCTTTATTGTGCGTTGTTGGAGCCGCACTCCAAAACAGGTTAATAACGTAGTTAGCTTTCACGGTGAAGATCAATTGGGCGATTTTCTCTCCGGCAGTAAGGTGCTTATCAATTTGCTGCCCGATACACCAAAAACCCGTGGTATTCTGAATTTATCGCTGTTTAGCCAGCTAAAACCAAAGTCATATCTGATTAATATCGCGCGAGGTGCCCATTTAGTAGAACATGATCTGTTGGTGGCGATTGATAAAGGTTATATCGCCGGGGCTTCATTGGATGTGTTTGTTGAGGAACCACTACCAGAGATGCACCCGTTCTGGACTCACCCCCGTATAACGGTGACGCCACATGTTGCGGCTATTACTATTCCTGATATTGCTATGGATACGATTAGTGAAAATATTCGACGAATTGAAAAAGGAGAATTATCAACCGGCGTTGTGGATATAAAACTAGGATATTAATAACGTCTCTTTACAGTAGGGGCAGCTATTGGAGACAATAACGGCAAAATTGCTATTTATTTGGAAACTGAGATGAATGAATTTTCAATAGTCTGCCGTATTTTAGGGACTTTATTTAATCGTCAACCGCAAGACCTGATTCTGAAACCACTTCTGACGGTGATTGTCGAAGGTAAATTGAAGCAATCATGGCCATTGGAGCAAGATGCATTGTTGGATCGTTTGCAACAAAACTGCGATCTATCCGCAATGCAAGCTGATTATATGGCACTGTTTTATGGAGATAATGCTAGCGTACCGAGCCGCCGTTCTGACTATACCGGGGAGAGTGAAAACGATATTCGTCAATTTTTGATTGAACGGGGCATGCCATTGTCCGATGGGCCAGTCGATCAGTTTGGTTCTCTGTTATTAGGGGCTTCATGGCTGGAAGATCAGGCAGCAGAAGATGAGGTTCAGGGGCAAATTGTGCTGTTTGATGAATATTTGCTGCCGTGGTGTGGGCAATTTTTGGGGAAAGTGGAAGCCCATGCAATAACCAGTTTCTACCGAACATTAGCAATGATTACCCGTGAAGCGTTACAGGCGTTAAGAGAAGAACTGGATTCTTAATGTTTAAATGATAAAAAGGCAAATAACTTCGAATTATTTGCCTTTTTGCTATATCCGTCATCTTTCAAGTTGCTTCTTTGTTGGCTGCACTCACTCACCCCGGTCACATCGTTATCTATGCTCCCGGGGATTCGCTCCCTTGCCGTCGCGATGCATCTTGAAATCCATAGGGTATATATCTTGATGAAGATTATTTATCGGTCAGCATAATAACTAATTTGCCAGGCTTCACTTCTAACCTTTTTGCTAATGTTTTAGCTGCGGCTTCAGCTTTACTATGATCTGCTTTTATTACATAAATAGGATGAATATCAAAGAAAGCGCTGAGTGATTTATTCAGATAAGGAACTAATGCGTTAATCGGTTTTTCCATTTTTTCCGGTGTGATTTGGTAATCAACGATTTCCAACTCTTTCAGAAAAATGGCCCCTTTTTCCTGATCAAAAACAGGTTGTGCTTTCAGGGTGAGTTTCATATCGGCTTTAGCCGGGCCAAGCAAGGATGTAACATTGACATTTGCACGGCCAGTTAATGCTATTTTATTTGGTTCTGTTCGACCAATTTGGCTGGAGAGTTCTGTCAATTCAATATCCGCATTGGCAATACCATGTAATTCGAGCTGTTTCTGGTAATGGACGTGCTTTGCTAGATAACCATTAATTAACTCTTCGCTGATACTGATATCTTTGAATTGATCACAACCACTGATTAACCCCACTAGCAGCAATACTGCCCCCAAGAAAAATTTTCTCATATCGACTCCTTTATTTTGGAGGGCAGATTTTACCTCATTAATTGCCACTCAGCATGGCAGATTCAATCTTACGTTGGTTAAATTGACGGTGCAGGGCATACAGCGTTATCAAACCAATAATCCCAAGCAGAAACCAAGGCAATTGCGGAATATTCAGCGCATGGCCGGTATCATATAACCAACCACCGCCGGTATAACCCAAGGCACCACCCAATGCCAGACCAAGACGGCTGAATCCCATATAACTCCCACGCGCACGTGGATCAGCGAGTGAAGCACTTAATGTCTCACGGGCAGGTTCAGCGGTAATGGTGCCGAGATAGAACAGGCAAATAAGGCCAAATAAGGTATTTATTTCACCAATCAAACCGACTGGGAACATACTCAGGCTCATCAGGAAAAGCCCGGCCATTAGACGCTGTTCTAGCCGGAATCGTTTTTCGCTCCAACGGGCGATTGGATACAGCAAAGTGAGCGATAGGGTTGCTTCAATTGCGTACATCCATTTTACCGCAGCGGGTGTGCCGGCGATTTCGTTGACGATAATTGGGAACATTAACATCACTTGGACAGACAACATAAAATAGCCGGTTAACGTCAATACATAGGTGAAGAAGCGACGATCTTTAATAACGCGCTCCATCCCTTCCCAGATGGGAGTTCGAGTAGTAGAAATCCGGTAGGCAGGGAGGAATAGTGCATTCCAGATGGCTGCCAGAACAAAAACACCGGCACCTGTCCAGCAGACAAATTGGAAATCATATTGCAGCAGCCAGCTACCAATCAGTGCGCCGATAACCGCACCGGCACTGTCCTGCATTAACAGCAGCGAGAAGAAACGGCCACGTTCGTGCGGTCGGGTTAGTTTGATGACCAGTGCAGTCCGGGGAGGATCAAATAAGGTACCTCCCAGTGCGGATAATATACAGGCAAGCCACAGTATCCACGGTTCGGTGGCTAAGGCGATGAAAGCAAAACCAAGGGCGCGTAACAGCATGCCGGTGACGATCATCGGCTTCGCGCCAAAACGGTCTGCAATTGCGCCACCAAAAATGCCTAAACCTTGTTGTACAAACTGACGTAAACCAAGCGCAAAACCGACAACCAGCGCGGCCCAACCCAGTTGCTCAACAAAATGTATTGATATTAAAGGAAAAACGACGAAGAAACCTAGAACGACCAGCAAGTTATCGAATAACAGGAAGTACTTACCCAGGCTACGTGCTTGTGAAACCAGTGACATTGCTCACCATTGGAGTAATTAAGAAGAGAGGACAATACAGTTCTTTTATATTCTGTACTTAATTCGAACATTAGGATAGTGAATTATGGATAATATTTTTTTGTCGTAAAGTAATGAGTGGAAGCTGTTTTTTACAGATAAATCACTTAAATTTTTAACGGATAAATTAACAGAGCTAGGGAGAAATAATGTTTGGTTATCGTTCCACTTTACCGAAAGTTCGTCTGATTACGGAACGAATGGTGGTGCGTTTGGTGTACGAGCGGGATGCTTATCGTTTGGCTGAGTACTATTCAGAAAATCACGAGTTTCTTAAACCTTGGGAGCCGACTAGAGATAGAAGTCATTGCCAGCCTTCCGGTTGGATAAATCGATTGAATTTAATCATAGAAATGCAAAGACAGAGTGCGGCTTTTCATTTTCTGCTGCTTGATTCAAATGAGAGTGAAGTTATTGGTGTTGCCAATTTCAGTAATATTCTGCGTGGGGCTTTTCATGCCTGTTATTTGGGATATTCGCTTGGTGAAAAGTGGCAGGGAAAAGGGATGATGTACGAAGCTTTACAACCAGCTATCCGTTATATGCAACGCCAACAGGGGATGCATCGGATTATGGCTAATTATATGCCAGATAATCATCGTAGTGGGAAGTTGTTGGAACGATTGGGTTTTGAACGTGAAGGCTATGCTAAGAAATACCTGATGATTAATGGAGTTTGGCAGGATCACGTATTAACCGCATTGACAGATGAAAAATGGAGTGGAAAAAGTTGATTATTACGCTGTACTGTCACCAAATAAAGTAAAGCAAATTGGTAATGATGAATTAAATCACTGTTGAAAATCTGCCTTCTCCACCCCTTATTTTTGACCCTTTTTTGAGAGTGGATTTTAATCTATTGATTTTTAATGGGATATTATTTCTCTTGTAAAAAAGGGTTTTTTCATTGTTTTATCAATATATGCTTTAATTGTCAGTAGGTTGAAGTTAATATGTAACAGTTCACTGCCGCACAGGCAGCTTAGAAAGTGAAAAATCTTCTTCAGATAAGGTTGGACCAGTTCACTGCCGCACAGGCAGCTTAGAAATGAGCAAGGTAATGAGCAGATTAATGGGTGGTGTTCACTGCCGCACAGGCAGCTTAGAAATTACGTGCCAGATGGTGTAGTCTCAGCCGTTAGTTCACTGCCGCACAGGCAGCTTAGAAAGCGGCTATGTAACGCGCTGTTCGGCAGGACGGGTTCACTGCCGTACAGGCAGCTTAGAAATAGAATCAGTTGCAAACCGAGAGGCCGCGTTAGTTCACTGCCGTACAGGCAGCTTAGAAATGACGTCTTTTTTCAGCTATGGGAGTGGCTGTGTTCACTGCCGTACAGGCAGCTTAGAAAAGTATCGGCGGCCAATACCCCTTCAATCCAACGTTCACTGCCGTACAGGCAGCTTAGAAAGTTTGGTTTGAACCATCCAGTGACGCCAACTGGTTCACTGCCGTACAGGCAGCTTAGAAAGATCCGTCGTGACTTCAATCGCTTTGATCAGCGTTCACTGCCGTACAGGCAGCTTAGAAATCGAAAGCTTGCGGGATACGGACGCGAAAATTGTTCACTGCCGTACAGGCAGCTTAGAAAATAAAGGCGGTTTATGTTAATTAGACGGGTTAGTTCACTGCCGTACAGGCAGCTTAGAAAATAACAAAATGCCGCATTCGATGCCATTTAGCGTTCACTGCCGTACAGGCAGCTTAGAAATTTCATTTCATTGCTGATAGTGCCGCCCTTGGGTTCACTGCCGTACAGGCAGCTTAGAAAAGACAGATTAGAAGTGTATGTGACAGAAGGAAGTTCACTGCCGTACAGGCAGCTTAGAAATGAGTAAGCTTCAATGAGTTGACTTATTTGACGTTCACTGCCGTACAGGCAGCTTAGAAATGAGTAAGCTTCAATGAATTGATTTATTTGACGCACTGACTTCGGTTGGTGCGTTTTTCGAAGTGGCTATTTGGGCTTTCTGTAGTAAGGCTAGTTGCAAGGTACCATCATTTAGGCCAAATACAATGTTACATTGGCAAATTATAAAAGTTAATGATTTCTAGTGTATGAGAATGAATTTATGCATACTCGCCGATTTTGTTAACAAAGTGAATGATTAACCATGGTAGATTCATATAATAAGTGCAATATCGTTCCTCTTAAAATCAACATGTCCGTATTACTTTAAATTATTAAATGGACATTTTGTTATTGATTATCATGAAAATAATTTGAATGGTTTCTTTAATTCGTATAAATAGGTATTATTCTGATTAGTATATTTAATAAATATTGAAGTTCTTTTTTATAATGATTTGATAAATCATAACTTTTATTTCATATTCACTGGATAATGTTGGTTTAATTAAAAACAGATAAATAAAGAGTGATTGAAAATAAATATTCATATAACCTGAGTCTGTACATAATTTGGCATTCAATAATAATTTTTTATTTTAAAGGAATATTCTTTTTTTAAGAGGTTTTTTTATTGTTTTATCAATATACGCTTTAACTGTCAGTAGCTTAAAGTTAATATATAACAGTTTACTGTCGTACAGGCAGTTCGGAAATTAACTAACATGATTTTGAGATAAATACGATGAATTTATTGAAATCGCTGGCTGCGGTTAGCTCTATGACCATGTTTTCTCGGGTTTTGGGCTTTATCCGAGATGCCATTATTGCCCGCATATTTGGGGCTGGTGTTGCAGCGGATGCTTTTTTTGTTGCATTTAAATTGCCTAATTTACTGCGCCGTATTTTTGCAGAAGGTGCCTTTTCTCAGGCATTTGTGCCCATTTTGGCGGAATATAAGAATCAGCAAGGTGATGAAGCGACTCGGACGTTTATTGCTTATGTTTCCGGTATGCTGACGTTAATTCTGGCCATTGTTACTGTACTGGGAGTTTTGGCAGCACCGTGGGTGATTTATGTTACCGCACCCGGTTTTACCGATACCGCCGATAAATTTACGCTGACAACAAATTTGTTAAGAATTACTTTTCCCTATATTTTTCTGATATCACTGGCCTCGTTGGCAGGTGCGATATTAAATACCTGGAATCGATTTTCTGTTCCTGCCTTCGCTCCGACGTTACTTAATATCAGCATGATTGTGTTTGCGTTATTTGTCGCCCCTTATTGTAATCCGCCGGTGATGGCGTTGGGTTGGGCGGTCATTGTGGGCGGAATTTTGCAACTCTTATATCAGCTTCCTCATTTAAAAAAGATTGGCATGCTGGTATTACCGCGTATTTCTTTTCGTGACAGCGGCGTATGGCGGGTTATGCGGCAGATGGGGCCTGCAATTCTTGGGGTTTCAGTCGGCCAGATTTCATTAATTATTAATACGATTTTCGCCTCATTTCTGGTGTCCGGTTCTGTCTCCTGGATGTATTACGCTGACCGTTTGATGGAATTACCCTCTGGTGTATTGGGGGTTGCGCTTGGAACAATTCTTTTACCTTCACTAGCGAAAAGTTTTTCCAGTGGAAATCATGAGGAGTACACCAAATTAATGGATTGGGGGCTGCGGCTCTGTTTTTTATTAGCGCTGCCTTGTGCTGTTGCTTTAGGTATGCTGGCAGAACCTTTAACAGTTTCTCTATTCCAATACGGTAATTTTACGGCATTTGATGCAGTAATGACTCAAAAAGCGTTGATTGCTTACTGTTTTGGACTGATGGGGCTAATTATTGTTAAGGTACTGGCACCGGGTTTTTATTCTCGTCGAGATATTAAAACGCCGGTGAAAATTGCGATTGTCACTTTGATTTTGACTCAGTTAATGAACCTTGCCTTTGTTGGCCCGCTGAAACATGCTGGGTTAGCCTTGTCTATTGGTCTGGCATCTTGTTTCAATGCTAGTCTGCTTTACTGGCAATTACGTAAGAAAAATATTTTTAAGCCGTTAGCGGGTTGGGGGATGTTCTTATTTAAACTGGTTGTGGCAATTACGGTAATGATTGCCGTATTAGCTGTTACTTTATGGTTGATGCCAGCATGGGAGCAGGGAAATATGGCTACGCGCCTGTTGCGATTGATGGTGGTTGTTATCGCTGGGGCAAGCAGCTATTTTGCTGCGTTGGTGCTGATGGGTTTTCGGCTAAAAGATTTTGCCCACCGCAGTTTTTAATAAATTGAGGTATCCCGGTAGTTATTGTTAGCTCAAGCTGAGCTTGAGTTTTCTGAGGTTACCGGGATATCAGCCAATAAGTATATACCTTTATAGATTTCAAGAAGCATTGCGACGGCAAGGGAGCGAATCCCCGGGAGCATAGATAACGATGTGACGGGGTGAGTGGGTGTAGCCAACAAGGAGGCAACTTGAAAGATGACGGGTATATATGGACATTAATTGCAACAACCGGGATTCGCTCAGCGAGTGGCGGTCGCGTTGGGGATGATGAAGCGTGGCGGTGCCTATTGTGACAGGCGTGATAAGGCAATAATAGATATGCCCAATCACGCCAATTTTTCAGAAAAACAACGATTATCCTGTTACATCCGTTCTACCGTCTCAATACCCAATGTATTCAGACCTTGCTTCAATGTCTTAGCAGTCAGGAGCGCCAGCTTTAGGCGGCTTTGACGCAACTCTTCACTTTCCGCATTAAGAATTTGGCAGTGTTCATAGAAACAGGAGAATAGACCAGCCAAATCGTACAGGTAAGCACACATCACATGTGGCGTACCTTCACGGGCGACGGTGGTGATGGTCTCTTCAAATTGTAATAAACGGGTGGCCAATGTTTGTTCACGATCTTCATTTAGGATAACCGGTAGGGTCAGACTGCTTTCATCGATTTCGGCACGTTTAAAGATGGAGGCAACACGGGTGTAAGCATATTGCATATAAGGTGCGGTATTGCCTTCAAAAGCGAGCATATTATCCCAATCGAAGATGTAATCTGTGGTACGGCTCTTGGAGAGATCAGCGTATTTCACGGCACCGATACCGACAGCAGAAACCACTTTTTTCAATTCATCTTCTGGCATATCCGGGTTCTTTTCACGGATAAGGGTGTTGGCACGTTCAATAGCTTCATCCAATAGATCGGTCAATCTGACAGTACCGCCGGCGCGAGTTTTAAATGGTTTGCTATCTTTGCCCAACATCATGCCGAACATATGGTGTTCCAGTGACACGGATTCTGGTACATAACCCGCTTTACGAACGATGGTCCAGGCTTGCATCAAATGTTGATGTTGACGGGAATCGATGTAGTAAAGAATGCGGTCCGCGTGCAGGGTTTCATAACGGTATTTTGCACAGGCGATATCGGTTGTGGTGTAAAGATAACCTCCATCCTGTTTTTGGATAATAACGCCCATCGGTTCACCTTCTTTGTTTTTATATTCATCAAGGTAAACTACGGTTGCACCATCGCTTTCTACTGCCAGCCCTTGCTGTTTCAGATCCGCGACAATACTGGGCAGCAGATCGTTGTACAGACTTTCACCCATGACAGAATCTTTAGTCAGCGTGACATTCAGACGATCATAGGTTTGCTGATTTTGGGCCATCGTGATATCCACTAGCTTGCGCCACATGGTGCGGCAATATTCATCACCGCCTTGCAGTTTCACCACATAGCCACGGGCGCGGATGGCAAACTCTTCATCTTCATCGTAATGCTTTTTCGCTTCGCGATAGAACGCTTCCAGATCGGACAATGCCATATCGCTGGCATTTTCATTTTGCACTTTTTCCAAATAGGCAATTAGCATACCGAACTGGGTTCCCCAGTCACCCACATGGTTAGCGCGGATAACCTTATGACCGAGGAATTCCAATGTACGGACGGCGGCATCACCAATAATCGTGGAGCGCAAATGACCAACGTGCATCTGTTTCGCGACATTGGGGGCGGAATAATCGACAACAATAGTTTGTGGTTTGGCTGGCGTAACGCCTAGTTTTTCATCTTTCAGTGCAGTTTCGATATTGGCTGCAATCCATGCTTTATCAAGGAAGATATTGATAAAGCCGGGACCAGCGATTTCAACTTTACTGGCGATACCTTGCAGATTTAGCAGGTTAACAACTTTTTCTGCCAGTTGTCGGGGAGGCATACCCACTTTTTTCGCGGCGGCCATAACACCATTGGCCTGATAGTCGCCAAATTGCGCTTTCGCGGATTGGCGGATGTGAGCTTCGCTGTCGGCTGGAGCACCTGCTGCAATCAGCGCTTGGCTGACTTTTTCTGAAAGAATCGCCTGAATATTCACCTGGTTACCTTAAATGACGAACAAGAAATAGGTATATTGTAGCAAACAATATCCTTTGCAAAATGGTTCATAAGAAAAAACGGCGGGTTTTATACCATATTCAACACATGACATACCACTTTACTGTTGCTTTGTGCCAAGTGGCGAAGATAAAAAACGCGTCTTCCCGCAAAATCATGATGGTAACTATACCCTATGGATTTCAAGATGGATCGCGACGGCAAGGGAGTGAGCGAGTGCAGCCAACAAAGAGGCAGCTTGAAAGATAACGGGTATATAATGCCGTAATGAATATACGGCATAAGGGAGGGGCGCAGTTATGGGAGTATGGCAAACGCACGAACAGGAAAACCAGAGGCTTTTTTAGGTTTGGCTACAATGTTGAAAATAACGGCGCCACGTACAGGTACTTGGTCCAAATTAGCTAAAAGTTCTATCTGATAAGTATCTTGCTTTAAGACATAATCTTCGCCTAACAAGGCATTATTCTTTCTAAAATCTTTAGCGGCGTCGGTATCAAATGTTTCATGCCCAATGGCTTTAATATGGCGTTCTTCAAATAAAAACTTGAGGGCATCTATCCCCCAACCGGGTGTTTGGTTATTGCCAGAATCATCTTTATTATCCATTGCTTTCTGAGATGGCCAGCGTTTACTCCAATCCGTTCTGAGCGCAACGAAAGTACCTGCCTCAATAATTCCATATTCTTCTTCAAATTTAAGAATATCTTCTTTAGAAAGTGAAAAATTAGGGTCCTGTTTTGTTCTTTCTGATTGATCAAGTACGATTAGAGGTAAAACTAATTCTTTTAATTCCAATTCATCGACATAACGGGTATCAGGAACAAAGTGGCAGGGAGCATCAATGTGAGTCCCATATTGGCCGGGAAAAGAAAATTGCTGAGTAAAAAAGCCATCCTTATAATCAAACAGTGTTTTAAATTCTGCTGAATCAAGCATAAAAAAATGTGGAGAATCTTTATCGAAGCTATGCGTCAAATCGACCCATTTTTTTGACTTCAACACCGTGAGTGCTTGTAAAATGCTATTTGACATAAAAAACCTCATTTTTGATAATTTATTGATGTTATTTTTACCACTATTGTATGATTAATGCTGTAAGATTTGCTGCCGTAAACAGTGATGTTCTTCATCCATTATACCTAATGGATTTCAAGATGGATCGCGACGGCAAGGGAGCGAATCCCCGGGAGCATAGATAACTATGTGACCGGGGTGAGAGAGTGCAGCCAACAAAGAGGCAACTTGAAAGATGACGGGTATATACCCTTTTATTGTTCCAGGCTTGTGTTAGACTCGCCAGATACGAGTGCATCAGGTTACGATTCTTATAGGCGGAAAATTATAAAGAAATAATAGAAAATAAGATAATTGATTTTTACGGTAGTTGAAATTTAAAGTCAAATATAATAAAAAAATATATATTATATATTTTTTCGACATTATTATTAATGTGATTTATTTTTATCTTATTGTTACTTAATGTTTTTTTACCTTAAATGAGTTTTATTGATTAAAATTGAAAATCTTTTGCAAATTATTTGTTGGGATTTTTAATAAAAAAGAGATTAATATCATTCATAATTGAATTAGTTCAAAAAATGGCTAGTCTACATTTACCTAAAAAAGGAACTGTTATGCTTTGGAAGAATACTTCCAACCAGTTTGGTCACTTATCTGTCCTTTTACATTGGCTGGTTGCATTGATCGTATATGGCATGTTTGCGCTAGGACTGTGGATGGTGACATTAGGGTATTACGATACGTGGTATCATAAAGCACCTGAAATTCATAAAAGTATCGGGATGTTGCTGTTTATCATGATGGCTGTGCGTGTTATCTGGCGTTTTGTTTCTCCACCACCCAAGCCATTAGCCAGTTATAGTCGCCTGATTAGAGTCAGCGCGGTTTTAATGCATATTTTGTTGTATATCTTACTGTTTGGCATTTTGATTAGTGGTTATTTAATTTCGACCGCTGATGGTCAGCCAATTTCTGTTTTTGACTGGTTTATTGTGCCGGCTACATTAATCGGTCAGGGTGAACAGGCGGATACTGCTGGAATGATTCATCTTTACCTTGCTTGGGCAGTGGTAATTTTATCGTTATTACATGCTGTTGCAGCATTAAAACACCATTTTATTGATCGTGATGCAACCTTAAAGCGGATACTGGGTTTCCGTCCTGAATAATATAAAAGACGATTATGGAGAAGAATATGTTGAAGAAGACGCTACTTGGCCTGACTGCGGGTGCATTGTTACTAAATGCAAGTTCTGCATTAGCTGCCAATTATAAAATTGATATACCCGGCCAGCATGCCTTTATTGGATTTCGCATTCAGCATTTGGGGTATAGCTGGCTATATGGGACATTTAAAGATTTTGATGGTTCTTTCACATTTGATGAGCAAAATCCGGCGGAAAATAAAGTTAATGTGACGATCAAAATAGCCAGTTTGGACACTAACCACGCCGAACGTGATAAACACCTGCGTAGTAAAGATTACTTTAATACAGAGAAATACCCTGAAGCAAAATTCACATCAACTGAAGTGAAAAAAGAGGGCGAGAAATATGTTGTTACGGGTGATCTGACTTTAAACGGTGTGACAAAGCCGGTGATACTGAATGCAGAGCTGATGGGTGAAGGTAAAGACCCGTGGGGTGGTTATCGCGCAGGTTTTGAAGCTTCTGGTAAAATCAAACTGAAAGACTTTAATTTCAAAGCAGATTTGGGACCTAAATCACAGGAAGCAGATTTATTGATTTCTATCGAAGGTGTCCGGGAAAAGTAATACGCGGATGACTTAGTTCGGTAGTGTAATTTATTAAGGGCTGCGCATTGCGTGGCCTGTTTTGTTGATAGGCAAAACTTTCTTTTCAGTTGATGTCATGGATGATACTGTTTTTATATACAGATTTAATGTAATTGATTGTATGTGGTTTTTGGGTAGATAAGATCTTATTGCAACTGCATTAACCGAATAATAAGGACAGAGAATTGTGGGATGACATCTGCCAAGTGAAATAGTGTGATTTTTCACTTGGCATTATATCAATAAAAATGTTTATTACTTTATTGGTAATATATATTCACACAGTTTTTATTTATTTTAAAGGGGAGTATCGAGATTCTATTATGACCTCGACTTGAAATTCACCTGAATTATCACCAAAAGTACCCGGTACGTCATTGAATAAAAGTATTAATTCGCCATCTACAGGAACCGTTTTATGAAGTACTCCGTTGCCAATTGCAAACTTCTTGTTGGCGATCTTAGCGACGAGTGTGGCTATTGATGACGGTTGTTGATTATTGGGTACAGGACCATCAGGTGCTGCCCATTCAACATTATCACGGCCATATTTCACCCATCCATGAGCAACAACAGAGATTGTATCTCCCTGTTTGAGAATAAGTCCTGTGGATTTACCATTTTCAGCGTTAGCTGGAACACTTCCTGACCAATCAGACATAGTATTACCTCCGAAATTACGTTTTATAGAAATAGTTTTGTCAAAGATATTTACATATTTGACTAAAATGTAATTTATTTTCTTTATGATTGGATTTCAATGAGAAAATTAGTGTTTGTGAGCTGTATCAATTACAATAATCTTTATATCGATGGTTAATTTTAATATTGTAATTTTTGCTTTTTATTTTTATTTTTTTATAGATTCTTAATTTTATATTGAATGATAAACTTTGTGATTATTTTTTATTTTAAATAATTGTCCTGAATCGTTAGAATAAAAGAATAATATTCCTATTTTTAATTTCCTAATCTAATTATATTATAAAACCAGAATTACCCTTAATTACCCTTAATTACCCTTAATTCCCATTACGTGCGGAAATTGTGTAAAATAAAATGGTTACAGTAACTTATTGATAGATAGTGTTTCTTGCAAGGTATCAAAATTGTCCCAAGCGGATTTTTTCGCTTACTGCCTATCCCAATAGAGCTATTTTATTTGCCTTTCTTTGCCATAAAGAGCGAACCTGGGCAGTGCTCAAAATCCTCACGTACTACGTGTACGCTCCGGTTTTTCCGCGCTGTCCGTGTTCACTGTTCATTGATAAGAATGGTCTGCAACAATTACGCCTATTGAGATAGGCTCTTAATTGCAGTTTTTTGTGGGTGAAATAGGGTAATGAGAATTCATGGAATTATTGAAAAAGTGATTGTGTTGGTACCATCGAATTTCAATTATTACCAATCGAGAGTATCATTTGAGGTTTGAAACGGCGGCAACCCTTTAAAATTCTTGGGCTGTTTGGGGCCAAGGGAAGGGACCAATCTATTGCATCTTAACTGGGATAATATGACACATTTTTCTTCTATTGTTGAATTACAGGATTTAGTGGCTGAACTGGCAATATTTGAGCAAAAATTGGTACGGTTCAAACAACGGCTTAATTTGAATGTTGAGCAATATCAAGCCGATCATATCTCCTTACGTTGTCACGATATCTCTGTAGCGGAGCGCTGGCGTAAAGGTTTTTTGCAATGTGGCAGTTTGATGTCAGAAACTATCATTAATGGACGTCCAATCTGCTTGTTTGATTTAGAGTACCCAATTGCGGTGCTTAATTGGCAAATTGATTGTGTAGAATTGCCCTATCCTGGCAAGAAAACTTACTTGCATCAGGGATGGGAACATGTGGAGCTGGTGCTGCCGGTGGCACCTGAGATCTTATCAACAGCCGCAAAAGCATTATTATCGCAACCTTTGCCGGCAGGTTTTTCTGTTAAAGAGAGTCAACCCAAAGGGGAACAAGAGCGGTTGCCTAATCCGACCTTAGCTATCACTGATGGTGAGATCACCGTCAAGTTTCACCCATTTACATTGCGTGAAATTGTTAAAAGTGAATGCTCAGCTACATGAATTAAAGTGATATTGTTATGTGAGGCTGGCAAGAAATTCTAGTGCCTGCGGGTTGCGCTCCACCATTTTAATCAGTAACACAGCTTGTTTATTCGGTTTAGCCCGTCCCTGTTCCCAGTTTTGGTATGTCGTCTCACCGGTATGCAGGTACTGGGCAAAAACAGCCTGAGAAATATTCAGTTTACTCCGGATAGATTTCAACTCATCCGGACTGATGAAGATATCATTTTTTAACCTCCTCTTATGAGTTTTCAATGTGAGTTTGCCTTCGTTAGCCTCTTCCCAAGCTTTCATCCCTTCATTGAGTTCTGCAAATAGATCACGCTTCATTTATGCTCCTTTTTTTCTCATTTCTAACATTTTACGCAAGGATTCGCATTGCTCTTTAGTTAAGTCTGACATTTCATCTTTATCATAGATAGTGAAAAGCATGAATTGCGATTTAGATACCCACCAATAGTAAATTATCCGAATACCGCCTCGTTTTCCCTTTTTCCTTCGGGAATCAGTAAAACGTACTTTACGCAATCCGCCTGTATGTTGGATTACATCTCCTGTTGTTGGATTTTTCAGCAGCATATTTTGGAAGGTTCGAAACTCCTCATCACTCAGGTAGTTATGACGGTAACGTTCAAAAGGTGGTAGTTCAATAAAAACAGCTTCCATCATTTATCCATCTGTCCCCAACTTGAGTATAATATTACACCCAAGTTGGGGATAGTTAAAGAGAGTCAACCCAAAGGGGAACAAGAGCGGTTGCCTAATCCGACCTTAGCTATCACTGATGGTGAGATCTCCGTCAAGTTTCACCCATTTACATTGCGTGAAATTGTTAAAAGTGAGCACCAGTCAGCAAAATTAACTTTTTCATCCTTGTGATCCAGATAAAAGTTCTGACCTTGTGATTTCCTACAAATCATCGGCAATAATTAGATGTCATAGTTAGTGGGTTGAATTACTGAATCGCTTAGATTCATTAATTGCTCGTTAATAACTGGGTGTCCAAGGAACTTCTGATGACAAAGTTAGAAATTTGTTGTTTTAGCGTAGGTTGCGCATTAATCGCACAACAGGCGGGTGCTGACCGGATAGAGCTCTGCGCCAGTCCGGCGGAAGGGGGATTAACACCAAGTTTTGGTACATTGAAGCAGGCTATTGAGCAATTAACTATTCCTGTATATCCCATTGTACGTCCAAGAGGTGGTGATTTTTGCTACAGTCACTCAGATTTTGAGGTGATGAAAAATGATGTGGCTCAGATCCGTGATATGGGATTTATGGGCGTCGTTTTTGGTGTATTAGATGAAGAAGGGCATATTGATTTGCCCCGTATGCAACAATTGATGGCACTGTCTGGCGATATGGCCGTCACTTTTCACCGTGCATTTGATATGTGTTTTAATCCTTATGTGGCATTGGATCAACTCACTCAACTTGGTGTTAAACGAATATTGACTTCCGGCCAGCAACAGAATGCCGAATTAGGATTACCCTTATTGAAAGAGCTGCATCAAGCCAGTCAGGGGCCAATTATTATGGCAGGTGCTGGTGTTCGTATGAGTAATATTCATAAATTTATCGATATCGGGTTAACGGAAGTTCACAGTTCGGCAAGCCGGATTATGCTTTCTACCATGACCTATCGCAAAGCGGGAGTGACGATGAGCGCGGACAATGAGGTGGATGAGTTTTCACATTATTGTGTTGATGGTGGTGTGGTAGAGGTGATGAAAGGGATGCTGAGTTTGACTTTATTTGAATAAAATCTATTTACCCGTTTTACCCGTTATCTTTCAAGTTGCCTCTTTGTTGGCTGCACTCCTTCACCCCGGTCACATCGTTCGCTATGCTCCCGGGGATTCGTTCCCTTGCCGTCGCGATCCATCTTGAAATCCATAGGGTATATGAACTGGCCCAACGTTGGGCCAGTTCGAAAAATTAGGGCTTATGGGCGATCAGTATCGCCCGTAGAGGGGCGGGATAACCCTCAATGGTTCTATTGCTATCTGTAGGATCGAGGAAATCAGATAGTGATTCAGTTTTCATCCAATCTGTACGACGTTGTTCTTCCGTGGCTGTGACTGCCTGATCGACAATTTTCACATCGACAAAACCGCACTTCTCTAGCCAGATTTTCACCATTTTTGCCGAAGGAATGAAGTAGACGTTGCGCATTTGAGCATAACGTTCACCTGGGATTAAACAGGTATGTTCATCTCCTTCAACAACCAGACTTTCCAATATCAGTTCACCATCGGATATAAGCTGGTTTTTCAATTGCCAGAGATGGTCAAGAGGAGAGCGGCGGTGATAGAGAACTCCCATTGAAAAGACTGTATCGAAAGCGGCCAGTGCCGGTAATTGTTCAATGCCCAGAGGTAAAAGATGGGCGCGTTGATCATTGCCAAGTAACTTTCTGACAGCTTCAAATTGGCAGAGGAAGAGCTGAGTTGGATCGATACCAACGGCAAGTTCAGCCCCTTCACCGACCATCCGCCACAGGTGATAGCCACTGCCGCAGCCAACATCAAGAATTGTCCGGCCGGTTAATGGAGAAATATGGGGCAGTACTCGATCCCACTTCCAATCTGAACGCCATTCAGTATCAATATTTATACCATAAAGCGAGAATGGGCCTTTGCGCCACGGCATGAATATTCGCAATATATTGGTAAGGCAAATTTTTTCACCTGCGGATAGGGGCGGATCGCGTTCTGCGATCACGCCATTTTTCAAGTCTAATTGAGTCGGTGAAATTTCGGGTAGGTTTTCCAGGGTTTTTACCCATGATTTAAAATTACCGTGCAGGGCTGCTTTTTGCCACTCTTGCAGTTGAGCAGGAAGGCAATTAAGCCAATGCTGGAGGTTATTTTTTGCAATAAGTTGATAAAAATTACCGAAATCGATCATTCATCGGCTCCTTTTATCGCCAGCAGTGAACCAAAGTTGAAACACTGAAACCAGACTTCAACATGGTTAAAACCGGATTGATGGAGACGGGATTTGTGTGTTTCTACAGAATCAGTCAACATGACATTTTCAAGCATGCTGCGTTTCTGGCTGATTTCCAGTTCGCTATATCCGTTAGCACGCTTAAAATCGTGGTGCATATTAAACAGTAACTCACCAATCTGTTGATCTTCAAAGCTGAATTTCTCTGATAAAACTAAAACACCACCGGGGCGTAATCCTTGGTAAATCCGGTTTAGTAAACCTTGTCGATCTTGCGGGTTGAGGAATTGTAAGGTGAAATTCAGTACGACCATCGAAGCATTTTGAATATCGATATTAAGAATATCGGCTTCAATGACTTCAACCGGTGTTTGCGACCGGAAAGCATCAATATGGCGACGACAGCGTTCCACCATTGCCGGGGAATTATCAACGGCAATAATTTTGCAGTTTTCAGCGACAATATTGCGGCGCATTGCCAGGGTTGATGCGCCCAGAGAACAACCCAGATCATAAATTTGACTGTTTGATGTCACGAAACGGCCGGCCAGCATACCAATCATGGAAACAATATTTGAATAACCTGGCACGGAGCGTTGGATCATATCAGGGAAAACTTCGGCTACCCGTTCATCGAAACGCCAGTCTCCCAGATTGGCAATAGGCGTAGCAAACAGGCTATCCCTTTGATGGTGAGGATCTTGATTTGACATAACAGCATTAATTATTAGAAAAAATAGAAGGTGGCATTCTAACAGATGTAAAGCTTGACCTTGAACCAATTTTCTCTGTGCTTAAAAGTAGTGAATAATGGAAATATTTGAGGAGGTTAAGTGTTGCACAAAAATCATATCATGACGCGATCAATCCTTGATTTCATTAGTCAGCATTAGGGGATCTTTGGGTTTGATATAAAAGTAAAGATGCATTGTAAAGCACCTTTAAATGACCTATTGTTTGCTTACGTAAAAGAGTGAGGTGGTGTATGGCATATCAAATCTTAACAAATTTAGCGGCAAGTATTACCGATTTGAAACGTAACCCAATGGGGACATATTTGCAGGGGGAAGGTGAAGCGGTCGCAATCCTGAATCGGAATGAACCTGCATTTTATTGTGTGCCTCCTGAATTATTCGCCTACTATCAGGAGCTAGCAGAGGATGCCGCACTAAACAAAATTGCAGATGAACGTTTAGAAAATGCTGAATTTGTTAGTGTGAACCTGGATGATTTATAGTCTGCAATTTGAAAAGCGGGCCTTAAAAGAGTGGAAGAAGTTAGGTCATCCAATTAAGGAGCAGCTAAAGAGAAAATTGGCTGAACGCTTAGAAAACCCTCATGTGCCGTCAGCAAGATTAAGTGGGCGATCGAACCGATACAAAATTAAATTGCGGTCTTCTGGCAACCGCTTGGTTTATGAAGTGAATGACAATAAGATTATCTTGCTGGTAATTGCTATTGGTAAACGTGGTAAACGGGTCGGAGATGCGGTTTATACCCTCGCCAATGAGAGGTAAAAAAACCAACACTTGCTCGCTTTGCATGTCAACGTCGGAAAGTCTTCCTTACATAGTGAACAGCTAGGGTTAGAATAACAGGCAGCCGAGTTTGCTGCCTGTTATTTCAGCGCCAGTACTATTAGGTTAGTAGAGAGAAAATATCTGTTCCCAAGGCAAGTAGTAAATATTTGTTATCACCATTAATACGATTGAAAGATAGGTTGCTACCATGCCTGAACGCCGCCAGTAGAACTCACGGTGGTACAGGCCATAATAATGCAAGACTCTGCCGGTAAGCAGAATCAAACCACAGACATGTATCATCCAGACATTTGAGCCGTTCATCTCCATCATGACCAGCAATAACATAGAGATAGGGATATATTCCACAGCATTACCGTGAATGCGGATCGCTGTTTGTAATTCGTAAAAACCACCATCTCCATATGAGACACGATATTGTGTTCTTAACTTAACCACATCAAAAGACAGCTTAATCAATAATAGTGCGCCCAACACAACATAAAGCGAGCTAACCATTTTTAACTCCATTGCCTAACCGAAATTGGCCAATTAAGTTATGATAAACCCCAAAAATAAAACTGTCGCTATAAATAGATGGGAATTGAAAATAAATTGCCTGATTATCAGACATCAAGCAATGGTATCGCATCGGGATATTACCTGCCCTTATCTCTGAGCAGAATTTCCATTATAATGGCGACCTTTTTTGACACTTCATGACACTTTTCAAGTTCAAGAACGATGCCAAAATTTCCGCAGCAACAGCACAACAGCCGAGTAAAAGGATATTGTATGCGTACTGATTATTGTGGGCAGTTGAATCTGACCCATGAAGGCCAGAAGGTGACTCTTTGTGGTTGGGTAAACCGCCGCCGTGATCTGGGTGGCTTGATTTTTATTGATATGCGTGATCGTGAAGGGATCGTTCAGGTATTTTTTGACCCGGATCAGCAAGCCGCATTTTCTCAGGCTGCTGAACTGCGTAATGAATTCTGTATTCAAATCACCGGTACTGTACGCGCCCGTCCTGACAGTCAAATCAATAAAGATATGGCTACCGGTGAAATAGAGGTTTTTGCGGAAAGTTTGAATATCATCAACCGCTCCGAACCTCTGCCTTTGGATAGCAATCAGACGAACAGTGAAGAGCAACGTCTGAAATATCGCTATATTGATCTACGTCGACCTGAAATGGCAAATCGCCTGAAAGCACGGGCTAAAATCACCAGTTTTGTGCGTCGTTTCATGGATAATCAGGGTTTCCTGGATATTGAAACGCCGATGCTGACGAAAGCAACACCCGAAGGTGCCCGTGATTATTTGGTGCCAAGTCGTGTTCATAAAGGCAAATTTTATGCCTTGCCTCAATCTCCGCAGTTATTTAAGCAATTGCTGATGATGTCCGGTTTTGACCGTTATTATCAAATTGTTAAATGCTTCCGTGATGAAGACTTGCGTGCGGATCGCCAGCCAGAATTTACTCAAATCGACGTGGAAACTTCCTTTATGACTGCTGAGCAGGTAAGGGAAATGATGGAAAAAATGATCCGCGAATTGTGGTTTGAAATTGACGGTGTTGATCTGGGGCATTTCCCGGTGATGACGTTTGCTGAAGTGATGCGTCGTTTCGGTTCTGATAAACCTGATCTGCGTAACCCGTTGGAGTTGGTTGATGTTGCTGATCTGGTTAAAGATGTGGAATTTAGTGTTTTTGCTGAGCCGGCGAATGACAGTAAAGGCCGCGTAGCCGTCATTCGGGTACCCGGTGGTGCTGAATTGAGCCGTAAGCAGATTGATGAATATGGCAAATTCGTTGGGATTTATGGCGCAAAAGGGCTGGCGTGGATAAAAGTCAATGCGCGTGCTGCCGGTCTGGAAGGGGTTCAAAGTCCGATAGCCAAGTTCCTGAATGCCGAGGTGATTGAAGGTCTGCTTTCTCGTACCGATGCACAGGATGGCGATATTTTGTTCTTTGGTGCTGGCAGTGTAAAAGTGGTCACTGATGCCTTGGGAGCGTTGCGTCTGAAATTAGGGCGCGATCTGAACCTGACAAAATTGGATAGCTGGCGGCCACTGTGGGTTATCGACTTCCCCATGTTCGAAGATGATGGGGAAGGTGGCCTGACCGCTATGCACCATCCGTTTACTTCACCGTGTAATATGTCAGCGGCGGAGTTGGCGCAAGATCCGGTTTCGGCTATTGCCAATGCTTACGATATGGTGATTAACGGTTACGAAGTGGGGGGTGGTTCAGTGCGTATTCACCGTAATGAAATGCAACAGGCGGTGTTCCGTATTTTGGGCATTAATGAGCAGGAACAGCAGGAGAAATTTGGCTTCTTGCTGGATGCACTGAAATTTGGTACGCCACCCCATGCCGGTTTGGCATTTGGTCTTGATCGTTTGGTGATGCTGCTGACAGGAACGGATAACATCCGTGATGTTATCGCATTCCCTAAAACCACCGCTGCCGCTTGTTTAATGACGGAAGCGCCAAGTTATGCCAATCCGGCGTCCCTTGAAGAGTTATCAATCTCTGTTGTTGCTAAAAAAGAGAGTGAATAATGGCTTATAAGCGCCCCGAGTCTGTGCTGGTGGTTATTTATGCGATTTCCAGCCGACGGGTGCTAATGTTACAGCGGCGGGACGATCCTGATTTTTGGCAGTCTGTCACTGGCAGCCTTGATGGAGATGAAACGCCGTGGGAGACAGCATTGCGTGAAGTGCAAGAAGAAGTCGGTATTGATATTATAGGTGAAAATCTTGAATTGATAGATTGCCGGCGTTCTCTTTATTATGAGATTTTTACCCATTTGCGCCATCGCTATGCTCCAGGAGTCACCCGCAATAAAGAGTACTGGTTCTGTCTGGCATTGCCGGAAGAGCGAGAATGCCTGTTGACTGAACATCAGGCTTATCAGTGGCTGGATGCGGATAAAGCAGTAAAGCTCACTAAGTCGTGGAGCAATCGGCAGGCGATTGAAGAGTTTGTTATTGAATAAGTTTATTAGACGTTTTATCGGAGAACCTTATGGCAGGTCATAGTAAATGGGCCAACACCAAGCACCGCAAAGCTGCGCAGGATGCGAAACGCGGTAAGATTTTCACCAAAATTATCCGGGAGCTAGTAACGGCAGCCCGTCTGGGTGGTGGAGATCCGGCATCTAACCCACGTCTGCGTGCTGCAATTGATAAAGCACTGTCCAACAACATGACCCGCGACACTCTGAATCGTGCTATCGCCCGTGGTGTTGGCAGCGATGAAGCGGATAACATGGAAACCATCATTTATGAAGGTTATGGTCCGGGGGGAACGGCGGTGATGGTTGAGTGTCTGAGTGATAACCGTAACCGTACTGTTTCTGACGTTCGTCATGCTTTCACTAAAACCGGTGGTAATTTGGGTACTGATGGCTCGGTGGCTTATCTGTTCGCCAAGAAAGGAGTGATTTCTTACGCGCCAGGGCTGGATGAAGATGCGGTTATGGAAGCGGCGTTGGAAGCCGGCGCTGATGATGTAGAAACCTATGATGATGGCGCGATTGATGTTTACACCACACCAGAAACCTTTGGTGACGTGAAAGATGCGTTAGATGCAGCGGGTTTTGTGGCTGAATCAGCGGAAGTTTCAATGATCCCTTCCACTAAAGCAGAGTTGGATGCGGAAACTGCACCTAAGTTATTGCGCTTGATTGATATGTTGGAAGATTCAGACGACGTACAAGAGGTTTACCATAACGGTGAAATCTCTGATGAAATTGCGGCTTTGCTGTAATTTCAGTCGGGTTGTATACCCTATGGATTTCAAGATGGATTGCGACGGCAAGGGAGCGAATCGCCGGGAGCATAGATAATGATGTGACCGGGGTGAGAGCAGCCAACAAAGAGGCAACTTGAAGGATAACGGGTACATAGCGTAGAGAAAGTGTGCTGTGGTACAGGACACTTTCTCTAACGTTTTTATCTCCTTTATTAAAGGTGATAATCAAAGGCGAATAAACAGAATATGGCGATTATCTTAGGTATCGACCCGGGTTCCCGCGTCACTGGCTATGGTGTGATCCGTCAGCAGGGGCGTCATTTGAGCTACCTTGGCAGTGGTTGTATCCGAACAAAAGTTGATGATCTGCCTAACCGGTTACAGCGGATTTATGCGGGTATCCTTGAAATTATTACGCAATTTCAACCAGATGCTTTTGCTATCGAGCAAGTCTTTATGGCAAAAAACGCCGATTCAGCGCTGAAATTAGGGCAAGCACGGGGAGTGGCTATTCTTGCCGCTGTTAATCAATCTATACCGGTTTTTGAATATGCTGCGCGGCAGGTGAAACAAACGGTTGTTGGAACCGGGGCGGCTGAAAAAAGTCAGGTTCAGCACATGGTGCGTTCTGTGCTGAAATTGTCTGCTAACCCGCAATCCGATGCGGCAGATGCATTGGCGATTGCGATAACCCATTGTCACTTTAATCAGAATCTTTTGCGGGTTGGTGATCCCAGATTAATTTTGGCACGTGGACGTTTAAGATAACGGCTGGATATGCATCCAGCTTTTTTTATGTTATAACCATAAATAGAACAATCAGTTTTATTTTTTAGGTTTTAGGGGGTAAACGAGTGATAGGGCGTCTCAGAGGAATTGTGCTGGAAAAACAACCACCTTTGGTTTTACTGGAAACAAATGGTGTTGGTTATGAAGTCCATATGCCAATGACCTGTTTTTATGAATTGCCTGATGCCGGACAGGAAGCTGTTCTGTTTACTCACTTTGTTGTGCGTGAAGATGCGCAATTACTTTATGGTTTTAATGATAAGCAGGAGCGGGCGCTATTCCGTGAATTAATTAAAGTGAATGGTGTAGGGCCTAAATTGGCGTTGGCTATTCTTTCGGGCATGTCTGCGCAGCAATTTGTTTCTGCTATTGAACGAGAAGCGATCGTTTCTCTGGTTAAATTGCCGGGTGTAGGTAAGAAAACCGCTGAACGGTTGGTGGTTGAAATGAAAGATCGCTTTAAAGGGCTCAATGGCGATCTCTTCAATCAGAGCAGTGATATTAATTTGCCGGCAACGGCCAAACAGACAACTTCTGACGCTGATAGCGAAGCAGAAGCCGCTGCGGCATTAGTCTCTCTGGGTTACAAGCCACAAGAGGCTAGCCGCATGGTCAGTAAAATCGCTAAACCGGGTGCTGATTGTGAAACACTTATCCGCGAAGCACTTCGCGCTGTTCTCTAAGTTACAGGGGTAAGCCATGATTGAAGCTGACCGTCTGGTTTCTGCGGAAGTTTTGCAAGACGATGAAGCGATTGACCGCGCAATCAGACCTAAATTGTTGTCTGAATATGTTGGGCAACCGCAAGTCTGTGAGCAGATGGAGATTTTTATTCAGGCTGCCAGACAGCGTGGTGATGCCCTTGATCACCTGCTGATTTTTGGTCCGCCGGGATTGGGGAAAACAACGCTGGCGAATATTGTTGCCAATGAGATGGGCGTTAATCTTCGCACAACTTCTGGTCCGGTGTTGGAAAAGGCGGGCGATCTGGCGGCAATGCTGACCAATCTTGAGCCGCATGATGTGTTGTTTATCGATGAAATTCACCGTTTATCGCCGGTAGTGGAAGAAATTCTCTATCCAGCAATGGAAGATTACCAACTGGATATTATGATTGGCGAGGGGCCGGCAGCCCGTTCGATCAAAATTGATTTGCCGCCTTTTACCCTGATTGGGGCTACCACTCGCGCAGGTTCTTTGACTTCGCCACTGCGTGATCGGTTCGGTATCGTGCAGCGCCTTGAATTTTATAATGTGGACGATTTGCAAAGTATCGTTTCTCGCAGTGCCCGTTTTATGGGAGTAGAGATTACTGACGATGGTGCCCGGCAGGTTGCTATGCGTTCTCGTGGAACGCCGCGGATTACAAACCGTTTACTGCGCCGGGTACGTGA
The DNA here is from genome assembly GCF_963887965.1 of Photorhabdus sp. RW14-46. Classification (NCBI taxonomy): domain Bacteria; kingdom Pseudomonadati; phylum Pseudomonadota; class Gammaproteobacteria; order Enterobacterales; family Morganellaceae; genus Photorhabdus; species Photorhabdus sp. RW14-46. Next base: position 85,556 of record NZ_CAWPHH010000013.1, on the reverse strand, counting down.
TTTTGCTCAAGTAAAAGGGAATGGTGCGATTGATGGCAATATTGCCACCAGAGCGCTGGATATGTTGAGCGTAGATGCTGCCGGTTTTGATTATCTGGATCGTAAGTTACTGATTGCCATCATTGATAAATTTATGGGCGGGCCGGTTGGGGTAGATAACCTTGCCGCTGCTATTGGTGAAGAGCGAGAAACGATTGAGGATGTGCTGGAACCCTTTTTGATTCAACAGGGCTTTATTCAACGTACTTCCCGTGGACGAATTGCCACTGAACATGCTTATCGCCATTTTGGCATGGTCAGAGATCAGGAATGATCTATACCCTATGGATTTTAAGATGGATCGCGACGGCAAGGGAGCGAATCCCCGGGAGCATAGGTAACGATGTGACCGGGGTGAGTGCAGCCAACAAAGAGGCAACTTGAAAGATAACGGGTATATGTAATTGCTTGAAAAATCGGGATGGGCATTCCCGTAAGGGAAGCCTATCCCGTTCTCCTGATAACCGGGTTGTACCCACTCAGTGGATTAATTTTTTGCTTTACTGATCAGGCTGGCAATAAACATCACCGCAGCACATAGCACGACAGAGGGTCCTGCTGGTGTGTCGTAAATGGCGGAGAAAGCTAATCCACCGGTGACGGCAAGCATGCCAACCGCAATAGCAATACCGGCCATTTGCTCCGGTGTGCGGGCAAAACGGCGAGCAGTGGCGGCCGGGATAATGAGCAGGGAGGTGATAATCAGTGCACCGACAAATTTCATTGCCAAGCCGATTGTCAACGCTGTTACCAGCATTAACAGCACTCTTAACCGCTGTATTTTAATGCCATCCACAAAAGCCATTTCTTGACTGACGGTGATAGAGAGCAGGGCGTTCCATCGCCAGAACAGGAGCGTGGTGACAATGGTGACACCGATGGCAATTAACCAAATATCTTCATAGGTGACTGATAACAAATCACCAAATAGATAAGCCATCAAATCAACTCGCACATTAGACATTAAACTGACAACCACCAGCCCTAATGATAATGCGCTGTGAGCCATAATCCCCAACAAAGTATCGATTGCCAATTGAGGACGTTTCTCCAGCCAAACCAACATCATTGCCAGTATCAAAGTGACGGCGATAATTGTGTAAAAAGGGCTAATATTTAACAATAATCCGAAAGCAACGCCCAGCAATGAAGCATGAGCCAGAGTATCACCAAAATAGGACATTCTGCGCCAGACAACAAATGAACCTAATGGCCCGGCAGCAATAGCCAATAATACGCCGGCCAACCAACCGGGGAATAATAATTCGATCATGAGTGGCATTCCCTGTTATTTTCCAAGATAATTTTCCCTTTCAGATCATGATGGTGATTGTGTTGATGGTGATCGTGTTGATGGCGATATATTGCTAATTGCTCAGCACCGTGATGACCAAACATAGCGATAAATTCAGGGTGAGTTGAAACAACTTCAGGTGTGCCGGAACAGCAAATATGTTGATTAAGGCATAAAACTTCGTCTGTTTTCGCCATGACCAGATGCAAATCATGGGAAACCATCAGTACAGCGCAATGCAATTCGGTCCTGATTTGATTAATTAAATCATAAAGTGCTAATTGACCATTAACATCGACCCCTTGTGTTGGTTCATCAAGGACAAGTAATTGAGGTTGATTTAATAGTGCTCTGGCTAATAAAACCCGTTGGCTTTCCCCGCCGGATAATTTTTGCATGGGCTGTTGCAATAGATGAGCAGCATTTACCCGTTCAAGTGCCGGCAATATATCGCCAGATTTGACACCGGGTTTTAGCATCATGAAGCGTTTAACTGTCAATGGCAGGGTGGGATCAAGATGCAATTTCTGCGGAACATAGCCGATTTTCAATCCATCGGTCTGTTCAATAGTGCCGGATGATGGCTCAATAAGCCCTAAAACAACGCGGACTAAAGTTGATTTACCGGCACCATTAGGACCTAGCAAAGTCAGAATATTCCCTCGTTGCAAATGAAGAGAGATATTGTTTAATACCCGACGATCGCCGAAATTAACAGCAACATTTTTTAAAGTGATGAGTGTCGACATGTTAAATATATCTTGCGTGAACATTGAGATGTTATAATATAACAATTCTGGTTTCTGTCCACGAGATATTTACATTATGTTACACAAATCATATAAACTAGCGCACAAATTTCTCTGCAAGACCGCGATTATTGCTGTTTTCATGTCGGGAACGATACAATCGGTTAATGCTGATGTTGTGACATCAATCCGTCCATTGGGTTTTATTGCCGCGGCAATAACTGAGGGTGTAACTGATACGCAGGTACTGTTACCTGATGGGGCATCACCGCATGATTATGCGTTGAGACCGTCTGATCTTAAGAAAGTTAACCGGGCAGATTTAGTTGTGTGGGTTGGACCTGAGATGGAAATCTTTTTGTCTAAACCGTTAGCCAAAGTTCCACAAAATAAACAGTTAGTTTTAGCACAATTGCCAACGATTAGGCCATTATTGCTGAAAAATAATGAAGATTTACCCGAACCGGATCAGCATAAACATAAAGATGACCATGAACATCATTCTCATGGTGAATATAATATGCACATCTGGTTATCACCAGAAATAGCAAAACAGGTGGCACAGGGGATTCATGACCAATTACAAGCGCGTTATCCGCATAAAAAAGCAGCGCTGGACGTAAACCTACGTAAATTCAATGCGCAGCTTGCGCAAACTGACAAAAATATTGCTAATATTCTTAAGCTGGTGCGTGGTAAGGGGTATTTTGTTTTTCACGATGCTTATGGCTATTTCGAGCAGCATTATGGCCTGACGCCATTAGGACATTTTACGATTAATCCTGAAATACAACCTGGCGCACAAAAATTACATCATATACGAACACAATTGGTTGAGCAGAAAGCAACCTGCATTTTTGCTGAGCCACAATTCAGGCCGACCGTTATTAATGCTGTGGCGAAGGATACGGGAGTGCGTATGGGCACTTTAGATCCGTTAGGAGGCCGCATCGTATTGGATAAGGACAGCTATATGAAATTTATAACTCAGTTGTCGGAACAGTACGCGGGTTGCCTGAATTAAAGCAATAAGGAATTCAATGAGTGCAACAGATAGTTAAAACTATCGTTCTGGTGTATAAGGAGTTACCGCGACCGCATAAAATTATGTTGGGTTCGCTGACTGTAGCAACATTGGTTGTCACTATGTGGCAACCTATTGCTTATCATCATGAACAAGAAGAAACAACAGTCGGCAGCATCGCCATCAATCTTCCGGTAGATAGTGATGAGATTATTGCAGATAGCAGTGAACAGCTACCGGATGAAGGTATTCCTGATGAAGAGACGAACTCAGAGGTTACGGCTCAAACTCCGCATGAATATATTGTCTCCGACGGTGACACCCTCAGTAATATTCTGACCCAATTTGGTATCGACTCTTCTGATGTCGCGTTACTCGCGAGTCAGCATAAAGCGTTACGGGGGCTGAATATTGGTCAGCCATTGTCATGGACAGTCAATGAAGCGGGTGACTTGCAAACGCTGACTTGGGGTGTTTCCCGCCGTGAAATGCGCATTTATACCCGTGAGGGCGATCTGTTTAAAGAAACAAAAGAGTTTCAGAAAGGGGAATGGAAAAACAGCGTCGTCGTTGGCGTTGTTGATAGTAACTTTACCAGCAGTGCTTTAAATGCCGGCTTAACCAGCAGTGAAGCACGTGAAGTTACCAAGGCACTGCAATGGCAAATTGATTTGCGTAAATTACATGAAGGTGATCGTTTCTCTGTATTGCTGTCCCGTGAAATGTTGGATGGTCACAGTGAACAGAGCCAATTACTTGGTGTTCGCCTAAATAGTGGTGGTAAAGATTATTATGCTATCCGGGCGGAAGATGGGCGTTTTTATGATCGTCAAGGTTCCGGTCTGGAGCGCGGATTTTTGCGTTTTCCAACCGCCAAGCAATTTCGGGTATCTTCCCAATTTAATCCTCGGCGTGTGAATCCAGTCACTGGTCGGGTTGCGCCACATAAAGGGGTGGATTTTGCTATGCCGGTGGGAACGCCTGTTTTGGCGGTAGGTGATGGTGAGGTGATTGTCTCCAAATATAACGGAGCAGCAGGTAACTTTATTGCCATTCGTCATGGGCGCCAATATACCACGCGTTATATGCACTTGAGAAAGCTGTTGGTGAAATCAGGGCAGAAGGTAAAACGCGGTGATCGTATCGCGTTGTCCGGTAGCACTGGTCGTTCTACCGGTCCACATTTGCATTATGAATTCTGGATCAATCAGCAGGTGGTAAACCCATTAACGGCGAAATTGCCGCGTTCTGGCGGTTTGAGTGGTAAAGAACGCACAGAATTCTTGGCAATGGTAAAAGAGGTAACGCCCCAGCTTCTGTTAGATTGAGTTTAATTGTTCATTAGTAACAGACTTTAAAGCGGATGATTGATATCATCCGCTGTCGTTTTGTATTGCAGAACAAGATATGTTGACATCTGTTGATATAGATCCCTGTATGAAAATGGCAAATTATCGTTTTGTTTTAAAGAGTTATCTCATGCATAAAGAAACAGATACAGACAGTAAAGCTGGTTATGTGCCGACATTTCATAAATCTTACCTGCATCCTCGTTACTGGGGATTATGGCTGGGCATTGGTGTGTTGGCCGGGCTGGCTTACCTACCAGTTAAAGTGCGTGATCCTCTGCTGGCTAAAATAGGCTGGTTGGCGGGTAAGTTAGCGAAAGGGGCACGTCGTAGAGCAAGAATAAATCTGTGTTACTGTATGCCGGAACTGACGGAGCAACAGCGTGAAGCATTGATTGATGAGATGTTTTCTACCGCACCTCAACCTTTTGTTATGTTGGCTGAACTGTGTTTACGTGGTACAAAATCAACGTTAAGCCGGACGCAGTGGCATGGGGAAGAGATTATTCTTCAACTGAAAGCGCAGGGGAAAAACGTTATTTTCATGGTGCCTCATGGTTGGGCTGTGGATATTCCAGCGATATTACTGTCTGTGGGCGGACAGAAAATATCAGCCATGTTCCATCACCAGAAAAACCCGGTTGCAGATTATCTGTGGAATAAAGTTCGCCATCATTTTGGTGGCCGTTTACATTCTCGTGATGCTGGAATTAAACCGTTTGTTGCTGCTGTTCGCCAGGGTTTCTGGGGATATTATCTGCCTGATCAAGATCATGGTGAGGAGCACAGTGAGTTTGTTGATTTTTTCGCAACTTATAAAGCGACATTGCCGGCAATTGGGCGATTGATGAAGGTTTGTCGTGCTGCTATTGTGCCGCTGTTTCCGGTTTATAATTACCGTACTCATCAGCTTGATATTTATATTCGTCCGCCAATGGATGATATTGATGGCAAAGATGATGCTTTTATTGCCCGTCGAATGAATGAAGAGTTGGAACAATTGGTGCGACCGAACCCTGAACAATATACCTGGATACTTAAATTACTTAAGACTCGGAAAGCGGGTGATATTGGGCCCTATGGGAGAGAAGATTTGTGATTTTAGCTACAAAGATATATACCCTATGGATTTCAAGATGCATCGCGAGTGAAGCCAACAAAGAGACAACTTGAAAGATGACGGGTATATAAGCGATCAGAGTCATAGAAAAGCAATAAGAGACGGTAAAAGCTTATTTTACCGTCGAATTGTCGTTGGATTAAGCGGGATGCGCGTTTGACGCAAAATGTTGTGGCGCTTTATTCCACTTCAAGAATACGGCAGGTGTTAGTACTGCCAATCGTCCCCATCTGATCACCCTGAGTAACCAGAACAAGATCACCGGAAACTAGATAACCTTTATCACGCAGGCGATTAACCGCTTCATTGGCCGCCGTAATGCCGTCAGTATGACTACTGCAATAAACCGGTGTAACGCCACGGTAAAGTGCCGTTTGGTTTAAGGTTTTCTCATGACGGGACATAGAGAATATCGGGAGACCAGAACTAATGCGAGACATGATGCGAGTGGTGCGGCCTGATTCGGTCATGGCAATAATGGCTTTAACTCCATTTAAGTGGTTTGCCGCGTACATGGTAGACATCGCAATGGCTTCTTCAATACTGTCAAAAATTGTGTCTAGCCGATGTTTTGATACGTTGAGGCCAGGCATTTTTTCTGCTCCGAGACAGACTCGTGCCATTGCGGCAACGGTTTCGGCAGGGTATTGGCCCGCTGCGGTTTCAGCGGAGAGCATCACGGCGTCAGTACCGTCGAGAACGGCGTTTGCCACATCCATCACTTCTGCGCGGGTAGGCATTGGGTTGGTGATCATAGATTCCATCATCTGGGTCGCGGTAATAACTACACGATTTAGCTGGCGGGCACGGCGAATTAATTTTTTCTGAACGCCAACTAACTCTGGATCGCCGATTTCTACGCCAAGGTCACCACGGGCAACCATGACCACATCAGAAGCCAGAATGATTTCATCGATGGTTTTATCACTGCTAACGGCTTCTGCGCGTTCAACTTTTGCCACGATCTGCGTTTCACAGCCTGCGTCTCGTGCCAGACGGCGGGCATAGTTAAGATCTTCACCGGTGCGAGGGAAAGAGACGGCAAGGTAATCAACGCCGATTCTGGCCGCCGTAATAATATCTTCTTTATCTTTTTCAGTTAGGGCTTCTGCGGATAATCCACCACCCAGTTTGTTAATGCCTTTATTGTTAGATAGCGGGCCGCCTACAGTGACTTCCGTGAAGACTTTCATTCCCTGAATGTCTAATACTTTGAGTTGAACACGTCCGTCATCCAGCAACAAAATATCACCCGGTATAACATCCGAGGGTAATCCTTTGTAATCGATACCGACTTTCTCCTTATCGCCTTCGCCTTTACCAAGATTGGCATCAAGGAGAAATTTATCTCCGATATTCAGGAAAATTTTGCCCTCTTTAAACGTTGATACGCGGATTTTAGGTCCTTGAAGATCGCCAAGAATAGCGACATGGCACCCTAGGCGGGCTGCAATCTCGCGGACATTCTTGGCTCGCTGGAGATGATCTTCGGCGGTACCGTGGGAAAAGTTAAGGCGGACTACGTTTGCACCCGCAGCAATAATCTTTTCAAGATTATTATCGCGGTCGGTAGCCGGACCAAGTGTAGTAACAATCTTAGTTCTTCTGAGCCGTCTGGACATGTGTTACTCCGTTGACCTGTGAGTATTGGTATTGGTTATATAAAAATAATCAATAATCTATTAATTATCCTATATACCCGTTATCCTTCAAGTTGCCTCTTTGTTGGCTGCACTCACTCACCCCGGTCACATAGTTCTCTATGCTCCCGGGGATTCGCTCCCTTGCCGCCGCGATGCATCTTGAAATCCATAGGGTATAAAACGAGTAAAAAAACTCTTCGGCAATCCAACTATCAAGCCTGTTTATAGATTACTTTTGTGACCCATATCAACTTATCATGATACTTTTCGCTGTAGTGCCTATTGACCAGTGTCAGCAACGGATATTTATTGCCGTATTTCTATCCTATCACGATTTGTTCCCGATTTATCAATAATGTGACTGCTCCCCGTCTTGCCGTGTGAGTCTGATACAAGCTTTCTGAAATTTACTGGGATTCAGCAACACTTGAGGGCTGGAAAGCACGAAACGTCCAGGGTGGGTATGCTGTAAAGTATGCAAATGATAAGTTTTCTTTGAGGAGGACGAGTTGGCACTGTCTCTTAAGTCAGACTTATGATCAAGAGACAGCTATTTGCGTGAGATTTGTTAGCGGCCCGGGGGATGTAGGGTTCTTATGCTTTTCGATACCATCCCATCAACTTAATATATGAATTGGTAATTGAAATCGCTGCATTGCCACCAGAATCTCCGGTGTTACCTGAAATTGTATGGTTATGTGCTCCTATTGATACCGTATGAGAGTGGGCACCATTAGTGCTAGTGTTAAATTTGGCATTGTTCCAATCTGTAGATTTTGATCCCTGATTGTTCTTAGAACCGTCGAAATGACCATAACGCCCACCAGTAGTTTCACCCCACCCACTATCATGATAATGCTCTCCAGCGATATTGGTGGTTTTGGTGCCATAATCAAATGTGCTCGTTGTCCCAAAAAATGTATGATTATGTGCTGGCATTTGTGCTGCTGTCAGGCTTATCAAATCATTGCCACCGGTTGATAAAATATCGGAGCCATTGGCGCTAGCTAATCGAATGGTTTTATTTTCACCAATATATTCCCATGTAGTACCCGGAAATAGCACATTGGGGTTTTTATTTTGAGCGAACCAAATCACAATTCCTACAGGATATTGGGTATTAATAATGGTTTCTATTAAGCCAAGATTCTTCAAAAACGTATTTTTATCAGGAATGTCTGCGCCGTTTTGGTTTTTTTCCAGACGGTTATTTGCATTCTGATTGACATCAGAAACAAGCTTCTGCGTTGCCGCAAGGGCATTACTTTCGCCTGTTTGGTCTGTGAGTTGAATAACACCTTGTTGTGTCAGTGAGGCGCTTGGTACTTTTGTTGTGATTTTTTGTTCTAATGCTCTATTTAATTGGGTAATGAGTTTAGCTATATCTCCATCATCTAAAACATCATTACCAGATTGGGTCGCGATAAAATCAGCGATAACAGAGGATATGGTTGATGACTGACGTAATACCTTATTTAGCAAATGAGTAGTAATATTTTTTGGTGGAAACCCAGTCATCAAACCCTGATCTTGTTCATATCTTTCTTGGCTAATTACATTAGCATTACTACTAATGGAAAAGGCTTTAAAATCATTTTTTTTACTCATGTTCTCTCCTGTAATTAAATAATTTGATTTTTTAATCAATATATTGAATTATTATAAAAGTCATTCCATACAATATATGTCAATAATAGTTTAGCTTGAAAAAAATATGATAAAATATTCTTATGACTTAGAGGGGTAACTGTTTTTGGATAATGAGAATAAATAAAATCCCGAAATTGTATGATCGGGTAAATATCTATACCCTATGGATTTCAAGATGCATCGCGACGGCAAGGGAGTGAATCCCCGGGAGCATAGGTAACTATGTGACCGGGGTGAGTGAGCGCAGCCAACAAAGAGGCAATTTGAAAGATAACGGGTATAAATTATTTATATTCAACATCTGAAAAAATTCTAATATTCATATTATTTTTATCCAATGCGGATTTACTCATTAGGCGGTCCTTATAATGTAATTAAATGCTACATTTCTCGGACGTGTTTCATTATCACCATTCATCCCAATAGATTTATTTTCCCCTAAGCCACCTCGTTCGTTTGGACCGCCAGTCATACTGCCACGCATGGGGTCCGTATATTCAAGAGTGGCTTTATCACTGTTAGTGGTATAAATACTATGATTATGTCTTCTGAACGCATCATATTGAAAACTCAATATATTACGTCCGTTATCAATACCTCGACCATTATCCAAACCACGAATAAATTCACCACGTAAATCGGGTAATATTCCGTTAGGATAGGCTTGCGCTAATTTCGGATATTTTGTTTTGTCAAAGGGAGCGCCGTTACATTGCACCCATCCTTCTGGTGGGGTGGTCGTCGGCCAGGGAAGTGGTACCCCTACCGGGATCAATTTTTCGAACAAACTGAGATTTCTCACAAATGCATCTTTATCAGGAATGTCTGCACCGTTTTGGTTTTTTGCTAGCCGGTTATTAGCGTTATCGTTTACATCAGAAACAAACTTCTGCGTTGCTGCAAGGGTATTACTGTTGCCTGTATTGTCTGTGAGTTGAATAACACCTTGTTGTGTGAGTGAGGCATTTGGTACTGTTGTGGTAATTTTTTGTTCTAACGCGCTATTTAATTGGGCAATCAGTTTAGCGATATCGCCATCATCCAGAATATCATTGCCAGATTGGGTTGCGATAAAATTAGCGACGACAGAGGATATAGTTGACGATTGACGTAATACTTTGTTTAGCACATGAATAGTGATATCGCTTGGGGGGAACCCAGTTTTCAAACTTCGGCTTTCTTCATAGGCTTCTTGACTGACTATATTAGCATTATTACCAATAGAAAAAGCTTTAAAATCATTCTTGAGATTCATATATTTTCCTCAGATATAAATAATTTGCTTTTATAAACAACATGCTGAATTATTAAAAAATTAATTTTAAGCAATATATGTCAATAATATTTTAGCTCGGAAAAAACATAATAAAGTATTCTTATAACTTAGAGGGGTAATAGTTTTTGTATAATGAGTGGAAATAATAAATGTGAAACTGTTAATCGGGTAAATGTCTAAACAGTTTATATTCAATATTTGAAAATTATTTTTATCTTCCTGCTTTCTATTTCTTTCGGTAAATTTTTTATAATAATATCCTATGTTTTAATTTTAAACGGTCATTATTTTATTGAGTTAACTGAATAATATGGGATTTTCTTGATATAATTCAATAATTCCTCGCTTATCTTGTCGGCTAGTGCAGATTATTTACCGATGCTCACTGAGTCATAAACGATCGCTGACTACGCAATGGTTGCGAGTCAGCCTAATAGTAAGGGGACTATTTTCAGGTCGGGGGAAAGTCAATTTTATCAAAGCGTGAATTTCGTAGCGCTTCTTTGACTCTTTTCAAGTTATCTCTGAATTTTGAACCACGGCGCAGGGTAAAACCAGTAGCTAAAACATCAATAACAGTTAATTGAGCGATTCTTGAGACCATTGGCATATAAATATCTGTATCTTCCGGGACGTCCAGAAGAATGGCGAGTGTTGCTTCGTGGGCGAGGGGAGAATCTTGGGAGGTAATTGCGATAACTGTCGCATCATTTTCTCGCGCAAGTTGTGCTGCTTCGACCAGGCTTTTAGTCCTGCCGGTATGGGATATGAGTACGACGACATCACCTTCGGCACTGTTAATACAGCTCATCCGTTGCATCACAATGTCATCAAAATAGATAACAGGGATGTTGAAGCGGAAAAATTTATTCATTGCGTCGTGTGCGACGGCCGCAGAAGCCCCTAAGCCAAAAAATGAGATTTTCCGGGCTTGAGTCAGTAAATCAACAGCTCGGTTAATGGCTGTAATATCCAAATTGTTTTTGACGGTATCCAGAGTTGCCATTACCGATTCAAATATCTTATTGGTGTAGGCACTCACTGTATCGCTCTCTTCAACATTGCGATTTACATAAGGCGTGCCATTGGCAAGACTTTGGGCTAGATGGAGTTTGAAATCGGGAAAACCTTTAGTATCCAGACGGCGGCAAAAACGGTTAACCGTGGGTTCACTGACTTCCGCCATTTTTGCCAGTGTTGCGATACTGGTATGAATTGCAGTTTGCGGTGAAGCCAGGATTGTCTGCGCCACTTTTTTTTCTGACTTACTCAAAAATTCGATACTGTTTTGGACCCGTTCCAGTGTATTCATAAAACGCAGTTACCTGTGGTTTTTGACGATTTCATTCAGAAGAGAAATCTATGTAAATTTTTATGAAAATATACTATTAGCAAATTGAAGCTGGCAGTAGGAAGTCACAATAATTTAATGTTTTTCATAAAAGTATGACAAGTGTCTAACTTTCATATTGGTAATTATCTTTCATAAACGTTGGAAAATTACATAAATTTATCACATTTTTCTCATATGAGAAACATATTGTTAACGCATGGTGATGGTTATTCGTTATCTCTGTTTACGCGCCATGGTCAAAAGAGTACATTATCGGTTAATGCTGTAACAAAATTACAATATCCCGCAACGAGGAGAGACATATGGCGGTTACTTCTACAGCTCAGGCTTGTGATTTAGTCATTTTTGGCGCTAAAGGGGATTTGGCACGCCGGAAATTATTGCCTTCCCTTTATCAGCTTGAGAAAGCGGGTTATATCCACCCAGAAACCCGGATTATCGGTGTTGGCCGGGCTGATTGGGATAAAAAAGCTTATACCAAGGTTGTTGAAGAAGCTTTAAATACATTCTTGCCAGAAAAATTAGATTCAGAATTATGGAAGATATTGAGTGAGCGTTTGGCGTTCTGCAATCTGGATGTTAATCAAAAGGAAGACTTTGCCAAATTGAAGGCAATTCTTAAGCAGGATAATCGGCCTGCAATCCATTATTTTGCGATGCCACCCAGTACTTTTGGTTCGGTTTGTCACGGATTGGGCCTTGCAGGGCTAAATAAAGAGCCAAATCGAGTTGTGATGGAAAAGCCTTTAGGGACCGATCTTGAATCATCCAAAGCCATCAATGATGAAGTAGCTAAATATTTCAATGAGCGTCAGGTTTATCGCATCGATCATTATCTGGGTAAAGAAACCGTATTGAATCTGTTGGCGCTGCGGTTTGCCAATTCCTTGTTTGTGAATAATTGGGATAACCGGACAATTGATCATGTACAAATTACAGTAGCTGAAGAAGTCGGTATTGAAGGCCGTTGGGGTTATTTTGACCAAGCTGGGCAGATGCGCGATATGATTCAGAATCACCTGTTGCAAATATTGACCATGATTGCTATGTCTCCTCCGGCAGATCTGACGACAGACCGTATCCGTGATGAAAAAGTAAAAGTATTGCGTTCTCTGCGCTGTATTGATCATACGAATGTGCGGGAGAAGACGGTACGAGGTCAATACACTGCTGGTTTTGTTCAGGGGCATAAGGTACCGGGGTATCTGGAAGAAGAGGGGGCAAACCAGTCCAGCCGGACGGAAACTTTTGTCTCTATCCGTGTCGATATTGATGACTGGCGTTGGGCCGGGGTTCCTTTCTACCTGAGAACCGGTAAACGTCTGCCAACGAAATGTTCCGAGGTGGTAGTTTATTTCAAAAAGCCTGCACTGAACTTGTTTTCTGAATCTTATCAACAACTACCGCAGAATAAGCTAACGATTCGTTTGCAGCCGGATGAAGGTATTGATATTGAAGTGCTGAACAAAGCTCCGGGGCTGGAACACAAGCATCGTCTGCAAACCACTAAGCTAGATCTGAGTTTCTCTGAAACGTTTAACCATATTCCGTTGGCGGATGCTTATGAGAGGTTACTGCTGGAGGCTATGCGGGGTATTCAGGCGCTATTTGTTCGTCGTGATGAAGTGGAAGAAGCGTGGAAATGGGTTGATTCTATTATGAATGCATGGGCGGCGGATAATGATGCGCCTAAGCCTTATCAGGCGGGGACGTGGGGGCCGGTCGCTTCTGTTGCGATGATCACTCGCGATGGTCGTTCGTGGAATGAGTTTGAGTAATTGACAAACCTTTCTGTTGAAGCTCAAGCCGTACTATAAGCGGCTTGGGTTAGTATCAACAAGGTATCAGCTTATACCCGTTATCTTTCAAGTTGCCTCTTTGTTGGCTGCACTCGCTCACCCCGGTCACATAGTTTGCTATGCTCCCGGGGATTCACTCCCTTGCCGTCGCGACGCATCTTGAAATCCATAGGGTATATGTTGATATCAATTCTGTTTTTCTATTCAACATTGTTTATCAGATAAAAAAATAAATGAGATTGAGCAGTTGCTTTCTATTATCTTATATGGTAGAAGTACTATGAAAATTAACACTATTTATGAGGATTCTTAGTATATCGCGCGGAATATCGGTGCGATGAAAGAATGAGATATCATGAACAGCGCCAAAAGCGTCAAGTTTCAAAGTTCCACTCACATGCTTTTCCTTTCTGCCATTTTATCCAGTGAGCATTACTGGTGCGGTTCATTATAGCGTCTGACTCCTGTTAACCGGTTTTCAACCGGTATTTCTATTTCGTCAAAAACGTCAGGTTATTATTTCTCATCTTATATATGGGTGGGTTTAGATCATTTATAGCTTGCGTCTTGACGTGCGTATTTACGTGGTCAGGAGAAAGAAAATGATTTATTGGTTATTCCTTGCAATGGCAATTATTACCGAAGTTATCGGTACCTTATCGATGAAACATGCCAGCGTTTCCGGTGGTGTAGTTGGCATGGCCGTTATGTACATCATGATCGCCACATCCTATATCTTGCTGGCAATGGCGGTGAAAAAAGTGGCATTGGGCGTTGCGTACGCTTTATGGGAAGGGGTTGGCATTCTATTTATTACTGTTTTTAGTGTCATGTGGTTTGATGAATCATTGTCATTGATGAAAGTAGGGGGATTGGCTCTGCTGATAACAGGGATTATGTTGATTAAATCCGGTACGAGAAAAGCCGCAGTCAAAAAATCGGCAGAGGTAGTGAAGCAGATGGCAAATAAGGCTGTCAGTGTTGCAACAACCAAAAGCAGTAAAGTAAAGGAGGCGTAACATGTTGCAACAATTTGAATGGTGGCATGCGGCGTTTTTATTCCTTGCTGTCGTATTGGATATTTTAGCGAATATTTTACTGAAACTTTCTAATGGTTTTAGACGTCCTTGGATGGGGATTCTCTCGCTTATTGCCGTCCTTGGGGCGTTCAGTGCGCTTGCTCAGGCAGTGAAGGGAATTGAGTTGTCCATTGCTTATGCCTTATGGGGCGCTTTCGGTATTATCGCGACGGTTGCTGCTGGCTGGATTATGTTTAATCAGCGTTTGAATTATAAAGGTTGGGGTGGAATTGCCTTGTTGCTGTTGGGCATGGTGATGATCAAGATGGCTTAAGCCATATTAATTTTTAAAATCAGGATAAAGACACATTATTAGCGTTCAGGTTTTTAAGTAACGAATTTTATTGTTTATTTCTTATATTATCTGCTGGCATGCAACTAGCAACTATTTTGCATAATAACCAGCAGATATGAATATACCCGTTATCTTTCAAGTTGCCTCTTTGTTGGCTGCACTCACTCACCCCGGTCACATAGTTATCTATGCTCCCGGGGATTCGCTCCCTTGCCGTCGCGATCCATCTTGAAATCCATAGGGTATAAAGATGACTTTTAGCAGGTAAAACAGACGCCTGGTTTATGGCCATCTTTTACTCGACAACCAGGACACCAAGACTGAACAATATAGCGGCCATCACCCATATCCCTCATACCAAAGTCTTCATAGCGATAAAAAACATGTTGACCCATTGCGGCGGAACAACATGGGCAACTTTTATAGATCTTGCCTTCTACTTCCGCAACAACGGAATCATGAAGGGAATCATGACAACCTGAACAAACATCCATAGAATGCTCCATACCAAGTGATAAAAGTTATTGAAGATTAGGCCATGTTTATATTCACTAAACAGTGACCAGACACTGATGTGCTTATTAGAAAGTATGGACGACGTATAAGTATAATTCAATATTGAAAAGGTAAATAATAGAAAATCCATTTGGTAAGTTAACTCTACCAGATGAAATTAACGCTATTTGTGATAAGCAATATTGGAAACTATTTTATTTACATTGATCATCAGAATATTATCAGTGGATCAAACATAACATATATTTCCAAAATGAATTATTAAGGGCCATTACTGAAATAGCGTAGGTGTTTTGGCCCGTAAGATGGGTTTATAATAAGTTTATGTACAGATTTTAAAGTTCTCAAAAAATTATGGAGAATGGATTTAAAAATTGTCTATGCCAGAACAATTTTTTATCTATTTCACTTAACTCAGCTTCTTCACAGATATTATTCCAATTATCTTGGATGATTAATATTTGTCTATTAAAGATTTCTTTTGCTTTTTTCTCTGAGATATTAAAGTTATGTGCAGTTTCTAAACAGGTTTGTAATTGGCTGAGGTTTTTATTTTCGACTATTAACATTGCTTGAGATGCTTCATTACCCGATCTACCTTGAGGGCATATATCATAAGCCGGAGTTAAACTTAAATTTTTTCCATCCCAAAATGCAGCATGATTTCGAGCGTGATCATCTGTATTACCGCACAGTATATTAAAAACTAATCGTGAAAATAATTCTTCTAATGTTTTCTGAGGATTAGTGAAACGATATCGTATAATCTCGGCAAATTTTTCATAACTAGCATATCTAGCCATCAAATGTTGGGACTAAACAACTTCTTTGTTATTAGAAATCATCGTATACCTCTCTCTTTTCTTCCTGAATACGCTGTGGTAATAAAACTAATTTATCTCTTGTTTGTTCTATACGTGCTGAGATAGGAAATTTATCACTGTCAAACAAGCTGATACCTACAAGGTTGGCCAGCTCAAATGCTAATCCTATGGAACAACCCATATCCCCGTTTTCAATTTTTTGTAGTGTGGTTCTGGATATACCAGCACGTTCTGCCAAATTCTTTTCTGACCAATGGCGTTGTTTTCTACCTAACTTGATTTGTTCTCCGAGTAACATAACTGCCTCTTGAGAGAATTTTGAATAGGCTCTATGTTTTAACATTCCCCCTCCTGTTGACCATTATAGTGGTCATTGATGGCCTTAATGAACATTATAATGGTCACCGATAGTTCAAGGCATAGGAGGAAGGTTAGAATTGTTGGGTTTATAATATTCCACTTGGATCAATGAATAATATAGTTTATGAAAATATCGATTAATGTTTTATTTTAACGTGTTATTGCAACTAAATTAACAGGGGAAATCATATCTTACTTATATTAATAACACCTATTGGGATATTCTGAATAACCTCCATATAATTAAAATATAAATGTAGGCGATAGAGAATATCCCAAAATTAATATTAAATACCTGCGATAACTTTTATTTCGACTTTATATTTGGGGTTCATTAGTTTAGCTTCAACGGTGCAGCGTACTGGTGCGCTTCCTGCAATAACCCATGCATCCCAGGCGGCATTCATGCCAGCAAACTCTTTTCCATCAGCTAGGAAAAGAGTGGCGTCGATAATTTTGCTTTTATCAGAACCGAGACGCTGTAACATAATATCAATAGCGGCCAGTGTATTCGCTGTTTGCTCAGTAATATCACCATCCAGGTTTTCCGGTACGGCGGTGTAGTAAATGGTTTTATTGTAAACTACCGCTTCGGACCAGCGATCTTGAGGATCAATACGTTCAATTGTCATGGATATTCCTTCCTGTGAATGACTATCTGCCTGATTTTGGGTGGTGATCAGAACATACTATTGGCATAATCTCCATCCATTCTATTGAAAGAGACGGTTTGTGTCAGACGATTTTGCGAAAAATGGTGCCCTTGCTAAAGCAATAACCGGTTTTAAACCCCGTGATGCTCAAAGAGAAATGGCAGTGGCTATTGAGTGTGCGATTAAAAATCATCAACAATTGGTTGTAGAAGCAGGCACGGGAACAGGTAAGACATTTGCCTATTTAGCACCCGCGTTGCGTTCTGGGCAGAAAGTTATCATTTCTACAGGTTCTAAGGCATTACAGGATCAGCTCTATAATCGTGATTTACCGACAGTCGCTGAAGCAATTAATTTCACCGGCAAATTGGCGTTGTTGAAAGGCCGTGCAAATTATCTGTGCTTGGAACGGTTGGAACAGCACTCTTTTGGGGGCGGACAATTGGAAGCAGAAATTCTGTCAGATATTATTCGGCTAAGAGGCTGGTCTTCACAAACTGAAGAGGGTGATATCAGTACTTGTCACCAAGTGGCGGAAGATAGCCAGGTTTGGCCGTTGGTAACCAGTACGAACGATAACTGTCTAGGCAGTGATTGTCCGCGTTATCAGGAATGCTTTGTTCTCAAAGCTCGCCGTCGGGCAATGGAGGCGGATGTTATTGTTGTTAACCATCATCTGTTTATGGCGGATATGGTAGTGAAAGAAACGGGATTTGGTGAGTTGATCCCGCAAGCAGAAGTCAAAATATTTGATGAGGCACATCAAATCCCTGATATTGCCAGTCAATATTTTGGTCAGCAATTAAGTAGCCGTCAACTGATGGATCTCTCCAGAGACATCACTATGGCGTATCGCACGGAAGTCCGGGATCAAGTTCAATTACAAAAGAGCGCAGATCGTCTGAGTCAGAGTACACAAGATTTCCGGCTAGCGTTGGGAGAGAACGGTTATCGGGGTAATTTGCGGGAGTTATTGCAAAATCCGCAAGTGCAGCGGGCATTGGTATTGCTTGATGATGCGCTTGAGCTTTGTTATGACGTGATGAAATTATCTTTAGGGCGTTCAGTCATGTTGGATGCGGCATTTGAAAGGGCAACAATTTATCGTAATCGTCTTAAGCGCTTGAAAGAGGTGACTATCCCCGGTTATAGCTATTGGTTTGAAAGTTATGGTCGCCATTTTCTTTTAGCACTCACACCGCTGTCTGTTGCCGATAAATTTAGTGAGATAATTAATGAGCAATCCGGTTGTTGGGTGTTCACCTCAGCGACACTCTCTGTTAACGAGCAACTTTCCCATTTCACTGAACGGCTAGGTTTAAAACAGGCGAAAATGTTGTTACTACCAAGTCCATTTGATTATCAAAGTCAGACACTACTTTGCGTTCCCCGTCATCTACCATCACCAAATCAACCTGGTAGTGCAAAATGGTTGGCAGAGATGCTCAAGCCACTCATTGAAGCCAATAAAGGTCGATGTTTCTTTTTATGTACCTCACACCAGATGATGCGCAGTCTGGCTGAGGCATTCCGTGCCAACATGACATTGCCGGTTTTGGTTCAGGGGGAAACTAGCAAGGGTCAGCTACTTTCGCAATTTATTGCTGCCGGCAACGCTTTATTGGTGGCAACCAGCAGTTTTTGGGAAGGTGTTGATGTGCGCGGTGAGGCGCTTTCCTGTGTCATTATCGATAAATTGCCCTTTACGGCACCGGATGATCCGCTGTTAAAAGCCCGTATTGAAGATTGCCAACTTAGAGGTGGTGATGCATTTAATGAAGTTCAGTTACCAGATGCGGTGATTAGCCTGAAACAAGGTGTCGGGCGGCTTATTCGTGATATTGATGATTATGGCGTCGTTGTTATTTGTGATAATCGTTTAGTGATGCGTCCATATGGTGAAGTGTTTTTGAATAGTTTGCCACCTTCACCACGAACCCGGGATTTAACGAAAGCGGTTGCTTTCCTGCAAGCTCGGCAATCTGAGTAAAATCGACTAGGCTATGATAAAATAGCACTTTATTTTGAATTATATTTCTTGCCGAGGTGCTTGAGGCATGCCTGTACGAATTCTGGCTATTGATACTGCAACGGAAGCCTGTTCTGTTGCTCTTTGGAATGATGGTGCCGTTTTGGCACAGTTTGAAATTTCTCCACGTGAACACACGCAACGCATTTTACCTATGGTTCAATCTGTTCTGGCAGAAGCCGGGATGAGTTTACAGCAGCTTGATGCTTTGGCTTTTGGCCGTGGGCCGGGTAGTTTTACCGGTGTGCGTATTGGTGTTGGTATTGCTCAGGGCTTGGCTCTGGGGGCTGAACTGCCAGTGATTGGTGTGTCAACGCTCAATGCAATGGCTCAAGGTGTTTTTCGTCTGCTAGGTGCAACTCAGGTATTAACCGCCATTGATGCCCGGATGGGAGAGGTTTACTGGGGGCAATATATCCGTAATCAGCAAGGTGAATGGCAAGGACGTGAAACAGAAGCCGTGCTGAAACCGGAACAGGTACAGACATTCATGGCTTCATTGAGTGGCGATTGGGTGGTTGCGGGTACTGGCTGGCAGGCTTATCCTCAGTTGATGGCAAGTCATTTAACGCTAACTGATAGTAGTATCACATTACCTCATGCTGAAGATATGTTACCTCTGGCAATACAGATGTGGCAAAACGGTGAGGTGACGGCTGTAGAACATGCTGAACCGGTATACTTGCGTAATGAAGTTACTTGGAAAAAATTACCAGGCCGTTAAGTATCTATTGATGAAACTTGTAGTAAAAGAAAGTATCAAATAGATAGAGTTATTTTAAACATCATTTTCAGGAGAAGGTGGTTATGTTAAGAGTAATAAACTACCGGACGAGTGTTAAGGCGCTAATCTTGTTAGGTGTTGTAATGCTTACAGGCTGTATCACCGTTCCTGATTCAGTAAAAGGAACGTCACCAACGCCTGTTCAAGATCTGCTTTCTGTTAAGAGTACGCCTGAGTTGTTTATTGGTCAGGAAGGGCGATTCGGCGGCAAGGTACTTGGTGTAGTGAATGAAAATCATCGTACTCGTCTGGAAATATCGTCATTGCCATTAGCATCGGATGCCAGCCCAGAATTAGATGAGCCTTCCCTTGGCCGTATCTATGTTTATGTTAATGATTTCCTTGATCCTGCCGATTTTAAAGGAAATTACGTCACTGTCGTAGGTCCGATAGTGGGATTGAAAAAGGGAAAAATTGGTTGTGCGGATTACGATTATGTTGTGATTAATGCAATGGGTTATCAACGCTGGAAAGTTGTTCAGAGAGTATTGATGCCTTATGGCCCGGGGCCTTGGAATTATTATGGCTATCCATATTATTCAGGTTGGGGATGGAATTGGTATTCCGACCCCGCACCTGTTGAGACTATTTTGACCAGATAGAGTTATCTACTTTGTGACATTGTAACTTTCTTTCCAGTTTGAGCCGCCGCAATAATATGTGGCGGTAATTTATCTGTTATTTCCTCTCTATCTTTGGATTGATCGTTAATTTCATCGCAATTCTTGCACCGAAACCCGCAGTCATCACTTCTACTAGAATTTTCTGTAGTTCATTAGGAATATCATGCGATTGCAGTATGACAAAACCGAATTTGTCATATAATTTGCGACTTGGTAGAAAATGACGAAAAGTTATGAGGTAAAGTGTGGTTTCCTTGTTTTGTTCTCATTGCTCAATGATTACGCTAAGCAGGGTACTGGCAATACTTTGGCCATGATATTTCGGCAACACATCAATCTCAGCTAGTAGCATCAATTGATTTAAGCGGCGGATTAGCGCAAATCCAACCAGTTTTTGCTCACTTTCAGCGACCCAAAGTTGCTGTTTCTGAATACCTGATTCACTCCCTTGTCGTCGCGATGCATCTTGAAATCCATAAGGTATATAATAATTTTTTATTAATATTGATTTTTTAATAATGCATTGGAATAGATGAAAGCAATAAATGCTATTTCAAAAATGCTATCTTAAGCAAAAAATAAGTAGGTCAATGTATAATCAATAGCTACAAAGTTAAATATTAACTATGGCAATAATATACTGATAAGTAAAAATAATTTACAGATAACACAATTCCCTTTGTTTTTATGTATCAGGATTAACGTGAAATTAGTGATGTGTATCTCAACCTGAACAATGTTTCTTTTTTAAACTGGTACGCTGAGTTAATAATTTGTTAAATCAAAGCGTGCGTTATTTATTAGGCGAGTGATAACATAGCAATTAAAATTTCAGGAGTACTACCTTGGAGAAAGTCTGGCTAAAACATTATCCGGCGGATGTTCCTGCGGAGATTGACCCGGATCGTTATGCATCATTGGTTGAGATGTTTGAAAATGCCGTAGCGCACTATGCAGATCAACCTGCATTTATCAATATGGGTGAGATTATGACCTTCCGTAAGTTGGAAGAGCGTAGTCGGGCGTTTGCAGCATATTTGCAAAATGGTTTGGGATTAAGTAAAGGAGATCGCGTTGCGCTGATGATGCCAAACCTGCTGCAATATCCCGTTGCACTGTTTGGTGTTCTACGTGCAGGTATGATTGTCGTAAATGTAAATCCGCTATATACGCCACGGGAGCTTGAACATCAGCTTAATGACAGCGGCACTTCCGCTATTGTGATCGTCTCCAATTTTGCCCATACATTGGAAAAGATCGTTTTTAATACTAAAGTTAAGCATGTTATTTTGACGCGCATGGGTGACCAACTATCTCGTCCTAAAGGTACGCTGGTTGATTTTGCGGTGAAATATATCAAACGGCTGGTACCGAAGTATAATCTGCCTGATGCTATTTCATTTCGTTGTGCGATACAGAAAGGTTATCGCATGCAATATGTAAAACCAGAGATTAACGGTAATGATTTGGCTTTTCTGCAATATACTGGTGGCACCACTGGCGTAGCTAAGGGCGCTATGCTGACTCACCGTAATATTTTGGCAAATCTTGAACAGGCAAAAGCGGTTTATTCTCCATTATTACGTGTAGGCCAAGAGCTGATTGTTACGGCGTTGCCTCTCTATCACATATTTGCGTTAATGGTGAATTGCTTGTTACTTATTTACTTGGGTGGGTGCAATCTTCTGATTACTAACCCGCGTGATATTACGGGTACAGCTAAAGAATTAGGTCGTTATCCGTTTACTTCTGTCACCGGGGTAAATACATTGTTTAACGCCTGGTTGAATAATGAAGAATTTAAGAAGCTTGATTTTTCTACGCTGCGTCTGGTTGTTGGTGGTGGTATGCCGGTACAGAAAGCGGTTGCTGAGAAATGGGCAAAAGTGACAGGCACCAATTTGCTTGAAGGTTATGGTCTGACAGAATGTTCACCTTTGGTTTCCTGTAATCCTTATAATTCGAAACATTACACTGGCAGTATTGGTTTCCCGGTCTCTTCAACAGAAATCAAACTTGTGGATGATGATGGTAATGAGGTAGAGATGGGCCAGCAGGGAGAATTGTGGATACGTGGCCCACAGGTGATGGCCGGTTATTGGAATCGTCCTGATGCAACAGAAGAAGTGTTGAAAGATGGTTGGGTAGCAACGGGTGATATTGCGAATGTTAATGAACAGGGTTCCATTCATATCGTAGATCGTAAAAAAGATATGATTTTGGTTTCTGGTTTCAATGTGTATCCTAATGAAGTTGAAGATGTTGTATCAGCTCACCCTAAAGTGCTAGAGTCAGCAGCAATAGGGGTATCAAGCGAAAGTTCCGGTGAAACTGTCAAAGTATTTGTGGTTCGGATAGATCCTAGTTTGACCGAGGATGAACTTAAAACCCATTGTCGTCGTTATCTAACAGGGTATAAAGTACCAAAGATCATTGAGTTCCGGGATGAATTACCTAAGTCTAATGTAGGTAAAATTCTTCGTAGGGAACTGCGTGATGAAGAGGAAAAGGTCAGGAATGTAGCATAGCCTGAGATCCTCTTCATAATATTGATAAGCACGACAACGCCGGTATTAGCCGGCGTTGTCGTGCTTATTCCATGAATGGCTAAGAGAACTATGTTTTGAATTATCAGTTGATCACCACAGATGCTCAGTTGCAACAAGTTTGCGAAGGGGCAAAAAAATACTCAAAAGTAGCATTGGATACTGAATTTGTACGCACACGGACGTATTACCCGCAATTAGGTTTGATACAACTGTATGATGGCGAACAACTTTCTCTGATTGATCCACTTAATATCACCAACTGGCAACCTTTCCGTGAGTTAATTACTCATCCTCAAATATTGAAGCTGTTACATGCTGGCAGTGAAGATTTGGAAGTTTTTCTGAATGCTTTTCAATGCTTGCCAGAACCGATGATTGATACTCAGGTCCTGGCGGCTTTTATTGGGCACCCGCTTTCATGTGGCTTTGCCGCGCTGGTGGCTGAATATATTCATGTCGAGCTGGATAAAAGCGAATCTCGCACTGATTGGCTTGCTCGCCCGTTAAGCGAAAAACAGTGTGAATATGCAGCCGCAGATGTTTATTATCTGTTGCCTTTGGCGGATATCTTGATGACTGCAACAGCGCAGGCCGGATATATGGAGGCTGCGACGGGTGAGTGTCGGCTTATCAGTCGACGCCGTAAAGAGATATTGGAACCGGAATCTGCTTATAAACAGATAGGCAATATTTGTCAATTACGTCCCCAACAGCTTGCGTGTTTGAAAAAACTGGCTGCATGGCGTTTGAGTCAGGCCAGAGAACGCGATTTAGCCGTAAACTTCGTCATTCGTGAAGAAAACTTGTGGCAGGTAGCGCGTTATATGCCAACTTCTCTGGCAGAGTTGGATGCGTTAGGGTTAAGCGGGCAGGAGATTCGTTGTCATGGTCGCCGTCTATTGGCAATGGTTGCTGAAAGTGGAAATATTCCAGAAAGTGAATGCCCGCCGCCAATGACGAACTTGATTGATCAACCGGGTTATCGCAAAGCATTTAAGGATATTAAGGCGCTGATCCATCAAGTCAGTGAACAGCATAGATTTAATTCTGAATTATTGGCATCTCGTCGTCAGATTAATCAATTACTTAGTGTTCACTGGAACTTGAAACAATTAAATGACAAACCTGAACTGCTTAGTGGATGGCGGGGAGAATTGCTGGCTGAGCCAGTTGCAGAGATTCTGGCGAACTATCCTGATTAATCCATATCAGGGCCTTAGCCTGATGCCAGGCTAAAGCGCGAGAAAGGGGTTCCCGTTAGGGTTACCCCATCTCAGACTGCCACATAATGAGTTTGGTTACTTTGATGGCGGTAATGATAAAACAGCCCTGTTTATCTGCTATCTGCGTTATTTTTGAGTTTCTTCTGCCTCAGGTAATGTTATATTGAGTTCCAGCACGGAAATATCATCACCTTTCTGTTCAAATTGTACAGAGAGCATATCAGGATCGACCTGTATATATTTACAGATTACCGCCAAGATATCCCGTTTCATATCAGGCAGATAAGCAGGTTCAGAGTCACCACGGCGACGCTCTGCCACGATGATTTGCAGCCGCTCTTTAGCGATATTTGCTGTCGTTTTTTTTCTCGACAGAAAGAAATCTAGCAAGGCCATGTTTTACCCCCCAAACAGGCGTTTTAAGAAGCCTTTTTTCTCTTCTTCAATGAAGCGGAAAGGACGTTCTTCCCCTAATAAACGTTCAACAGTATCTGTATACGCTTTTCCTGCATCGGATTCTGTATCCAGAATAACCGGTTCTCCTTGGTTAGATGAACGCAGTACAGATTGATCTTCCGGGATAACACCGATTAAAGGAATGCATAAAATTTCCAGAACGTCTTCCATACTGAGCATATCACCACGACTTACACGACCTGGGTTATAGCGGGTTAATAGCAGATGTTCTTTAATCGGATCTTCACCCCGTTCAGCTCGTCGAGATTTAGAAGCCAGAATACCCAGAATACGGTCTGAATCACGTACAGAAGAGACTTCAGGATTGGTTGTGATGATCGCTTCGTCAGCAAAATAGAGTGCTATCAACGCGCCACTTTCAATCCCAGCCGGGGAGTCGCAGATAATAAAATCGAAACCTTGTTTATCCAGATCAACTAAAACCTTCTCAACGCCTTCAGAGGTGAGAGCGTCTTTATCGCGGGTTTGTGATGCAGGCAAGATATAAAGATTCTCGGTACGTTTATCTTTAATTAATGCCTGATTAAGCGAGACGTCACCTTGGATAACGTTCACGAAGTCATAAACTACGCGGCGTTCACATCCCATAATCAGATCGAGGTTACGCAGGCCGATATCAAAATCGATAACGACGGTCTTTTTACCTCTTTGAGCAAGGCCGGTAGCAATGGCCGCGCTTGAAGTGGTTTTGCCAACGCCACCTTTACCTGATGTAACAACAATAATGCGTGCCATGAAGTGATTCCTTATTAAAAGGGCTAGATTAAAGGTTCAATAGTTAATTCATTATTTACCAGGCTAAGTTTTGCGGCTTTTCCTGCTAATTCAGTCGGGATTTTATCGCCGAGCCAATATTGCCCTGCGATAGAGATAAGTTCAGCATTTAAGTGGGTGCAAAAAACCAGACACTCCTGATCACCGGATGCACCGGCTAATGCCCGACCACGCATCATACCGTAGATGTGAATATTGCCGTCTGCAATCAATTCGGCACCGGCGCTTACATTACTGGTAACAATAAGATCACTGCCTTGGGCATAAATCCTTTGACCTGAGCGAACAGGTAAATTAATTACACGGGTTTTTTTAATCGCGGGTTCGGCCGGTTTATCTTCCTTTGCCGAGGTTTTTTGTTTTTTTCCTTCACTCAGTAGTGGTAAGGAGGCTTTTATTACCGCCCTGCGTTGTTGCTCATCACGACAACCACTCATTCCGACAATACGGAATCCTGCTGAATCAATAGCGTGATGCAGTGCTTTCAGATCAGCGTCTGCCGGCAGAGCGGAGATATTAATGACAACCGGTGCATTTTTCAGGAAATCCGGTGCTTGTTCCACTTTTTCCTGTAGGGCCTGTAGAATGATTTCTGGTTGGTCATTGTGTAAATGAACAACCGAAAGCGTAAAATTACTGCCTTTTAGCTCAATTGGCGACTGTGACATCTATCCTGCCTGACTCAGATTCAGCAAATTTGAGATCCCCCCAGAACACCCCCTGGGATACGATATTTAGAAATACAATAAACATGTTATAATTACTGAATTATTCAAGCAAGTTGTGACCTGAATTTAAAAGAGTTTATTATAATGATTTGTGCGATCTACAGCAGTCCGAAAAGGGAGCAAACATATCTTTATGTTGAAAAAAGAGATAATTTCTCTCGTGTTCCCGAAGAGTTACTGAAAAGTTTTGGACAGCCCCAATATACAATGATGATCTCTCTGGCAGACAGAAAAAAGCTAGCAGGCGCTGACATCGAAAAGGTAAAAATATCGTTAATTGAACAGGGTTTTTACCTGCAAATCCCCCCTCCGGTTGAAAACTTAATGAATGCACATCTGAGCCAGATGGAAAAATAAGAAGAATCCAGAGGTTTGATGAGCAAAATTAACCGTCGGCGCAGTTTTATTAACCACCACAATATTCACAATAAGTTGTGCTTTTAAAGGGAAACAATCTGGTTTGCTTCTCAAAGGAAAGATTTCCCTATTTTGCGATCACGCTTGGCGTGGTGGCCGATAAGATGGGGCAATAAGTGCTATAATTATGGGTATGTTGCCTAATATACCCAATGGATTTCAAGATGGATCGCGACGGCAAGGGAGCGAATCCCCGGGAGCATAGATAACGATGTGACCGGGGTGAGCGAGTGCAGCCAACAAAGAGGCAACTTGAAAGATAACGGGTATAAACCAGAGTGAGAAACGAATATGTATCAACACAGAGACTGGCAGGGGGCATTACTGGATCTTCCTGTCAATAAAGTGGTTTGCGTTGGTAGTAATTACGCTAAACATATTAAAGAGATGGGGTCTAAGCCAGCGGAAGAGCCAGTCGTTTTTATTAAGCCGGAAACTGCACTGTGTGATATACATCAGCCAATTGCCATTCCAAAGGATTTTGGTGTTGTTCATCATGAAGTTGAACTGGCTGTACTGATTGGTACGCCGTTGAAACAAGCAAATGAAGAGCGAGTTGGTGCCGCTATCGCGGGTTTGGCTGTTGCATTGGATCTCACTTTGCGTGATTTGCAATCTAAATTCAAGCAAGCGGGTCAACCGTGGGAAAAAAGTAAGGCGTTTGATGGCTCTTGCCCGATATCTGGGTTTATTCGAATAAGCCACTTTGGTGATCCACAGAATGTCCAGTTTTCACTGACGGTCAATAATGAGCTACGGCAGAACGGTAATAGTAACGATATGTTGACACCCATCGTTCCCCTGATCAGCCATATGTCGCACTTTTTTACTTTGCGGCCGGGAGATGTGATTCTCACTGGTACACCGGAAGGTGTTGGCGCACTGAAACCTGGTGATGTGTTAAAGGTTACTCTGAATGATAATTCACTCACTACCAGAGTGATTTGAATAATATAAGGAATAGTAGAAGTTATGTCTCAGCCTTTCTGGCAGGTAAAAACCCTAGATCAGATGACGGATGAAGAATGGGAGTCATTATGTGATGGTTGTGGACAGTGTTGTTTACATAAATTGATGGATGATGATACCGATGAAATTTATTTTACTAATGTTGCTTGCAATCAACTCAATATAAAAACGTGCCAATGTAAAAATTACGAAGATCGTTTCAGATATGAACCGGATTGTATCAAATTAACCCGTTATAATTTGCCGACTTTTGCATGGTTACCAATAACTTGTGCATATCGTTTGCTAGAAGAAGGGAAGCCATTATTACCGTGGCATCCTCTGATTAAAGGTTCTAAATCAGCAATGCATAGCGAAAGAATTTCGGTTAGGCACATCGCTGTACGGGAAATTGATGTTGTAGAATGGGAAGATCATATTATTAATAAACCTTGATAATGATTTAACTCACTATAATTTAATAAATTATTTTCTGTGTTTCCCAGGTTGGGAAGAGCGAAGTTAACCAGTGGGCATATCCCCCAAAAATGAACTAAAGGTTGATTGTATACCCAATGGATTTCAAGATGGATCGCGACGGCAAGGGAGCGAATCCCCGGGAGCATAGATAACGATGTGACTGGGGTGAGCGAGTGCAGCCAACAAAGAGGCAACTTGAAAGATGACGGATATATATAATTGCATCTATACTATTACCATTAGGTAATTGAACCTGTGGTCTATTATAGGAAGCATAAAGTATGCCAATACATGTGGGAAACATAGAAAAGATTACCAATGATTTCATCCAATTGAGTGAGTTAGAGTTCAATCGTGTTCTGTATGATGCTCTTGATTCCTCTGGTACTAATATTGTGCATGATGTGGATGAACTCATTTTTCCACCTGGTTACCGGTTGATCAGGGTTGATAACAGGCTAGATTTGGATGATATAGATGAGCCCTACTTTGAATTAGCGCTACTTAGTGACGAAACAAAAGAAGTCGTTTATTACAACAAAGTTATTATATTAAGTGATTTGGTGCTTAACTGTCGTCTCGCTTCGCAGATACTTGTGTGGCGAACGAGGAAGCCACAACATAAAGCGGCATTAAGTGATTTGGCCGCTAAAATCTTTTTCCACTATCTGATTAAAGCCTATGATGTTGTTGCTTCAAATATGAGTCAAATAATAGAAGGCACCTCTTTTTGGCAAGCCAGAATGTATGAGGCGTTACAGTTTGGGCTTTATGTTTATGGCTATGATGTTATGACCTGTGAATTAAGAAATATTTTAGCTGAAGATGATGTTAGTAAAGAGCAGAGTTGGTTGTGGGGTCATGCGGAATATTATATGGATAGACTGGCAATTATTTCCAGGATCAAACTGCCTAATAAGTAATTAATTTACTTAGGTTATATCTGAGGTGAATATACCTTATGGATTTCAAGATGGATCGCGGCGGCAAGGGAGCGAATCCCCGGGAGCATAGAGAGCTATGTGACCGGGGTGAGTGAGTGCAGCCAACAAAGAGGCAACTTGAAAGATAACGGGTATATAATGGTTCGAACTAACTCGAACCATTATCAATTAATTACAAAGCGCCGGAAATCCAAACATTAATTTTATCATAGAACGATTTAATTGATTCCCATGCTCTGCTTATCCATTCAGAGAGTTGCCTGGCGGCATCAAGTATAAAATTTGAAAGTCTGCCAAATAAACTGGAGAAGAATGCATTAGTTTTTTCCATAAAACTTTGTATTGCTGCTCTGGCATTAGGAAATTGTAATCCGAATTGAATGGCTTTATCGTAACTTGTATCAATTTGTCTGTTGTTCTCATCTTTGGTTCTTTGACGAGATTTATTCATGTTATCGATCCAGTCTTGGTCTGCATTGTCTGGATCAGTGGCAATCGCTTCCTGATATTTCTGTGTGCTATTAGTTACACTTGTCTTAGAGACGTTTACTGTTGAATTAGCACCAGATTTCACGGAATCTTTCAATTGATTAATAATACCATCTACTTCCTTGTTTTCAGTAATATCTATACTTTCGTATTGTTCCCCAAGCATATTTGCATATGCCTGGAGTTCAGGTGTTGATGGCATAAATGGTTCAGTTTTAGAACCACTTAACATATGCCTTGCGTGTTGGCGCATTTCGTTCATGAGGTTGATAAATTGAATATCAGTCAGTGCAATATTGGACATAAATTATTTCCTTTTATTTAGTTAGTAAACTATTTATTAAATGTAAAAAGTGTATAACTCTTTATTTAAGTTAGAAGGAATAAGTTAAAAATAAGTTATATTATCTATATTTATTTATGTCAATTTTGGTTCTCCTATAATGTTTAAAAGTTTAATGTCTGCGGTAAATTTATTGCTTAGATATTATATCTGGAAGTGCCGGAGAATAATTTCCGGCACCTAACACATAAAACATTTGGATAAACAGAGTTTAATCTTGAGTCCATTCAAGGAATTTCACTCTGCTAAATGTTTAATGCTAACGTTATAAATGATTTTTTTGATTACTTAACTTTATAAACCAATGTATTGTCGGGGTGAGATAGTGTCAGTTTTTGATCTTTCAACTTCACCTTAACGCCATCGGCTAATACTTGACCAATCAGGTAATCCCATCTATTCAATTTTTCATCAGAGCAAAGCATCTGAGTGCTGGCCAGGTTTTTAACGGTCAGTACACCATTTTTCAGTTTACCTTGACCCATGAAGAGATTACACATGGAACCAGAAACATGCATTTTTTCCCCGAATTCAATGGTTGGTACGCGACCATCTTGATTTTTCACGCCTTCGCCATTAACGCTCACTAGAACAAATTTGTGACGTTGTAAATCATCAACTGACACGTTTTCTACCGCAGACGCTTGGAATGTGGCTAACAATAAAGTTGCTGTTGCCAAAGGTAGTATTTTTTTCATGTTTATCTCCTATATATTATTTTAAGGGTACTTACTAACAATATTTGGGCAATTTTTTCCGTTGATTAATTGCTGGATATTTCTCAGCGTAGTTTCACTGATACTGGTTAAGGCTTCTTCTGTCAGAAATGCCTGATGACCGGTAAACAGCACGTTATGACACGAAGACAAGCGACGAAAAATATCATCTTGAATTACGTCATTAGATTTATCTTCAAAGAAGAGATCGCGTTCATTCTCGTAAACATCCATACCCAGAGCGCCAATTTTTTGTTGTTTTAATGCGTTAATGGCTGCGACGGAATCAATTAGAGCCCCTCGGCTGGTATTGATGATCATTACGCCGTTTTTCATTTTACTGAAAGCAACTTCATTCAGCAGATGATGATTTTCTGGTGTTAACGGGCAATGAAGAGATATGACGTCGGATTGTGCATACAGCGTACCCAGATCGACATATTGAGCACCGAGATTCAAAACAGCTTGATTGGGGTAGGGATCATGAGCTAGCAGACGCATACCAAATCCGTTAAGAATACGTAGAGTTGCAATACCAATCTTGCCGGTTCCGATAATTCCCGCTGTACGGCTGTGCATATTGAAGCCAATTAAGCCTTCAAGAGAGAAATTGGCGTCACGGGTACGTTGATAAGCTCGGTGGATACGGCGGTTTAAGCACAACATTAATCCGACGGTATGTTCAGCAACAGCTTCAGGGGAATAGGCTGGAACCCGTACAACCTGAATACCCAATTCTTCAGCTGCATCTAGATCGACATTATTAAAACCTGCGCAACGTAATGCGAGGATTTTTATATTCATTTCAGCTAATTCTTCAAGCACTTTACGGTCAGCATTATCGTTGACGAAAATACAAACAGCGTCTGCACCAGTAGCGTTTTTGGCCGTTTTTGAACTGAGAGGGAAATCGAAAAACTCGAAATCATAACCAAATCCGAGCTTTTTATTGACCTGCTCCAGATGTTTATGGTCATACTGTTTGGTACTGTAAACGACTAATTTCATGGAATTATCTCCGCTATAATTTAAGTAGCTAATAAATTGTTTTGGGCTTAAATTATTGCTGACGTAAAGGGTTAAATAAACCAATAAATTAATTAACTCTATAAGTGTATTGCTTGTTGTTCCCCTATATGTTCAACATAATTTTCTTAATAATCAATGTCTTAGTTTAAGACGTGTCTGCTAAATTATGGAATAACAATAGAAGTAACCGATCTAAGGCTTAATAAGGAGAGCAAGGAATTGATAACCAAAGGGTTAAAAATATTCATTACCATACTGATGTTATCGGTATTGCTGATAGCAGTGGGATGGTTTTCTATTCCTCATTGGTTACCTAAGGTCACTGGTCGCTGGTTACCTCCAGGTATGATGGTTTCATTGAAACAACCAAAATGGAAAAATGGGGCTTTGCAATTGGATGATATTTCATTGCAGGTGAAGGATTGCAGGCTTATTCGTGTATCGCGATTATCTGTTAGTTACCCATATTCAGAGATAGATAACAGTTATCATTGGCGATTAAATGCCGCAGATATTAGCGGGGATATCAATTGCCTAAATCAGTTACCTAAATCGACACAAAGCCATGATCCACTGTCTGTTGCTGATATTTTAGCTCTTATTCCACAGGGAAGTTTGTCCGTGGAAAATCTTTCTTTTCATCCCTGGCAAGATTTTGCTGGAAGACTAGAATTCAATTCCTCTTCTCAGGGGCAAGAACTCAGTTATCAGGGGAAGAAGGTTAAATTGTCAGCGCATATTTATGGTAAGGAATCGCTAGTTATTGACCAACTGGCAATTAAATTACCAGAACAGGAAATCAGCCTTAATGGTGAAATGACATTACCTCTTAATGTGGACAAATTACCGCCTCATGGTGATGTAAAAGGTAAAATTATTGCCAGGCAATATGCGCACCCGCTGAATATCAAGTTAGGTTGGCGAGGGACATCCGGCAAACTTATTATCGGCGAAGAGGGGACAACAGTACCTTTGGCCGAATTGCCTTGGCAGTTTAACCAAGACCAGTTTGATATTACTGATGGTAAATGGCAGTGGACGAGTGCGGAACAACCTCTTGCGGGAGGAGTGAATATTAAGATTGCTCATTGGCAACAAGGGTTGGATAACCTGCTAATGAGTGGTCGTATAAATTTGGTCACTCAGGGTAAACGTGGTAAAGCGAATATTGTGTTAACGATAAAACCGGGCCGGATAAATTCATTAAATACGCAATTTCCTTTGCAATTAACGGGTCAGATTAATGTGCAGGATATGATGATGGCTATGTCATTGCCTGCGATAATTGATGGTCCGCTGGTTAATCCGAAAATGACTTTCCAGTCAGGTTCGTTGTTTCGGGTTTGGGGGCGATTGTCTGATGAGTTTATGGTTAAAGATGCCCGATCACCGTTAGCGGGAACTTATCTGACACGTGAAGGTTTTACGGGTCGGTTACAGGCGATTGTTAATGCGCAACACCGTGACTGGGGAAAATTCCGTTTGCATCTAGATGGTCATGCCGAGGATTTTATGCCGGATAAAGGCTATTGGCGTTGGAACTATTGGGGAGATGGCTATTTGCCGCCACTACAGGCTAAATGGGATATCGTTGGAAAAGGGCGTTGGCATGACACATTGATTAACGTCAACGAAATGACTACCGGTTTTAATGTGATTAAGCACGGTATGATCCGGGTGGATACGCCGCGTCTACAATTAACAAAACCATTGGAATGGCAACGTTCAGAGAAATCGCCCGCCTTTAAGGGTGAGTTACGGCTGACAGCGAAGAAAACATCATTTCGGTCCGGTGGCTTTTTGCCCCCTGCTGAGCTGACAGCAAAATTGACAGGAGAAAGCCCGAATAACTTTATTGTTAATGGTGATCTTTCATCAAGAAATATTGGTCCGATCCCTTTTTACAGTCGTTGGGATGGAGCAAGATTGCGTGGTGAAGCGCGTTGGCCTACTCAATCCTTACTTGCATTTCAGCCGTTGGTACCTAAAGATTTAGGCATAAATTTACGATCAGGTGATCTTTATGCGCAGGCCGCTTTTTCTGCCACACGAGGGCAAGGTTTTGTTGCGGGGGGACACTGGGTAGTAAAAAATGGCAGCATGTGGCTTAAAGAGGGTGAAATCAGTGGACTTGATTTTGTCTTACCGTGGCGGCTGAAAGAGAGTATCTGGCAATTTGGTGTTAAATCGCCGGTTCAACTACGAGTGAAAACGATTAATAACCTGTTTGAAATGCGTAACTTGACGGCGGACTTACAGGGATTTTATCCACCATCGGAACAAAAACCGCTGGAATTGACTAATGTGAATGTAGGTATATTGGATGGACAGATTAACTTAGATAAATTAAGGCTTCCTCAGCATCATCCTGCTATTTTGGCGCTTGATAAATTGGAGTTAAGTCGCCTTCTTACTGTGTTGAAAGTCAAACAATTTGCGATATCCGGCAAAATCAGCGGAAAATTGCCGTTGTTTATTAATAATGAACGTTGGATAGTTCAGCAAGGTCAGATTACCAATATCGACCATATGACCTTACGTCTGGATAAAGACACGGTAGATTCCATTAACAAAGATAATATTTCCGCTGGTGCCGCTATGGATTGGTTACGCTATTTAGAAATCAGTCGCTTACGGGCGCAGCTCAGTCTTGATAATTTAGGGATTCTGGCACTTAGCGCTGAAATTCAAGGTGTTAATTCATTAAGAGATAAAAAACGGCAAGTCAAGCTGAATTACCATCATGAAGAGAATATCTTTCACTTATGGCGCAGCTTACGGTTTGGCAACAATCTTGAAGATTGGTTACAGCAAAATATCTCTGTATTAAATGGGAGTGATAAATGACAAAACAAACTGGAATGAAGCTGTTCTTACTATCAATGGGGCCTTTAATGCTGTCAGGTTGTATACGCCTTGAAGTGGCAACACCGGAGAAGCCCATTAATATTAATATGAATGTCAAAATTGAGCATGAAATTCAGATAAAAGTAGACAGGCAAGTTGAAGAGATGCTCAAGAATAACACGGGTTTATTCTAGGGGGTTGGCATGATGAAGAGAACAGGTACGGGAATATTGTTATTGGCTAGTGTATTGTTCAGCTCTTCCGTTGTAGGAATGACTCTGAATGAGGCAAAGCAGAAAGGATTGGTTGGTGAAACTTTCAGTGGTTATCTGGCTATAGTGAAAACAGATAATCAGGCACAAGCTTTGGTGGCAGAAATTAATCAAGCCCGTGAGAAAAAATACGCAGAAATTGCGGCTGGCAATAATATTTCTACAGAGCAAGTGGCTAAACTTACTGGCGAAAAATTGGTGAATAGAGCTGAACCTGGTGAGTATGTGCGTGGTATTAATGGTAAGTGGTTGAAGAAATAAAAGCGCGTCGAATGACGCGCAAAAAACAGCAATATAAATGTATGAACTATGAACAAAAAAGTGGCTATCAGGAAGCTATTGCTTGCAAAACTTCACGGGCGGTTTGTTGCGCTTGATTTGCGGCATCAGGGCCTAACGCGACACCTTCGGTAAATACAAACTCTATATCAGTGAGCCCAATGAAACTTAGGAACAGACGCAGATAAGGCACTAACAGATCACTGGGGCCATCTTTATGGATGCCGCCACGGCTGGTCAGGATGATGACTCGTTTGCCTTTTAGCAGACCTTCTGGGCCATTCTCGGTATAACGGAAAGTCACGCCAGCACGCGCTATCATATCAAAATAGCTTTTCAGTTGGGTTGGAATGTGGAAGTTGTACATAGGTGCAGTAATAACAATAACGTCATTATCCTGCAATTCCGCAATCAGTTCGTCAGATAGTGCTAACGTCTCTTTTTGGCGAGCGGTCATTTCATTGCCACTCGGACGCAATGCATGAACCAGTTCATTATCTAGAGCAGGAATGGATTGTGCAGTCAGATCGCGTACTGTAATGCTGTCATCGGCATGATTGGTTTGCCACTTTTCAATGAAGAAATCTGCCATTTGGTTAGTATGTGAATGCTGCGCCATAATGCTGGATTTAAGAACCAGAACTTTACTCATGTTTATTCCTTAAGTTAACTTTTGGTAATTCATTTGTTAATCACGATATAGTTATTTTATGAGTTATTGACTTATGGTAACAGATCAATATTTAGAGAATAGGATTCAAATTTATTGAAAGACTTTTATCCGCGTTGATATAACGTGGTGGAAATATCAGCTGAAATTATTGCCAATAAATAGGATATGCTACTATAGTCGTCAATAAGAACCATGTTATCAATAAGAACTGCGTCATCAATAAAAGCTGGCTAATCAGTAAAGTTAAGAAGTTACAAGGATCAATATAAGTGAAAGAGTCTCAGAAAATCATTAACCGTCAGGCTGCTTGTCCAACGATCAAATATCCAGAAAACTTGCCCGTCAGCCAGAAGAAAGATGATATCTACAAAGCTATTCGTGACCATCAAGTTGTCATTATTGCCGGTGAAACCGGTTCGGGTAAAACAACCCAGATCCCGAAAATTTGTCTTGAACTAGGTCGGGGAATAAAAGGCATTATCGGTCATACTCAACCCCGCCGATTGGCTGCTCGCGCGGTTGCCAATCGTCTGGCGGAAGAATTGGAAACCTCCGTGGGTTCTGCTGTTGGTTATAAAGTCCGGTTTAGTGATCATGTGGGTGATAACACGTTGGTTAAACTGATGACCGATGGTATTTTGCTGGCGGAACTGCAAAATGACAGGCTACTTAAACAGTATGACACGCTCATTATTGATGAGGCGCATGAACGCAGTCTGAATATTGATTTTATTCTGGGTTATTTGCGCCAATTACTGCCAAAACGTCCCGATCTGAAAGTGATCATTACCTCCGCGACTATCGATCCTGAGCGCTTTTCTCGCCATTTTAATCATGCGCCAATTATCGAAGTTTCTGGTCGAACCTATCCGGTAGAAGTGCGTTATCGTCCTGTCATGGGGGAAGATAATGGTGGAGAGCGGGATCAGCTTGAGGCCATTATTGATGCTGTTGATGAACTCAACCGTGAAGGGCCTGGGGATATTCTGATCTTTATGAGTGGAGAGAGGGAGATTCGTGATACAGCCGATGCGCTGAATAAACTGAATCTGCGTCATACCGAAGTACTGCCATTATTTGCGCGTCTTTCTAACAGTGATCAGAATCGGATTTTCCAGTCACATACGGGGCGGAGAATTGTGCTGGCAACTAACGTGGCAGAAACCTCGTTGACGGTACCGGGAATTAAATATGTGATTGATACCGGGTATGCACGTATTAGCCGTTACAGTTATCGCACGAAAGTACAGAGATTGCCGATTGAACCCATATCACAGGCGTCGGCTAATCAGCGAAAGGGGCGTTGCGGACGTGTATCTGACGGGATCTGTATCCGGCTGTATTCAGAAGACGATTTCCTTTCTCGGCCAGAGTTTACTGATCCAGAAATCCTGCGTACTAACCTGGCATCGGTCATTCTGCAAATGACGGCAATTGGTCTTGGGGATGTCAGTGCATTTCCATTTGTGCAACCGCCTGATAAACGTAATATTCAGGATGGTGTTCGGCTTCTGGAGGAGCTTGGGGCTATTGACCAAGGCGCAATGGCTAAGAGTCATTACCGTCTTACATCAATAGGGCGACAGCTTGCTCAGCTCCCGGTTGATCCTCGGCTGGCGCGTATGGTATTGGAAGCTCGTCAACATGGTTGTGTACGTGAAGTGATGGTTATCACTTCTGCGCTATCTATTCAGGACCCAAGAGAGAGGCCACTGGAGAAACAGCAGGCTTCTGATGAGAAACACCGTCGATTTGCTGATAAAGACTCCGATTTTATTGCATTTCTGAAATTATGGGATTTTTTGAAAGAGCAGCAAAAGGCACTCTCCTCTTCACAATTTCGCAAGCTTTGCCGTCAAGATTATCTTAACTATCTGAGAGTCAGAGAGTGGCAGGATATATATACCCAGTTACGACAAGTTGTGAAAGAAATTGGCCTGTCGGTAAATAGTCAGGAGGCAGATTACCGAGGTATTCATACTGCGTTACTTTCTGGGCTGTTATCTCATATCGGCCAAAAAGATACCGATAAACAGGAATATACTGGTGCGCGTAATGCCCGTTTTGCTATTTTTCCTGGTTCTGGCTTATTCAAGAAACCACCTAAGTGGTCAATGGCAGCGGAATTGGTTGAAACTAGTCGCTTGTGGGGACGTATTGCTGCGCGAATAGAACCTGAATGGGTTGAACCGTTAGCCGGGCATCTGGTGAAGTATCATTATAGCGAGCCGCACTGGCAAAAATCTCAGGGTGCGATAATGGCTAGGGAAAAAGTCACTTTATATGGTTTGCCAATTGTGGCTAGTCGTCTGGTTAATTACAGCAAAATTGATCCAATGCTCTGCCGTGAGTTGTTTATCCGCCATGCGCTGGTGGAAGGCGACTGGCAAACTCGACATGCATTTTTCCGAGCGAATCTGAAATTACGTGAGGAAATTGAGGAGCTAGAACATAAATCCCGTCGTCGTGACATTTTGGTGGATGATGAAACCTTGTTTAGTTTCTATGATCAACGGCTACCTCAGGATGTGGTTTCTGCTCGCCATTTTGATCGCTGGTGGATGAAGACAGGTAAAGAGCAACCGGACTTGCTTAATTTTGAAAAAAATATGTTGATCAAAGGCGATGCCGATAAAATCAGTGCGCTGGATTACCCTAATTACTGGTATCAGGGGGCATTGAAATTACGGCTTAGTTACCAGTTTGAGCCGGGCATGCAAGCTGATGGTGTGACAGTTCATATTCCGCTGCCGGTGTTGAATCAGGTTAAGGATGAAGGGTTTGATTGGCAGATCCCCGGTATTCGTTATGATCTGGTTGTTGCGCTGATTAAATCATTGCCGAAACCGGTTCGTCGTAATTTTGTCCCTGCACCAAACTATGCTCAGGCATTTATGGAGCGGGTAGCTCAACCGCAATCAACCTTGTTAGATAGCTTTGAGAAAGAGTTACGGCGAATGACGGGTGTTACGGTGTCACGTGATGATTGGCAGTTAGAGCAAGTACCAGAGCACCTCAAAATGACATTTCGAGTGGTAGGAGAGAAGAATCGGACTATCGCGGAAGGTAAAGATTTATCTGCACTGAAATTACGCTTGAAAGAGAAAGTTCAGGAGACACTTTCCGCTGTTGCTGATGATGGAATTGAACAGAGTGGGCTGCACATTTGGAGTTTTGGTGAATTACCGGGACGGTATGAGCAGAAACGTGGTGGTTACTCGGTCAAAGCATTTCCAGCGCTGGTGGATGAAAAAGAGAGTATCGGTATCAAATTGTTTGAAACCGAACCGGAGCAAAAAATTGCCATGTGGGAAGGTACCCGTCGCCTGTTGTTGCTCAATATTCCCTCACCAATTAAATACTTACATGAGAAATTGCCGAATAAATCCAAATTGGGGCTCTATTTTAATCCTTATGGCAAGGTATTGGATTTGATTGACGATTGCATCTCTTGTGGTGTGGATAAATTGATGACAGTGAATGGTGGGCCCGCTTGGAATGAGCAAGGTTTTATTCAGCTACAGGACAAAGTTCGGGCTGAGTTGAACGATACTGTCGTGGAAATAGCTAAGCAAGTGGAACAGATACTCACCACCATTTTTGCTATTAATAAACGCCTTAAGGGGAAAATTGATATTTCGCTGGCCTTGGCGTTATCGGATATCAAAGAGCAGCTTTCTGGTCTGATTTTCAAAGGGTTTGTTACCACTAATGGTTGGAAACGTTTGCCGGATGTCCTGCGTTATCTGCAAGGCATTGAGCGCCGTATTGAAAAATTGGCGATTGATCCGCACAGAGATAGAGCGCAAATGGGGCGTGTCGAAAATGTTCAGCAACAGTGGCAGCAATGGCTGGCGAAATTATCACTGCAACAGAAACAGTTACCTGAGGTGCAAGAGATTCGTTGGATGATTGAAGAACTGCGGATCAGCTTGTTTGCTCAGCAACTGGGCACGCCATATCCGGTCTCGGATAAGAGAATTTTGCAAACGATGGAGCAAATTGCTTCCTGATCAAAGAAGACTAAAGGTGGCTCAGGTTATTGACAAAGTGCTGGTTTTTTATCCAGCACTTTGTTTTAATTAAGTCCTGTCCACCAAACGGAGATTGCCGTTATGGATTTGTTCTTACAGAAGCAATAGTATCGAATGTGAAGCAGCAGTAAACATATGAGGAATATCATGACGTTAGAGCAAATATCATTTGCTTACCCGGTACATATCAGACAAGGAATGTTAATTGATGTGATGCACCCTCCTAGTATGTGGATATATGCTGATAGTTTTCCATCTGTAGAGTATCTTAATGTAGCTTTAGGCGTTTTCTTGCGTAAAGATGAGTTGTATTACACTAAAATTGACGTGTTCTTTGATGATAAATCGGTTCTTGATGATCAAGATAAGGGAAATGATACAGCATACATTCACTTGTCTGGTTTTACGTCTACAGACCAATATATTATGGTTTCATCAATGACATTAAAGAGGGTTCACTTGCCCAATGAAGGTGTTTATAAGCTTATTGGTGAGCTGTATTCGGGGGAATTAGGCAGCGCAGATAGCAAAGTTATATACCCTATGGATTTCGAGATGCATCGCGACGGCAAGGGAGCGAATCCCCGGGAGCATAGATAACTATGTGACCGGGGTGAGTGAGTGCAGCCAACAAAGAGGCAACTTGAAAGATAACGGGTATAGACGTAAATGAGAGTTATTTTGTTGTTACATCTAAAGTGGAAGGTAAGTGATGGCTAAGATTTACGAATTCTCTGCCAATGATATAGCAACTATTGAAAGTCATAAACATTTGCCCAATACTATGAAGTATGGAAACGGCAATGGTGGTGGAGGTGGTGATATGTTGGAAGCTCGTGTAGCAAAACTTGAATCAGACGTTGAGCATATCAAAGCCACAATGAGCGATGTGAAGGCTGATCTGAAATCAGTCATCAGTGATGTTGGCACAATGAAGACCGACGTTGCTGTTATCATGCAAAAATTAGATGTAATCAATAATACTTTGTCTAAGAAACCAAGTGAAGAACAGCTTAATGCCAGATTAACAAAGTCAGAGAATAGATTTGATTCCAAATTTACAGAAGTAGAGGGCAAGTTTGACGCCAGATTAACAAAGTCAGAGAATAGATTTGATTCCAAATTTACAGAAGTAGAGGGCAAGTTTGACGCCAGATTAACAAAGTCAGAGAATAGATTTGATTCCAAACTTACAGAAGTAGAGAGCAAGTTTGATGCCAGATTAACAAAGTCAGAGAGTAGATTTGATTCCAAACTTACAGAAATAGAAGGCAAGTTTGATGCCAGATTAACAAAGTCAGAGAGTAGATTTGATTCCAAACTTACAGAAATAGAAGGCAAGTTTGATGCCAGATTAACAAAGTCAGAGAATAGATTTGATTCCAAACTTACAGAAGTAGAGGGCAAGTTTGACGCTAGATTTACAGAAATCGAGAACAAATTTGATAACGCTATATCTCGAATTGAGTCATCTATTGAAAAGAGTTCATTGTC
Source organism: Photorhabdus sp. RW14-46 (assembly GCF_963887965.1). Taxonomy (NCBI): domain Bacteria; kingdom Pseudomonadati; phylum Pseudomonadota; class Gammaproteobacteria; order Enterobacterales; family Morganellaceae; genus Photorhabdus; species Photorhabdus sp. RW14-46. The sequence continues at coordinate 44,380 of NZ_CAWPHH010000013.1, read as the reverse complement.
TTTTGATGGCAAATTAAAGGGTATGCAATTAACCATTATTCTTTGGATACTTGGCTTGCCGTCTCTGGCTTTCGCTCTGTATCGCATTTATCTTCTACTCTAAAATCATAATCAGTACCTAGTAAACACTTTTAATCTGACAGAGACCTACATAAACTACCGGTAACTGTCAGCTCAAGTCTAACCTAATACATATTATCGCTTATAGGGATAAGTAGTTATACCTTTTCAGCCCAACTATCAGAATGAACTATATTTCCATCATTGTGCTTCCAGGTAATTTTTTCGTAGCGAAGTTCAACGATTTCCATATGATTGAATTTCTCTTTTGAAACGTCTTTTATATCGAGCATAACAGGAACAATATTAACCACTTTTACATTTTCCATGAAAGTATTGAAATACTCTTTTTCTTGCCCATGTTCATTTACTTTATACCATTTTAACTCTGCTGATTTTAACGTTTGTCCCGTGGTTAATGCCTTATAAAGGTATGGGGATGACGAATCAATTTCTTTCTCAATCATAAATGGAAGGTGTTTCCTCGTTCCAGTTAATTTTCCTGTATTATCATCAGTGGGGATACTGACGCTATGATGAAGACCTAAAATCTCAATACTGCCTTCTCTACCATAGACATCAACGGAACCTTTAATATCTGCTCCGCCGTCGTCTTTTATGTACATATATAAAGGAATAGCCATTATTAATCTCATTCAGAAAACGATTTTGAATTACCGGTGGCAGAAATAAGCTTTTGTAAGCATTTTTCACCACTTTTACTTTTATACAGTGCCCGAATACTATCAACGACATACTGATTTAATTCTGCTTCTGTTCCTTGATAAAAAGGTAGCGAACAAACAGAATCAGTGCTAATTGAAACATTGGAATCATCAAGAATAGATAATACTCCGTTTACGTTTTTAGGTAATGCAGTTGCTAATGCTGTTGATAGCGTTTCTGATGAATGGGCATCACTTCCCTTTGCAAGTAAAGGAGCCACCTTGAGCCATATTATATCTCCACTTGCAATATGATCTGTTATATAATTCCATTCTCCGTTATCCCCTTCTGGCATATTTTTAATTACTGCTCTTGCACCTTGCTGTTTTATTTGTAGGCTCAATTGCTCTGGTGTTAAATTCGGATATGGATTTTTAGCTGTAATATGGCGATCCACGGCCAGTGAGTTAAATGATACTAGCATTAAAAACAGGATCAGTTTTTTCATTCGACTACCAGAATTGTATCGCTAGAGTTGGCTATCTCTTTTCTGAGATTATAGCCGTTTATAATGATGCAGCCATGTGATGCCTGACGGTATGTGCCATCCCGTCTGTCACCATGTATTCTAAAAAGAGAGCGTCCAAACGTATTAGTTCCCATAATAGGATCTAATATCACGGTAACCTTGGTTATTGAGTTAGAATAACCGTTGATTCTGTAATAACCACGAGGAATTGGCCCTTCACCTTCAACCTGTTCCATAGAGGGATTATTTATTCCAGCTCCATGACCGCTATAGCCCTTTGCAATAAAAGAGCCATTATGTGTAAGTACACCAGTGCCTTGTGAATATTTCCACGTCATAACTTGTTTCCATTAGTAAATATTAAGAAATTTAACTTTAAACTTAATAAACATTTTTAAAAGCATAATTTTGTAAATAAAATAAATTTTTTGTAAATTAATAAATTAAGATTTAAATGAATGAAGGGATAGGAAAGAGCATTAAAGGTATGATGGAAGAAAAACCTTTCTAAGAAAATCCGTAATCCGTAAGATTAGCTCTTAGATTAATTCACTCAAAAATAAAACCCTACACTAAAATCCCCTTGTTTCTTTTAGGTTCATTGGATTACAATTATGCGCATAACTTTAAGCATAGGAGGTCATACTATGAGATCTACAATTGTTACGCGGCCTGGAGCCAAGAAGGGCACTAACGTATACCTCACAACAGATCTGGTAGACGCGGCCCGTAGCCTGAATATGAACTTATCGGCTACGCTGGATGAACTTTTGGCGCAGGCTGTAGAAGCTAAAAAATGTGAGCAAAAGGAAGATGCGCAGAGTATACAGGTAATTAATAAGTTCTTAGAACGTGCAGGGATAATTACTGATGATGAGTTTTTTGGGAGCCTTTGATGTCGCAATTTGATGTTTATCGTAATCCTTCAGCAAAATCTAATAAATTTTGGCCTTATTATCTGGTTATTCAGCATGATTATTTTGAAAATTTATCAACAAGATTAATTGTTCCACTGACTTCAACAGGAGAAATGGAACTAACTCGTAAACGTATTACGCCGGTAGTTGATATCAATGGTGATAAATATTATGTATTTACTCCGGCTATTACATTCCTTGACGCCAATAAAATAAAGAAAAAAGATTTTATATGTAATGTTGTCATTTCCCGAGGAGAAATTCTCTCAGCAATTGATGCTATTATCACTAATGCATAACGTGTTAATTATCGTAATCTGCTGAATTTTCTTAAAAATTTTTCAGATAAAAATAATAACATAACAGCGCATCAGTCAAGAAATAACCTTTCTATAACTGATGCAGATAAATTTATTACTGATAAGTTAAAGTCATTGTTGCAGTTACATTTGCCTGCCCAGGGGTAATATTGCGATCGGTCTGAAAATAGCGGGCGTGTAAAGGGATAGATAACTTCCCACCTGAATAGCTATTACCAATATTTATTTGTGAATGGATAATGACAGGTTGGTTGTTGTAAAGAATTTGCATACCCACACCGGAAGCAGTTGTGCGATTATCATTTTGATCAAGCGCCCAGACATGATATAAGTTATTTTTTGCTTTCTTTCCGTCAAGCATTAATTGAATCTGGACATCATCATCACAATCTAAAATAACCTCAAAATCCTTCCCTCCTGCGATACTATTAATGCCAGAAAAATCGCTTTTTTTGATATCGCCCATAGGGACAGTAACGTTGTTATTTTTCAGTGAGCAGCTTTTAGTAATAATTCGGGTATTTCCCAAACGGTAAGTATGCACGATATGATTATTTACCCGTGCCTGAATTAATTGTTCGTTTCTGACAAAACCAGAACCTGTTGTTGGTGCTATTTTTATTAGCTGAATTGTCAGATAACCCCATGTTTTACCACAATACCAACGACCAGAATTGTCACAGCTTACAGGGTTATTAGCAATACGGGGTAACCAGTCGATACCATAGCCGGGGCCCCAAGTATTTATTCTGATACCAACACCGGGGACGCCGGACTCGTAAATAGCATCCTTGTTGTATTCTGCACTTTTGTAGGATGTGTATCCCCATGATGTATTAATGTTTGTATCGCAATAGAAGATATTATTTTTATTATCTAATTCATCTGCACGATATTCGTAAATGGTTGTGCCAATAGCTTGATCTCTTGGCACATATAAGGTTCCAAAGGAGAGATGAGTGATTTCTGGTTTAAATCCTTTTTCAAACTGGCAGTTAGCGGCAAAACTATAAGAACTGACTATCAAACCAATTAATAAGTTGGTGATAATGAGAAAATATTTAAATTTATTGTAAATATTAAACATAGCGTTTTCCTGTGGGTGGTTATTTACAGTGAGCTGCTATTATATAAATACCAGATAAAGGAGTTTTTTCCGGTAAGTTGTAATTAACGACACATTCCTGAATATCTTTATAGCCCCATTTAACGAATAATCGTCCACTATCAGGTAAACCAGTAAGGTAAACTTGCCCTTCATGACTGACAATAGCGCTATTTACTTCATCAATGTCATGGTGTTTTTCTAATGTGACAACTGCACCAAAAGGAATAGGATTTTCTTGATAATAGAGATTGATGAGAACTCTGTGACCTATCCGGGTTTTAAAATCGGCCAGGACTAATGCCCCACGAGTAGGAATAACGGTTTGGGCATTAACGTCAATATCGACATTATCTGCTAATGAATGCGTATCCAGTGCAATCCGATTTTTCCGGTAACTGTTGACATAAGGAATAACTGCATAACCATTCCAATCGGTAGCAATACCAACATTATTTTGGATCTTTATTCCTTGAGCGCCATCAGCCCGGACTAATGCCAATGTATCTCCCAAATGTTGTGAAAGCGTCATGCCGTATGGGTGAGCAACAATGCCTCCTTGAAGGCCATAATTCAATTGGTGAGAATGACGATCATAACTATAACCAGTACTAAGTTGACCATAAGCGCCTTTATATTCCGCATGAATATGACCGCCAGCGCCAGTACCGTGATTGGTGTAACTCTGCTGTAAACTATAAATTAAATTATTGTCTTGCAGCGCTGTGCCACTTAAACCTACTTGGTGGGAAATATCTTTGTTTTTATTGGTATTAAAATTGTAACTGGTCCAGCTATTCTTTAGCCAGCGATCTAATGGAATCTGTATGCTGAATGAAAAAAGCTGCTCATTTTTATTCGTATCTGGAAGTTGGCTATAGGTATAATTCAGGCTGTAATTAATATTATTATAATTGGTGCTATAACCTGCGTTGATATTACGTTCATAGCCAGGTTGTTGCCAATAATTTTGTTGAAAGGCGGACAGATATAAACTGCCAAAATTTCCCAGAGATTGATTAATATGCAGTTGTAATTTGCTTCTTTTATTGGTGCGGTAACGCCAGTCGCTTTTATTGGAATTCTCTATATCATTGGCTTCTTTAAAATCATAAAAACCGTGAGTCGAATAACGATAGCCTGCCAGAGTAAAATTAGTTCCTGTTAATGAGAGGTCTTTTGCATATTGAAAACGATAGGATTGCCCTTTGGTACTTATATTAGATGGTAAATCGGTGTTAGCGTGAGTGATGTCAAAAGAGAGAGAACCCAATATACCAAAATTATAACCTGATCCTAAAGCAACGGATTGATAATCTTTTGAAAAAATCGTACCACCGTAGGCAGTGATATTATTAGAAAAGCCATAGACTAATGCGCCTTGGGTAAAATTAGGCTCTCGCCCACGATTATTTGATGATTGATATTGGCCTAGTGTTATCGAATATTGCAAGCCTCCTTCCCGTAACATAATCGGTATAGTCGAAAAAGACTGAGTAGATCGATATTCCTGACCATCTGCTTCCTTGATAATAACGTCCAAATTTCCACTTGTTGTGGTTGGGAAAAGGTCATTAATGACAAATGGACCCGGTGAAACATAAGTTTGATAAATGATATAGCCATTTTGCTTGATTGTAACTTGAGCATTACTTTGAGCAATTCCTCGGACACTAGGGGCGAAACCTTGTAAGCTGTCTGGTAACATATTGTCATCAGAAACTAACTGTAAGCCACGGAATTGAACACCCTCAAAAATATAGGAGGGGGTAAAGCTGTCACCTAGCGTTAATTGTCCTTTTAGTACGTGAATATCTCGTTGTAAATAGGTGTTAATACTTTTCCAACTCTTATCACGACTGGTATAGGTAGAATAATTGCGTAAGCGCCATGCTTGCCAATTAGCACCTGTTCGAAGATTCAGATAATGGGTTTGCGTAGAACCAGATGGATTATCTTGCCAGGTATTTGAACCACTATAATTATAGTTAATCAGTAATGAAGTTAATCCTTGCTGCCATAATTCAGGCGAAACATAACCTCTTGCCTGACTGCTTAATATTGCTTGTGGAATACTGATATCCAGTCTTTGCTGACTAAAATTGAAGGTGGTGCTTGCTGATGGAATATATTGACTTAGATCAGACAACTCTGTTTCTGGTGGTAAACTGATCAGCTCTGGAAAGCTATCAATTTTTACTCCCATATCTTGTAATTGCTGAATTGTCAGCTTGGGCAGCAATTTATTATTTATCGTGACAAAGGTTACGTTCCTGGTATCTATTTTATCTCTATTAAGGTAAATATCTACCCAGTAAATACCGGGCGGATAGTCATCTTGCGTGAAAATAGAGAGATCAATGTCTTCAGGTGAGCCAAAATCAGTGCCTATTTCCAGAGCATGAATGTTGAAATAATCTTCAGAATAAGTTTTAGCCGGGTAAAAAAGTACGCCAACAGCTATAAATGGCAATAATAAGAGCCATGAATGTTCAATATTGTATGGTTGCTTATTAATCTTATGCTGTGAGCACTTTCCCATAATTAATTTTCTGGCGTAGAGTAATGTAGTGGTTTTATTAAATGGTTGTTTTTTCCTCGGCAGTAGCACCACCAAAATCATTAATTGCTTTCCAATTTACCTGTTTTATGTTCTTTGCCGGCAGAGGCCAGCTTAGTTGGCTAAAGGGTTTAATCATGCCCGCAGGTTTTATTTCATGTTGATCTACTTTAAGGTAAGAGAATGAAATGAAGTAAGGGGTGGGGTTCTCTGCGATCAATGAATTATTTTCCGTACGGAATTTGATCTCTTTGTATGCGGTACTTGACTTTTCTGCCAAATTTGCAGGGCGGTAAAACAATTTAAACTTTGACTTAACTGTTATTTGTAATTGATTCTGATTTGATTTCACCGAGGTAGGAATAGACTTTACATTTAACCAAAAAAGTGATTCCCGATCTTGAGGTAGGTTACTTTCTGTTTTTACAATACGCAGGATATTTTCATGGTCTGCTGCGAGTTTAAAGATCGGAGGAGTAACGATAAAAGGAGTCTTCATATTATCATTTTCATCTTGGATCCAAGATTGAATTAGGTAAGGTGCATCTTTCTCCGGGTTGCTTATAGAAATAGACGCTTCTTTTTTGTCACTCATGTAAATAACACGGGTTCCACCAATGACGACACCAGCGATAGCGAAATTTATACTGACAATATATAGAAAAATTACTGTGAATAGGCGTTGATACTGCACGGTAGCATCTCCGTTTTATCGTGTTTTTATGCGTTATTTTGTGGGATTTATGGGCATCCATGCCCTGTACTTCTCTATTAGAGACAAAACGTGAATAAAGTTTCGTTCTAAATTTAGCCTGTCTTAGTTATAAACAATCGTAAAATTGGCGACTGCATCACCTGAGCCCGGGCTAATTGCTTGAGCTGTAGCAACATATTTTGCAATGAACTTCAATTCTGCTGTTTTTTGATCAGTAAAAGCTTGGGATTTGGAGGCTTTTGCCAAAGGAATCAGCGTTGAGTTATCTTCTTCATAGATACCAATAGCAACGCCATCGGCGACTTCCTGGCCTTTATCATTGGATAAGGCCAGGAGATTGTTATTTCTATTATCTATCTGCCCATCAAATTTAACTTGTGCATGAGTATATTCTGGTGGGCAATCACTCATCTTAATGCTAAAGGGTGTTGCAGCCGCGGTACTATCTACGCCACTAAATGCATTTGAGCTAATTGTTCCCATGTTTACGTTTTGATTTGCAGAGTCGGTATCGATTTTACAGGCATTCGCGATGATATTACCTGTAAAGTTGATTTTTCCGTCTGCTGCATTTGCTACAGAAATAAATACAGAAGATGCAAGTAAGGATGAAATAATCAGTTTAGCTTTCATTTTAAATAGATCCTAACCCTGTCGAGCATGGCGTCAGGGCAATAGAAATACTGATTTAATGGGAACTGTATAAACGTCAATACAGCGTGTAAATATCTATACCCGTTATCTTTCAAGTTGCCTCTTTGTTGGCTGCACTCGCTCACCCCGGTCACATCGTTATCTATGCTCCCGGGGATTCACTCCCTTGCCGTCGCGATGCATCTTGAAATCCGTAGGGAATATAGCTTTTACCCGATAACAACAACGATAACTTAAACTGTGTCTTTTTTGGGGTAAAGCCGGGCGATCATAGCGATTAATTAGGAAAAATCCAAAGAATGACTCGATAATGTATTGCATTTAAGACTTTTATCTGTATTTATTTCTTAAACAGGATTATTTTTTAATATTAACGTGATTTATTGTATGTAATAAATCATTATGCTAATTAATGCGAATATCTTTTGATTAATAATTGGTTATAAAATTAATTGTGATATAAATCACAATTAATTTATCACTCTTAAGAATTTATTTTTTTGTTCTATTATTTTTATGTTATTACCTCTCGCTGTCATTTTCTCTTTGAGAATTTTTATTCTAATGGAGTAAGTCACCTGGATTAAATTACTCTATAGTCTTCTAATGTGATCTTTCTATATTTATTGTTTATAGCGATGCTTATCTTAGTTGACGTTATATACCCGTTATCTTTCAAGTTGCCTCTTTGTTGGCTGCACTCGTTCCCTTGCCGTCGCGATGCATCTTGAAATCCATAGGGTATAAACACTTCACACAATTAACCCTGTAAGGGAGGAAAATGAAACAGTTCGTCTTGATATTAGGCTTTTTGTCCATCGTGTTTGCCGTCGCGCATCCGGCTTCGGCCATGCAAGCAGAGCAGAAAACTGTCACCAATGGCGTGGCATCGATCGAATATTCGGTGCGAGGGAAGGGGCCACTGCTCGTGGTGATTGCTTCAACCGGGCGGGGAACCGCAGAATTCGCGCCACTCGCAGATCGACTGGCGAGGCGCGGCTATCGCGTTGCTCTGCCGGAACCACGCGGAATCTCGGGGTCGACTGGTCCGATGGAAAATGTGACTTTCCACGACTTTGCCGACGATTTTGCGGCAGTAGTTGCGGCGGAAGGAGGTAAGGCAATTGTGGTGGGGCACGCTTATGGCCATTGGATCGCCAAGACGATTGCCTCGGATTATCCCGAAATGACGCGTGGCATCGTACTTTTGGCTGGGGCGGCGAAATCTTGGCCCTCGGAGCTCTCGGATGCGATCATGGTGATAAGTGATCCGAAATCTACCCGTGAGGAGCGGCTGACGAAACTTAAGCTTGCCTTCTTCGCGGCAGGCAATGACCCGACGCCTTGGCTTGAGGGGTGGCATTCTGATGTTATAAAAAGTCAGTCCTCGGCGCGTAAGCTAACCAATCGCAAGGATTGGTGGGCTGGCGGGACGGCACCAATCCTCGATCTACAGGCGGGTTCCGATCCGTTTCGACCTGAATCGTCTCGAATGGAAGCGAAGGATGAGTTCGGCAACCGCGTTACTGTCGCAGTGATTGAAGGTGCCAGCCATGCGCTACCGGCCGAAAAGCCGATCGAGGCGGCAGATGCAATTGCCGATTGGGCCGATAAACTGAAATAATTTAAGGAGAATATCTGATCTTTATCAGGGCATTCGTACTGAATTTGTTACGGTGCGAATGCTCCAGGCAGAGACGATTCCAATAGGACAAAATAGATATTTGTTTTACATCTTTGCCGATGATGATCAGGAATACATCTATCAACATAGTCGCTTTGAAAATCATCTTGATTTGCTCCTTCAACACGGGGTGAATAATTTTAGAATTCGACAAAAATTGATTAAACTGTCATTCCGCAGCTATATCTGTAATATACTGATTTTAAATTGTTTGTATAAAATTCACTCACTTGTTAATTCTTAATTAAAACAGCAAATTACGAATGCGGTGCGGAATGTCGGATTAAATAATCATACCCATCGAGTTGCATTAACAAAATTAGTTACAACATACTTTTAGAGATAACACTAACAAAAATATGACAGAACAACGAAAAACCAAACAAACTGCTATATGAAAATCCAGAAAGCCATTACAGGGGAATAATGGCTGGATCTGACGGGATTACTTGATTAGCAACCCAGTGGCAGGGATTGCTGTTATCAGCAATGCGGTAATAGTGAGCTTTTCAGCCAGATGTAAGCTATTTTTCTGCGGGTTTTGGCGGCGTGCATACAAAAAAACAATAAGACCTGGTGCATAGAGAACAACAGACAATAGCAAATTCATCAAACCGGATGCATAAAGCAGCCATATGCCATAAATGCATGCTCCAACAGCAATGAGTAATAACCCCTTATTGCTACGATCAAAAGCGACTTTTAAAAGAAATGCCCCGACAAGGAAATAGGGCACTAAAATCATTTCGGATGCAATTGTCAGCAATGAATTGTAGTTGCTTCCACTCAACCAGATCAAAACCAGAGAGAGTTGTACAGCGCCATTAGTGAACCACAATGAAGATGATGGCGCATTATTGCGGTTTTGCCGGTTAAATACTTTTGGAAAAGAGCCGTGTTGGGCAGCGATAAATGGCACTTCTGCGGCCATGATTGTCCAACTCAGATAAGCCCCACAGACGGAGACAATCAATCCGGCAGCAATAATGATTTCACCGGCGGAGCCAACAAGCCCCACCATCAGGTTGGCCATTGATGGATTGCGCATTGCTGCTAACTCAGGTCGTGGTACTAATCCAAGGGAGAGTAGGGTGACCAAGATGTATATTGTTAACGCCGCAACGACAGCCAGCATGGTTGCAATACCCACATCTGTCCGTTTTTTCGCTCTGGCTGACACCACAACAGCACCTTCAATACCAATAAAAACCCAAAGGGTAATCAACATGGTATCTTTTACTTGTTGCCAGACAGGAACCCCTAAATCGATGCCTTTAAAGTCGAAATGAAAGATGTCCATTTTGAAAGCAATGGCGGCAAGTATGATGAAAGCACCTAAAGGCAGCAATTTTGCCATTGTCGCCAATTTGTTGATTCCGGCTGCGGTTTGAACGCCGCGGAGTACTAACCAATGTACGAACCAGAGCAGAATAGATTCTCCCAATAGGGACTGCCAAGTGTTGCCGTCACCAAAGATGACAATGCCCCCTTTATCAGTAAAGAAGCTCAGGGCGGCAAAAACGATAACCAGATAAGAAACATTGGCAACGACTGCGCATAACCAATATCCCCAGGCAGAACAGAAGCCTATTAGTTCACCAAAGCCCTCTTTGGCATAAGTGAAAATCCCTCCATCAAGATCCGGACGAAGACGAGAGAGCAGTAACAGTGCGGTCGCCAGGAACAGGATACCGACACTTGTTATTCCCCAGCCGATCATTAACGCTGCCGGGCTGGCGATTTCAGCCATATTCTGCGGTAAGCTGAAAACACCCGCACCGACCATAGAGCTGAGTACCAGAGCAGTAAGCGCTGTGAGACCTAGTTTCTTTTCCAAAAATATGTTCCTAATATGACATAAACTGCATTATTAACCAGTTCATTATCCTGATCATAAAGATGAACTGGGTATCGGGGTTTTATCGCTTCCAAGCTGTACAGAACGGAGAAACAGACTGATTGAACCTAGAAATAGGGGGGGATTCTACGAAGGGTATGAGCTGGATGCAATGGTTTTCTATGCAAATAACTATAAAATTTATGCATTGTTTGATGGTGAGTTTGGGTGTGGTGAGATGCAATTTATTTTTATAAGCTGATATGCGTTATTTTTATAATGCTGTTTATTGTACTAAGGTAAATAGGTAATAAGCATGAATTACTATGGTGTTATTACTAATTAAGTAATTTTTATTTTAATTTTTTCGATCGATCTCAAAATTTAATAAAATAGTTGTGAAAAATAAAGTTTTACCTCTAATTTTCATTTTTTTATGTAATATTACTGCTAAGTAATAATCATCTCTTGTTTTCATGTCAGATTATTAAATTAATCTATTGGATATGTAATTTCATAATGTTATGGATATCTTATCAAATTAAAACATATGGAATGTTTTTTTAATTTATTGATTTGATTTAAATATTTTTTTGATTTTAATTGATTTTGTGAATTTTATATTCAAGTTAATATATTTTTCATTGATTTTTCTATCAGTAACTAATTAAATTTCCACAATGTGATATAAAACTAATCTTATATAAAAATAAAAAAATCATGTTGACAACGACTGTTTTGATTTATATTGTTTGTGAAAATATTACTCTGCGATTTATTAACTTATTTTTCTTGTATACCTTATGGATTTAAAGATGCATCGCGACGGCAAGGGAGTAAATCCCCGGGAGCATAGATAACGATGTGACTGGGGTGAGCGAGTGTAGCCAACAAAGAGGCAACTTGAAAGATAACGGGTATATATGTTTTTAATTTTCAGGAATGATTATATGTACGTATACCAAAAAATATTCTCAGATGGTTAGGGGATAGCTGTCATTCAAATTTTTATCTTTTAGGTGCCGATGAATGGCTCAGTATTAAATATTCATAAAGGTTAGAACATATGAAACGTGTTCTTGTAGTGTCGTATTCCCAAAGCGGCCAATTGATCGAGGTGGTAAAAAGCTTAATTTCACCCCTGCAAGAGTCTGACGAGATATACATCCGTGAAGTTATTCTGAAACCGATTCCTGAATTTGAATTTCCCTGGAAGTTTTCTAAATTTGTTGATGTTTTCCCAGAAACAGTGCAGTTACATCCGCCTGAGCTAGCGCCTTTGAATCTGGAAGACGAAGAACCTTTTGATTTGGTCATATTAGGCTACCAAGTTTGGTATTTATCACCGGCTCCTCCGATAGTGGCATTTCTTAAGAGTGAAGAAGGAAAGCGTTTACTTAATGGCCGACCAGTGGTGACAGTTATTGCTTGCCGAAACATGTGGTTGATAGCTCAAGAAACTGTCAAAAGATTGTTGCATGAAAGTGGAGCGTATTTGCGTGATAACGTGGTCTTTGTTGATAAAGCAAACTTTTTTGCGACAGTATTCACAACCCCGATATGGCTAATGACAGGAAAAAGACAGCCATTCCCTAACTTACCGCGGGCGGGTGTATCGGAGGAAGACGTTAAAGATGCTACACGTTTTGGTGATGCATTGTTGGCAGCGCTCAAAACGGATAAAGAGAAAGTTGATGCTCCAATGTTGAAAGGTATGGGAGCGGCGGTTGTCGACCAAGCTTTTATTTTCGGTGAACGTGCGGCACATCGAGGATTTAGATTTTGGTCTGGGTTGATTTGCCGTGTGGGCAAACGAGGGATATGGGTAAGACGCTCTTTATTAGCGTTGTTTGTAACCTATTTGATATTGATGGTACTGGTTGTTTTTCCTATTTCAGTGGTTGTGCGCCGTTTGCTTTCCCCATTACTAAAAGAACGTCTTAATGAATTACAGAAATACTATGAACAACCTTCTGGTTCTGCCCGCTATGATGATAAGGAGATAAATAATTAAATGAGTAACAACGTTTATATCACTAAAGTTTCCGCGTTTATGCCGGGAAACCCGATAGATAATAATACAATGGAATCTGTCCTTGGTTTTGTTGGTGGTCGTCCATCAAGATCTCGTCATATAGTCCTTCGCAATAATGGGATCAAATATCGCCATTATGCACTGGATCCAGAGACCGGTGAGGCAACTTATACATCTGCTCAACTAGCGGCTGAGGCAGTAAAAGGTTTGGTTGATGAACACTTCTCTTTAGACGATATGCAAAGTCTGGCAGCAAGCAGTGGTACTTCTGATCAAATTATACCGGGTCATGGTGTCATGGTTCATGGAGAGCTCAAAAATAAACCCTGTGAAGTTATCTCAACTTCCGGTGCTTGTGCTGCGGGTATGACAGCGATGAAATATGCTTATTTGTCCGTTCTTTCAGGAGCGACAAGTAATGCGGTTTCAACAACGTCGGAAGTACCTTCCACTGTATTGCATGCCCGCAATTTCCAGAGTGAAAACGAAGCTCGGGTTGCAGAACTGGAACGACGCCCTGAAATCGCTTTTGAAAAAGATTTTCTGCGTTGGATGCTTTCTGATGGTGCCGGCGCTGCTTTACTTGAAAATAAACCTCGACCTGATGGTGTTTCATTACGAATTGATTGGATAGATATTTACTCTTTTGCTAATGAGCAAGAGACATGTATGTATTCAGGTGGAGAAAAGTTAGCAGATGGCAGTTTGAAAGGTTGGGCTCAAATGAGTCAGGCTGATTGGCTTGCATATTCTGTTTTCTGCATCAAACAAGATGTCAGATATTTAAATGAGAGGGTCGTTAAATTCACACTTACCGAACCATTGAGACGGATAGTTGCTGATCGTAACTTATCTTCAGAATCTATTGATTGGTTCTTGCCTCATTACTCATCTGAATATTTCCGCATGAAATTTTCCGAGGGTCTTGACGATATTAATTTTAGTATTGAACAAGAGCGTTGGTTTACTAACTTAACAGTGAAAGGAAATACCGGATCGGCTTCTATTTATATCATGTTGGATGAGCTTATGAAGTCGGGTAAATTGAAGAAAGATCAGCGTCTGTTATGTTTTATCCCTGAAAGTGCCAGATTCACAGGAGCATTCATGCATCTGACGGTTGTGTAAATATTTAATCTTAGTGTTAATGAAGAATGGGGAAACAACCTGTTTCCCCTTGTAATTGGTACATCTAGGAAAATACAGCGTGGAAAATTTAGAGAATCGCGTCAAAAGTGTTGTTGCAGAACAACTTGGAATACCTGAAACCCAGATTCTTAATACACAAACATTCGAGGAATTAGGTGCCGACTCGTTAGATAATGTTGAACTGATTATGGCTCTAGAAGAGCATTTCGGGATAACTATTGATGATGAAGAAGCGGAAAAAATAGTGACGATACAGAACGCCATTGATTGTATCGGTTCAAAGTTGGAATCCGCTAACTAATTTGAAGAACTTTATTACTTTATATAACCCAATGGATTTCAAGATGCATCGCGACGGCAAGGGAGCGAATCCCCGGGAGCATAGATAACTATGTGATCGGGGTGAGTGAGTGCAGCCAACAAAGAGGCAACTTGAAAGATGACGGGTATAAGTAAAAAAAGCACATATGATGGTCATGTGTGCCTTTTTTTGTTTTTGATTATTTGAACAGATCTGCACTGATAGTGGAGGTTCCACCACTGGATTGCCATTCACGGGTAATATGATAGTACTTAGCACCTTTAGCCGCGGCACGTTTAGCCACTTCATAAGAAACATCAGGCATGCTGTTGTAGTAACCTGAAAAGGTGATGGAATCAAAAGGAACCATCTGAGCAGCGCTGACTTTATTTAATTCTTGGATTTTTGTGCCATCAGGAAGAGTTACAGTGTAGCGTTTGCCTTTAGAATACTGGGTTTCAAAGAAGCGGCCAACAGAATTACTGGTTGAAGTTGAAGAGGCTAAACCAGGAATTTCTACTTTCTTAGCTGATTCGCCACCAGCAGCCAATGCAATACGTCCAGAATCGGAATCTGCCGGGATAACGGCTTCATCAGCCTGAATTTGGCGTTTTGGTGCATCATCTTTATAAACATAAGCTGTCACCGTCTGATTACCGCCATCATTGATTGCAACCTGACGAACAATAAAGAAAGCCGCCGCGCCTTTTTTCTTAGCTTCTTTGGCAATGGCTTCATTCAAATCGGGTTCATTGTCGTAAAAGCCGTTAATAGTGACCGTATCGAATGGTTCCAACGTTACAGCTTCTGCTTTGGGTAATTCTTTGATGCCGCGGAACAGACGATATTTAGGTGAATTATCAATTTTCTCTGCATCTTTGTGATACAGATCAGCTGTAACGCGCAGATTGCCGCTATTATTTAGATCGTCAAGGCTTTGGATATAAAACCCATCTGCACCCATTTTGTCTGCACGACGGGAAACCGCATCGGCAGCTTCATAAATAGCATTAAAAGGGCCTGTAACTGTAATACGTTTAAATGGTTTCAGCTCTGCTGCTTTCTCCGGGGATAACTCCTGAGCTGCTTGAACAGTGGTAATACCCGTTAATGAGAGTACCGCTGCTGCAATGATCGTTGTTTTCAGCTTCATAAAAAATCCTTCCACCTTGCGCATTAAATAGTTGTAACTTGCTGAACATGGTTGTGCATCACATAGCCGATAATTATTACATGTAATAATAGCTAATGTCCCACGAATTTATGCTATCAGTATGAATGAATGCAAGTTTAAGGGTAGAGCGCCATAAGTTTTTATCAACATAGGGAGTGGTCCAGTTAAAGTGCGATTTGCATCGGTACTAAAAGCCATTTGAACCAGTAACTTTCGCAGATTCTTATTGTGCCCCGCTTACCGGTCTCTAAAAGGATGTTTCTCCCCCGGTGTTATACTACCTCGACACTAATCTAGTTGGGGTGGCAAAATCTTAGCTGTGAGGACAGTATGTTAACGATTCTGCTTGGTGATGAGTTTTGGGCAGAAGTTAAAGGATAACTCCGGGAATACTTAACATGGGACAAGTTAGTGAGTAAAAACATGCCATTTTTTCATCCGTAAGATCAATACACTTGATCTTAAAATGGACATGCCTGAGCTCACAACAGTAGCGGGTATCCTCAGAAGTAGCGTATTCCATCATGAAATTGCTCAATTGGTAAGGTTTGCGAAAATCTTCAGCCCTTAGGAAAAGGTCTGAATCTGGGGCAATATCGAACTCAGACCTTGTTAACTATCAGGTAAACTGTCCAATACTTGGAGTTTGCTTCATTTAGGTAGCTTACTCAACCAATATATGGATATTAAGTTAATTACATATAGCTTTATTTCGTAGGATAAAAATTTAATGGTCATAATATAATCAAAGGAATCTAAAAACAGTTTTACCTTTTTCCTCTTTGAAATACAAAGTTTTATCTCCTCCCCCTTTACTCCTTCCTGGCACATTTATTGCATTTTGGTAGTTGAATTCTTCACCTTCATAATATTTAATTTGATCCTGATTTGCAGGGCGATGGTAATCTTGGAAAAGCCAAATAGTATTATCATAACTACTGATTGTTATGCGAATAGCCTTATGCCCTTCGTCTTGATTGCCAATCCATGGGATTCGTACAGAAACTTTAAGTTCTGAATTTCTTTTCAGTGTATGAAGTTTATCATTTTCTTCACCTTGTACAATATGAATACTGTCTTCAGTTTCATTAATAATATTATTGATAACAGATAATTTAGCCATTTAAAATAACCTCCAGAAATTAATGTTAACTAGTTGAAAATAATTAGTATTCATATATGCAGATTTATGAGCATATATTCAGTATATATTGTAGTTATTAAAGCTAGTTTCGTTAATATTGTTTAATGGAAGTACGTTGATAAGAAATAAAATCATTATTACAGTCATCTGTGTGTTACTTTACAGGATAATTTTTAAAAATAATTAAACAAACGATATAATATGGTGGTTTTGTTGCTTGTAATGTGGTTGTTATTTTTGATTGTTGACTCATTGAAATATATTTATTAGTTTCCTAGGTTGTAATATATGTCTTATGGTTAACATGAAAATATAAAATAGGATTCTCTATGGATAACATGTCTGAATTTATTAATGCTTGTCGTAAGTTAAAGCAAAATATAATAGTTTTAGAAAAAAATTATTTAAATGTTCGTTATATTGGTGATGATGGAGATCTTTCAAAACTAATTGATATTACTAGTAATATACAAAGTTTTATCAATAAGCAGGGGCATGAATTGAATACTTTAATATCTGAGCTCCCTGGATTTATCAACGGTATTTCAAAAGATGTAGATTATAGTGTAAATATAATAAAGGGTGAAATAAATAAATCTTCACCCAATATCAGTAATATTCGTGACGCCATAAAAAACTTAATGGATCATCTAACGTTAAAAGATAAATATTTAACTGAATGTCTGAGTGATAAGTACAGAATCCGCAGTAAAGCAAGGATAGTAAGAGATGATACTAAAGAATATGCAAGAGATTTACCACGTATTTATAATTTACTTAAGGACAGTTCAAATAGAGAGCACAGAGATAAAATAAACGAAATTGCAGGGTTAATGATTGAAAAAAATAGTGCCGCTTTTGGATTGTTTAGTAAAATCATAAACGATCAGAGAAAAATACCTTTCTCTATCGAAGACGTTATACAGAATATGGAACTTAATCAAAAAAAACTTTCTGAAGAGGAAATTGACGCATTAGAACAAGGTACTATTATTGGTATCATAGGGATTATCGTAGGTATAGTGATAGCTATTGGAACGGCGGTAGTATATCCTGAAATTAAAGCGTATTATGTTGCTTCAGAAAAAATTGCGCAGAAAGAGAAAGAATTAGTGAGCTATAATTCCTCTTTGGTTACTGCCTACAGGATGGATAATTCAACAAAAGATCTATCTGATGCGTGTGAGGGGATTAATTATCACTATTATACTGTTATCAAAAAATTGCAGAATGATAATAACGACCTTTTAGTTTTGGTTAATAAAATGCAGATAGACTTTGGTGGGAGTAATTGGTCTAAATATATAAATGAATATAAATCAAAATTAGATGGTTTTAAAGGAAAATATACAAACTTTTTAGATACTCTATATCAGGTTGCTAATAGTCAGCAAAAGAAAAAGTAGAGTGGATTTTAATTAAAATCTCGACTCTGTGTACGATTTTGTATAATCGTTATTCCATTAAAGGTGGCCGTTTAGGCGGTCACCAAAACTCAATCAGAATGATAAGTTTTCTCCGCATCATAAATAGAATCATCACAATGGTTACAGGAGATAGTCAGCGTGTAGGCATAAACATTATTTTCATAGCCACCAGTACCCATTGGAACGAATCCACTCCCCTTTAACCTCATAAACCCGATGAAAACATCGCTCCACTTCAGATTATTTTTATCTTTACAGGCGGACCTGACACGCTTTACATCGCTAACCAGCGAGCCGAATTTTATCCTCTATCTTCAAATGCAGGAAAATAATGTGACAATGTGGGAATATCAGGATATTTTAGTCATTTTTTACCCATTAGCGATCGGTCGCCGATAATATTTTCAGTTGGTTATCAAAATATTTGTTGATAGATTTCACTGATGGCAGTAATAAAGTTAATTTAGTCGCTAAATTGACTGTAGCAAGCAATAATCATCATTAATCTTAGGCTTTAGGAAGGGAACATTATGCGTATTGGTGTACCGAAGGAGCGACTTGCCAATGAAGCACGTGTTGCAGCCACACCGAACACCGTGGAACACCTGCTGAAATTGGGATTTAATGTCGTTGTTGAGAGTGGAGCAGGGCATTTAGCCAGCTTTGAGGATAGTGCTTACCAACAAGTAGGTGCTGAAATTACTGATCGTCATAATATCTGGCGTTCAGATATTATTTTAAAGGTTAATGCTCCTGAGGATGATGAAATAGCATTAATGAGAGAAGGGAGTACGTTGGTTAGTTTTGTTTGGCCAGCGCAAAACCCTGAGTTATTGCAGAAGTTATCAGACCGCAAAGTCACGGTGTTGGCGATGGATTCAGTGCCGCGTATTTCCAGAGCACAGTCGCTGGATGCATTGAGTTCTATGGCAAATATTGCTGGTTATCGTGCAATAGTTGAAGCCGCTCACGAATTTGGTCGTTTCTTTACGGGTCAGATTACTGCGGCAGGAAAAGTTCCGCCAGCCAAGGTGATGATTATTGGTGCCGGTGTTGCGGGTTTAGCTGCTGTGGGTGCAGCGGGCAGCTTGGGTGCGGTTGTTCGTGCATTTGATACTCGTCCTGAAGTTAAAGAACAAGTTCAGAGCATGGGGGCAGAGTTTCTTGAGCTGAATTTTGAAGAAGAGGCCGGTAGTGGTGACGGATATGCAAAAGTCATGTCCGAAGCCTTCATTAAAGCGGAGATGGCGCTTTTTGCTGAACAGGCAAAAGAAGTTGACATCATTGTGACAACGGCACTTATTCCGGGAAAACCAGCTCCACGCCTTATCACCAAAGAGATGGTTGAATCCATGAAGCCGGGTAGCGTGATTGTTGATCTGGCCGCTCAGACCGGAGGAAACTGTGAATTAACGCAAGCAGATAAATTGGTGATTACTGCAAATGGTGTGAAAATTATTGGTTACACAGATTTGCCAAGTCGCTTGCCAACACAATCTTCACAACTCTACGGCACTAATTTGGTTAATTTGCTGAAATTACTGTGTAAAGAGAAAAATGGCGAAATCAATATTGATTTTGACGATGTTGTTATTCGTGGCGTGACAGTTGTCAAAGAGGGCGAAATGACCTGGCCGGCACCACCCATTCAAGTTTCGGCCCAGCCGCAGGCAAAACCGGCATCAATTAAAGCAGAAAAGCCAGCGGCGAAACCCGTTTCACCTTGGTTGAAATATGGTTTATTGGCATTGGCGGTTATCTTGTTCGGTTGGTTAGCCAATGTTGCGCCAAAAGAGTTCTTATCTCACTTTACTGTTTTCGCGCTGGCTTGTGTGGTGGGTTATTACGTGGTCTGGAATGTCAGCCATGCGTTGCATACACCGTTAATGTCGGTCACTAATGCCATTTCGGGGATTATTGTCGTTGGGGCGTTATTACAAATTGGTGATGGTGGATGGGTAAGTTTCTTCTCATTTATTGCCGTTCTTATTGCCAGCATTAATATCTTCGGTGGCTTCACTGTCACTCAACGTATGCTGAAAATGTTTCGTAAGGACTAAGGGGTAACTAATGTCGAGTGGAGTCGTTACAGCAGCTTATATTGTTGCCGCCATTTTATTTATTTTCAGCCTGGCAGGTTTATCTCGTCATGAAAGTTCTAAACGCGGAAATATTTTTGGTATCACCGGAATGGCAATCGCATTGATTGCAACTATTTTCGGGCCTGATACCGGAAGTGTTGTCTGGGTTATTCTGGCGATGGTGATCGGTGCGGTGATTGGTATTCGTCTGGCAAATAAAGTTGAAATGACTGAAATGCCGGAGCTGGTTGCTATTCTGCACAGTTTTGTTGGTTTAGCCGCCGTGTTGGTCGGTTTTAATAGCTTTATTGCTCACGATAGTTTTGCAGAACCTGTGATGGAAAATATCCATCTAACAGAAGTCTTCTTAGGGGTTTTCATTGGTGCGATTACCTTCACCGGTTCTGTTGTGGCATTTGGTAAATTATGTGGAAAAATTTCCTCTAAGCCGTTGATGTTGCCAAATCGTCATAAATTAAATCTTGCCGCGCTTGTGATCTCCTTTGTGCTGTTGATTACCTTTGTGAAAACGGACAGTACAGGGCTGCAAGTGTTCACGTTATTGCTTATGACAGCAATTGCATTGGTATTTGGTTGGCATTTGGTTGCTTCCATCGGTGGTGCGGATATGCCAGTGGTGGTTTCAATGCTGAACTCTTATTCGGGTTGGGCCGCAGCAGCAGCGGGTTTCATGTTGAGCAATGATTTGTTGATTGTAACGGGTGCACTGGTTGGTTCTTCGGGGGCGATTCTCTCTTACATCATGTGTAAGGCCATGAACCGCTCTTTTATCAGTGTGATTGCCGGCGGGTTTGGTACGGATGGTTCTTCAACCGGTGATGATCAGGAAATGGGTGAGTACCGTGAAACCACAGCGGAAGACGTTGCTGAACTATTGAAAAACTCAACTTCTGTTATCATCACGCCGGGATATGGTATGGCTGTTGCACAGGCGCAATATCCGGTACATGACATCACAGCCAAACTGCGGGAGAAGGGAGTCAATGTTCGCTTTGGTATTCATCCCGTTGCGGGACGTCTGCCTGGGCATATGAACGTGCTGTTGGCAGAAGCAAAAGTGCCTTACGACGTTGTTCTGGAAATGGATGAAATCAATGATGATTTCTCTGATACCGATACCGTACTGGTTATTGGTGCTAACGACACCGTTAACCCTGCGGCACAGGAAGATCCCAACAGCCCAATTGCGGGTATGCCCGTTCTGGAGGTTTGGAAAGCACAAAATGTTGTTGTGTTCAAACGCTCCATGAACACAGGTTACGCTGGTGTGCAAAATCCACTGTTCTTTAAAGACAATAGCCAAATGTTGTTCGGTGATGCGAAGGCGAGTGTAGAGGAAATCCTGCGTGCACTGTGATTTTTTATCGTTGTAATTTACAAAACTCGGGTTGGGTTTTGCTGTCTCTCAATCATATTTTGATTGAGAGACAGAGATTACATCCGTTATTTACTTAATTTTCGGTTCACTAGTTATTAATGCTTAAGTTAGTGCTTATAGTTGATTTCTCGCTGGTGACGGATAGCCAAAATGTAACGCGTATTACTTCCGGGAAGTTCTCTGTATAACAATATATAGCCTGTACCACCAAAAGGGATAATTAACTCAAAGAGTGGATAAATTTCTGTTGGCCGTCCAGATAAGACGTTAGATTCCAGTGCTTGGATGTGTTTGCTAATGATACTAAGTGCCGACTTCGCAGCAACTGTATCGCGTTGATATAAGAAATCAATAAGACGATTTATATCCCTTGTTGCTGCGGGAGTGACTATTACAGATGGCATTCAGGTGGCTCCTTATCCTCGCCACGTACAATCGCATCCAGCCAATTACAAAGTTCACTGCCAGTTAAATGTAAACCGGTGGCTTCATATTCTAACCAAGCGTTTTCGGCATCACGTAAAAATTGTTGTCTGGCCTCCAAAGTATCAATTTCACTTTCGATTGAACGTACCATAAGCGAATGGGCAGAAATGCCTTGCGTGTCAGCCAACGCTTTAATGCGTGTTTTTAACCCTTCATCTAAGCGAAGGGTTATTGTCTGTTTCGTTTGTTTATGCATAACCTTTCTCACAATGATATCACTAGTAACACAAATGCTATCATTAGATAGCGAGCATAACAACATTTCAGGATGTAATACATCGCACGGTTATGTGAAGAGTTCTGCGTTTGTTATTTAATTTCCAGCGTATCGTACCCCCGCCAGCGATAATTCATCACTGATAAGGTCCAGAACAGAATGAAAATTCCGACGACCCAAAAACCAACATTGCCCATGTTATCGTTTAATGTCCCAATGGTATCCCAGAAAACGCCGTGCAAATCCCATTGCTCAGCAATAAGTCCAAGTGCTTCCAATCCACCAATGAACAGCGCTACGGCAACGGAAGCCGCGGTAATGGTCATGTTGTAGTAGAGTTTGCGTGTCGGTTGGGAAAATGCCCAACCATAGGCTCCCACCATCACAAAATTATCCAGTGAGTCAATGAGCGCCATACCGCTGGTAAATAGCGCCGGGAATACCATCAACGACCACAGAGGAAGTCCACTGAGAGAACCGGCGGCAGATATACTTAATAGCCCAACTTCGGTAGCGGTGTCAAAACCCAAGCCAAACAGAAAACCGACCAAATACATATGCCAGCTTTTGCTTACCAGCCGGAAGACCGAGTGAAACAGGCGCGTCATGATCCCCCCCGGCGTCGTTTCTAGTGTAGTTAAATCACTTTTAGCCAGATTTCTGCCACGTTTGATCTCCTGAAACTTCTGATAGACGCTTTTTAATATCAGTAAATTAATCAGGGCTATTGCTAGCAGAAAGCAGGCAGAAATTAAGGTACCAACAATGCCGCCATAGTCATGAACCCAGCCCATTTGATCTTTAAACGCCATAGAGGTTAGAACGATGGCGAAGCAGGCCAGAATAACAATGGTAGAGTGCCCAAGAGAAAAGAAAGCGCCGACGGCAATGGGTGATTTACCCTGTTGCATCAATTTACGGGTGACGTTATCAATTGCGGCAATATGATCAGCATCGACTGCATGGCGCAGTCCATAACCGTAAGCCAACAGGGCTGCTCCCATCATAACCGCATGATGACGGAAAGCGATAAATGCCCAAACCCAAGCCAATATGTTGGCGGCAATCAAAACAACCAGAAGAGATACAGCACGTTTTTTATCCGTTGAATTATTCATATATGGAATACCTGTAAATCTGTAAATGTAAAACCCGCCTTACGGGTGATTGCTAGAAGTCAAAAAAAACAGTAAGTATTTTCTGACTTCATGACCTATAATTTTTTCACTAAGTAGGGGCATACTAATCAGCTTGTAATATTACTTTGGATAAACTTAAATAAGAGGTAAGAGGACTAACCTGTATTGAGAAGAATGATCTTAATTGACATATTATGCTCTTTGTGTCAAAGATTTTTTACTAAAAGATTATCTATACCCTATTGATTTCAAGATGTATCGCGGCGGCAAGGGAGCGAATCCCCGGGAGCATAGATAACGATGTGACCGGGGTGAGTGAGTGCGGCCAACAAAGAGGCAACTTGAAAGATGACGGGTATAAATCAATATTCGGATAGGGACAGCAGCTTTTGAATAAAGTCTGTTGGAAAAATTGTATTAAGTTCTATATCCAATGGATTTCAGGATGCATCGCGACGATTAGGGGGTTTTATGCAATTAACACCAAGGGAAATCGAAAAACTCATGGTATATACACTGGCTGATGTCGCATTAAAGCGTAAGTCTCGCGGTTTAAAACTCAATTATCCTGAAGCCGTCGCAATTATTACTGCGGCTGCATTGGAAGGTGCCCGAGAGGGGAAAACATTGGAAGAAGTGATGGATGATTCCAGGCATGTTCTGACTAAAGAGGATGTGATGGATGGCGTTGCTGATCTTATTCCGCATGTACAGGTTGAAGCAATATTTACTGATGGTAGTCGTTTGGTCACGGTGCATGACCCCATTCAATAATTGTTGAAGCAAATTGTAAATAGCAGGAAAAATTATCTAGACAAAATATTAACTTATGTCTTGACTCACGTCTTAACGTGGAGATTTTCCGATGGAAAAAAATAATAAAGAAGATGTTACTCCGTTGGGGGGGTATATTCTGGCTAAAGACCCGATCTCCTTTAATGAAGATCGTCCGGTTATTCAATTAAGAGTTCGTAATTCAGGTGATCGCCCTATTCAGGTGGGATCTCATTTCCATTTTTTTGAAGTAAATAAAGCGTTGCAATTTAATCGTGCGGCTGCGTTTGGTAAACGACTTAATATCACAGCAACAACTGCTATTCGTTTTGAACCCGGTGATGAAATCGAAGTGTCATTAATCCCGATTGGTGGGAAACAAAACGTTTATGGATTTAATAATTTAGTCGATGGTTGGGCGGGTAAAAGTCCGGTTGCTATTGATGAGCCTGTGGAGACAACCTGGTTACATGCCGGGTAGTAGAATCGAATAAATTCAAGGTAGAGTTGACGAACGTCGGAAAATCTTTCGAACAAAGGAATAAACTATGCCAACCATTTCCCGGCAGGAATATGTAGGTCTTTTTGGCCCGACGACTGGCGATAAGATCCGCTTGGGTGATACCAATCTATTTATTGAAATTGAAAAAGATCTGCGCGGTTACGGTGATGAATCGGTCTATGGCGGGGGCAAATCGCTGCGTGATGGTATGGGTGCGGATAACCGAATGACCAGCGAAAACGTCTTGGATTTGGTGATTACCAGCGTCACTATTTTGGATGCCCGGCAAGGTGTTATTAAAGCGGATGTCGGCATAAAAGGGGGACGCATTGTCGGGATAGGTAAAAGTGGTAATCCTAACATGATGAATGGTGTTACCCCCGGTATGGTAGTTGGTGTTAGTACTGATGCGATATCCGGTGAACATCTCATCCTCACGGCTGCTGGCATTGATACCCATATTCATTTTATTTCTCCTCAACAGGTTGAACATGCTTTATCCAATGGTGTGACGACTTTCTTTGGCGGTGGTGTTGGTCCCACTGATGGCACTAACGGCACTACTGTTACCGCTGGTCCGTGGCATATCCACCGCATGCTGCGTGCTTTTGAGAGTTTACCGGTTAACGTAGGTATTTTGGGAAAAGGCCATGCTGCGGTGGCTATGCCGCTGGTTGAGCAGATCAAAGCGGGTGTTGCCGGGTTGAAAGTGCATGAGGACTGGGGCGCAACTAACTCCGCATTGCGTAATGCCTTACGCGTAGCGGATGAAATGGATATCCAAGTCGCGGTGCACACCGATAGCTTGAATGAAGGTGGTTATGTTGAGGATACCATTGATGCTTTTGAAGGTCGCACCATTCATACTTTCCACACCGAAGGCGCCGGTGGCGGGCATGCACCGGATATCATTAAAGTTGCCAGCCAGATGAATGTGTTGCCTAGTTCGACTAATCCTACCCTGCCTTACGGTATCAATAGCCAGGCAGAATTGTTTGATATGATTATGGTTTGCCATAACCTTAATCCCAAAGTGCCGGCTGATGTTGCATTTTCGGAAAGCCGTGTACGTCCAGAGACCATTGCGGCGGAGAATGTTTTGCACGATATGGGCGTACTGTCGATGTTTTCCAGTGATTCTCAGGCTATGGGGCGGGTGGGAGAAAACTGGTTGCGTGTGATGCAAACTGCTCATGCCATGAAAGCGGCGCGTGGCAAGTTGCCGGAGGATGCAGCACATAACGACAACTTCCGTGTATTACGTTATGTCGCCAAAATTACGATTAACCCGGCTATTGCTCAGGGAATAAGCCATGTGCTCGGTTCAGTTGAAGTGGGAAAAATGGCGGATCTTGTGCTGTGGGAGCCACGTTTTTTTGGTGTAAAACCTAAGTTGGTCATTAAAGGCGGGATGATTAATTGGGCGGTGATGGGGGACCCAAATGCTTCACTGCCGACACCACAACCGACATTTTATCGTCCGATGTTTGGCGCATTGGGCAAAACTCTTCAGGAAACCTGTGTCACTTTTGTATCCCAAGCAGCAATGGAACTGGGGGTAAAAGAGAGCCTTGGTTTGGAGCGCCAAGTTATGGCAGTGCACAACTGCCGGGCTATCTCTAAGAAAGATATGGTGCGTAATGCTGAAACGCCCACGATTGAAGTGGATGCAGAAACCTTTGCCGTCAGGGTGAATGGTGAATATGCCACAGTAAAACCGGTCAGGACAGTCGCGCTCAATCAGCGCTATTTCTTTAGTTAACCTATTTTTTGCTGCCGGTCAGAGAATATTTTTCTGGCCGGATTAACCGATCCATGCGTTCAGAGGATTATCTTATGATTGTTATTGAACAGATTCTTGGTAATGCCAAAAAGGATGTTTTCTGGCGAGATCGCTTGCAAGGGATCTCGCCAGATATCTTGGTGCTTTCGCAATGGGAAGCGCAAAAAAGCCGTTGTCGTAAATCCACCCTTAACGGGTTGGATTTGGGTATTTCCCTTGACCGTCATCAGATATTGTCTGATGGCGACGTTTTATTGTGGGACGAAGCTAAAGGACTGGCAGTTATTGTTCAAATGAGCTTGCGTGATGTGATGGTTATTCACCTGAAATCATTGCTGTCATTAGATGTAGAGACGGTAATGAAAACGAGCTTTGAACTTGGTCATGCTTTAGGTAACCAGCATTGGAAATCAGTGATTAAACATAATCAGATTTATATTCCGCTGACAGTATCAACTAAGGTTATGGATTCAGTCATGAAAACCCACGGTTTTCATGCATTGCCTTACTCCTTTGTTAAAGGTGAAGAGATATTGCCTTCTCTTAACAACTCAGAGGCTCGCCTGTTATTCGGTGGTGCAGAGGATTCCGCGACACACGTTCATGTCGATAATACATTTCTGAACCAGCATGTGATCAAACTAAAATGAATGCTCTCCGCTTAATCAGAATCATGCAGTTTGCGGATTCAGTACTGCCTGTTGGCGCATTTTCTTTCTCAAACGGTTTGGAATCGGCCATTCAGAGCAAAATCGTATATGACGTGGCAACATTAAG
Source organism: Photorhabdus sp. RW14-46 (assembly GCF_963887965.1). Taxonomy (NCBI): domain Bacteria; kingdom Pseudomonadati; phylum Pseudomonadota; class Gammaproteobacteria; order Enterobacterales; family Morganellaceae; genus Photorhabdus; species Photorhabdus sp. RW14-46. The sequence continues at coordinate 16,945 of NZ_CAWPHH010000013.1, read as the reverse complement.
CGACTTTACGCGTACAGCGTTGTTACAGGCGGTGAGTAGTGATGGCCGCGCGGTAATGGCTGCGTGTCAGGCGCTAAATAGTGGGCAGCATGATGCGGCTATCTCCCATGATTGGGCGATATTTAACCGAAAATTAAATGAAGAAAGTCGCACTATGGTCACGCGGATGGGGAAAAAGTTAGCGGAAATGGCGGTTGAAGTCACCGGTGAGTCATTAATTGCATGGTGGTTAGCACAAATAAAGAGCGATATTGCCGCCGGTACCTATCCGATTACTTTGGCGGTCGTCATGAGTGCATTGGGTGCGGCTCCACGTGAAGTGATCGTCATGCATCAATATGGCGTTGCAATGACGATACTCAGCGCGGCTATACGCCTGATGCGTGTTACCCATATTGACATTCAACGTATCTTGTTCTCATTGAATCAAGATATTGAACTGTTTTGTGATGAGGCGGAAAAGGGAGGGATTGAACAGATGACATCTTATGCACCGATGACCGATGTTCTGGCGGCATTGCACGTTAGCGCATTTACCCGGTTGTTCAGTAATTAACTTGATTCTGATATCGCTTTTAACCCCCTCTTAATCGTATGAGGAAATCCTTGTGAAAAAAATTACCCGAATTGGTATTGGCGGTCCGGTGGGTTCAGGCAAGACTGCCGTTATTGAAGTGATCACCCCTATCTTAATTCAGCGCGGAATAAAACCTCTGATTATCACCAATGATATTGTTACCACTGAGGATGCTAAACAGGTTAAACGTACCTTGAAAGGCATTTTGGATGAAGAAAAGATACTTGGTGTGGAAACCGGTGCTTGTCCTCATACCGCGGTGCGTGAAGATCCCAGTATGAATATTGCTGCGGTAGAGGAGATGGAAGCGCGTTTTCCTGACAGCGACGTTGTGTTGATTGAAAGTGGTGGTGATAATCTGACACTCACTTTTAGTCCGGCGTTGGCAGATTTTTATATTTATGTGATTGATGTCGCTGAAGGGGAGAAAATTCCGCGTAAGAACGGTCCGGGTTTGGTACAGGCCGATATTCTGGTGATCAACAAAATTGATTTAGCGCCTTATGTTGGTGCCAGTCTGGCGGTGATGGAGCATGACACTCAAGTTGTACGTGGTCAGCGTCCTTATATCCTTACCAATTGCAAAACCGGTGAGGGTGTTGAAACGTTGGTAAATATGATCATGCGTGATTTCCTGTTTACCCATTCATTACAGGCGACACAATGACTTTCACCCGCTTGCCACAAAATATTGGAGAAGCGTGTCAACAGGCAAATAATCTTGGTGTCAACGCGCCGGAACTTGCACGATTTCAGGATGAACCGCCCCAGATGGCAAGCGGTGATGTCGGTAAAAGTGGTTATCTACGGTTGGGATTTGCCCGGCGTGGTGATCGCAGCATTTTGGCACAAATGAAACGTCGGGTTCCTTATTTGGTCCAGCGGGCATTGTATTGGGATGAGGCACTGCCGCAGATGCCGTGCGTATTTATGATCTCCACATCGGGATGTATCTTGCAAGGGGATAGATTGGCGCTGGACATTCATGTCGCTCCAGAGGCGTTTGGTCATGTCACTACCCAATCGGCGACTAAGATTCATTCGATGGAAAATAACTACGCAGCGCAAGTACAAACTATCCAGATAGAGCAGGGAGGCTATCTGGAAATGATGCCCGATCCGGTAATACCTCACAGCGGCTCTCGGTTTATTACCGATACTCAAATAACCATCCATCCGACTGCCACCCTGATTTATTCTGAAATTATTATGTCCGGTCGCAAATACTACCTTGCTGATCAGGGGTTTAAATTTGATGTTTACTCATCACGTATTACGGCAACTGATTTTGATGGCAAGATATTGTTTACAGAGCGTTATGTACTGGAGCCCAAAAAGCAGTCATTGAACAGTGTGGGGGTGATGGGGCCGTTTCATGTATTTGGCAATGTGATCTTGCTGACACCTCAGCTTCATCACGATCGTATTCTGGCGCGGATGGCTCCTCAGTACGATGCTGAAACAGGTATAGCGAGTGGTACCAGTCGTTTACCTCATCAGTGTGGTCTAATCTTTAAGGTATTGGGAAAAGAAACTTATCAAGTTAAAGCGGGTATTCGTCTTTTCTGGCGTATAGCTCGTGAGGAGATCCTCGGTGTGACACTGCCTGAACCGTTTATCTGGCGATAAAAACTGGGACGAAAATCTGTTTCGGGTTTTATCGCCAAATAGATGATTATCATCCTATTACTCTTTAGCGGCTTTAATTGGACATTCAAAACCATCAGGTTTGATTGTCAGAATGTCACATTTAAGATGGTCTATCACATGTTCTGCGGTATTTCCCAGAAAAGCAGCGGACAGCCCAGTTCTGCCGAGGATACCAAGAACAATAATGCCCGCATTCATCTCATCACACATTTGGGGAATAACATTCTCCGGTAATCCTTCATGGATATGAGTATATTTTTCATCAATGCAGAATGTTTGGCGCAATTCTTTCATGGCAATAAGATGCTGGCCACGTAGAGCATGGTTATAGACACTTGGGTTGAAATCGGGTAGCTCAATAGCGATATTCAGTGGTGCGACAGGATAAGCGCTGACCAAATGAATTTCCGGATTTTTCATGACTTGATTTGCCAGTTCCTGAGTTTCCTTAACCAATTTCAGGTTCAATTCATGGTGGTATGATTCTTCATTGGATAAATTGACCGCGACTACAACCGAGCCTTGGTCCGGCCAGATCTGATCTTTTACCATCCATACTGGACATGGACATTTACGGAGTAATTGCCAGTCAAGTGGGGTAAAAATCAAGGAGCCTAGCTTGTCATGTTTATGCGTCATTTTCAGAAGTAAATCGTGATTACCTGTAATGACCTCTTGGATAATCGCTTCATAAGGTCGATTATGCCATACCACTTTTATTTCAATATCAATACCGGCTTCCAGATAGTAATACGCTTGTTGTTTAAGCCAGGCCGTGCGTTGGCTGGTAACACCTTTACGCATAGTACTACCTTCTTCTGGGGAGAGTAAGGTGGTCATCTCATAAGAAAGATCATAAATGGGCAAGAAAGCTTTAATCCGGCCACCGTTACGTTGCACGATATAAACTGCACGCCTTAATGCCGGTTGATCGTCCTGACTTGGGTCAATTACAACTAAAAGGTTTTGATAGTTTGCCATAATGGTATCCTCACAGAGGCTAGACAAAACACGCTTCAATACTCACGCTTCAATACTAAAGATAAACCAATATAAGCAAACCGAACAGGTTAGAGGAGAACCAGATCAACAAAATAAGGTGATCTGGTTTTAAGATTAGGTAATTGAAACAGATTTTTTTCCGACTAACTCAGACAACTTATCCATGTTTTCAATCGTGATGTATTTACCTTTTACACCGAGAGTTTGGTTTTTCTGGAAACGCCCAAGCAGACGACTAATAGTTTCAACCGTTAAACCCAGATAATTACCAATATCACTGCGGGTCATAGTTAAACGGAATTCTTTTGGTGAGAAACCCCGCTGAGCGAAACGACGAGAGAGATTATAAATAAACGCGGCTAACCGTTCTTCCGCGTTTTTCTTAGATAACAGCAGTATCATTTCTTGGTCGCCTTTAATTTCTCCACTCATCAAGCGCATCATTTGCTGGCGGAGATTAGGCATTTTGCCGGACAGATCATCAAGTGTTTCAAACGGAATTTCACAGACCATTGATGTTTCCAGAGCCTGAGCAAAACTTGGATGCTGAGTATTGAGGATAGCATCAAAACCGACTAAATCCCCTGCGAGGTGGAAACCTGTAATCTGCTCATCACCTTCTTCGGTGATGGTGTAGCTTTTAATGGTGCCAGAACGGATAGCATAAAGAGATTTCAACTCATCGCCCGCTTTAAATAACGTTTGCCCTTTCTGGATAGGTTTCTTACGCTCGATGATATTATCAAGCTGGTCAAGCTCGTGTTCATTCAAGGTAAAAGGAATACACAGTTGGCTAATGCTACAATCCTGGCAGTGGATCGCACAACCACCAGACTGGATTCGACGAATAACACGTTTTTCCTGGATCATATGGCATGCTCATTTGAAATATTCATATCCTTCAACTTTAGCATTTCTTGATGATTCTGGTAAGAGCTATAATAGTTTTCTGCAATTTATTCGGCAAAATATATTATCTTATTATACCCAATGGATTTCAAGATGCATCGCGGCGGCAAGGGAGCGAATCCCCGGGAGCATAGATAACTATGTGACCGGGGTGAGTGAGTGCAGCCAACAAAGAAGCAACTTGAAAGATGACGGGTATATATTAACTATAAGAAATTGTTACATTATGTAGGTTTAATGTTCGGTCATCGCAGCCAACAAAGAGGCAACTTGAAAGATAACGGGTCTATTTTTTATTTTTCTGACAAGTCAGATTAGGGTTCCATATAAAGGTTTATAGAGAAATAAGACAAGTCTGAAAATATGGCTTGAATTTAATAACCTATTTTTGATTTTGTTGCTAAATACAACTATTTAAACAATAAAGCAGTAGTATATAAAATATTCTGTAGATTCGACCTATTGCATTAAGAGAATGGATATGAGAGTTTATCTTTTAATCGATATGTGATGATCTAAATAGGCACGTTAATTGTCACGGGTTTATTTGAGACCAAGTACGGCTGAATAACATTTATCTATAAATATGAGTTGGAGTTATAATGGAGAATTATAAAAACGTGCATGTTTTGCCGAAAAGTCAATATTTGACTTCTTTGCATACAAAAGCGCGTAATCGTAAAGCCGAACAATCGGAGTTTGTATTTTATTCTGATCGTATCATTCGTTTATTATTAGAGGCAGCATCTGAGTTGCTACCTTATACCTCTCATAATATTCAAACCCCAATTGGGGATATTTATAATGGAGCGATTTTAAATACTAAGCTTTGTGGTGTTTCGGTAATACGTGCGGGAGAAAGTATAGAGGGCGAGTATCGAAGAATGTATCCTGATTCCCCAATGGGAAAAATTCTTATTCAAAGGGATAAATTAACAAAACTTCCTCATTATTATTATTCGAACTTACCTGATGATATTGCGGAGAGAACTATTTTACTTTTTGAACCTATGTTGGCTACAGGAGGATCATTAGCTAAGGCTATCGATTTATTAAAAGAAAGAGAAGTACCTGAAGATAATATTATTGTTGTTAATTTTCTTTCTTCTCCTGTTGGTCTTAATAGAATCATGACATCATACCCGACAATTAAACTGATTACCTCTTCAATAGAGAATGGGCTTAATAAAGATGCTTTTATGAATCCTGGCATAGGTGATTTTGGTGATCGATATTTTGGAACGTATAAACCATCGTGAATGCGATATAATAAAATTAGATTAATTATTTTTTAAATCTATACCCTATGGCAACTTGAAAGATGACGGGTATAAAAGGATGACATATGCCACATATTAATATAAAACATTTTCCTGCTAACCTCTTACAAGAAGATAAAGATATCTTATCTTTAGAATTGACGAAGGTGGTAAAAAAAGCGTTTGGTTGTAAAGAGGATGTTATTTCCATTTCATTAGAGCCGATCGAAAAGGCCAAATGGAATGAAGAGGTTTATTTTCCTGAAATTAAATTTAAAGAAGATTTGTTGATTAAGTCTCCAGGTTATTAAATTATTTTATAATTAATGATTTTTTAAAGGTATTTTTTAATGAATAAAATAATCATTTTCGATTTAGATGGTACATTGTTTGATACTTCTCGCGCAATAGTGGAAACATTCAATGCTGTTTTTAAGGGATTAAACATTCCATTGGTAGGAAATGAAAACATCTGTACTACAATTGGTCTGCCCTTAGAGAAAGCATTTGCAACGCTCTTGAATATATCGCCTGAAGAGGCGTTAATCGCTAAAGCTGTTGAACAATATCAATTACAGTATCGTCGATGTATTCTGCCGAAAGCAAAGGAATTATTATTTCCTGGTGTTGAAGATGGATTAATCTCTTTAAATAAAAAGGGAGTAAAATTATCTGTAGCGACCAGCAAATTTACCGCAAGTGCAACAGCATTACTTCAGGCTGCTGGTATAGACGTTGTATTTGATGAGGTAATTGGTGCTGATCACGTTTCAAAACCTAAACCTGATCCAGAATCAGGAAGGAAAATTTTGGAATATTACGGTGCTACACCAGAGATGGCAGTTATGGTAGGTGATACAACTCACGATATTCATATGGCAAATGCCGTTGGTCTGCGATCAATAGCGGTGACATATGGTATACATAATGTCGATATGTTGAAAGAAGCCAAGCCAACTTGGATAGCTAATTGTTTTGATGACGTACTTCGTATTATTGAGGAAAATATACTTAAATGATTAATACGATAAGAAATATCTTACTGGCAGTTATTGGTGGAAGTCTACTGACGTTGATGATTTACACCAATAGTATACTGTCGGAAAGTACAACACCCTTTTTTGCATCATGGGTGGCTCATGGCATTGGCGCGATTGTTGCTTTGATATTGTTTATTATTGTATCTAAGCTCTTTTCTAGGAAAGAAATAGATGCAAGTAAACATAAGAAATCAAATATTCCTATATGGTTTTATCTTGGTGGTATTCCTGGTGCATTTACCGTTGTGCTGGCGGCTATTGCTATTAATGGTGGACTACCATTATCCAGTACAATTTCATTAGGGTTAGTTGGACAAATAATTTTTGGTCTGGTTGCTGATCACTTTGGGCTTTTAGGAACAAGAAAAAGAAAGATAGTGATACAAGATTTTTATGTGATTTTCTTTGTTCTATTTGGCAGTATATTAATTCTATTTGGGGGAAGTAACTAATGCTGAGCTTGATTTTTATTGCCTTTTTAAATGGCATATTTATCGCGGCGACAAGGACGATTAATGGGCAGTTAAGTGTCTCGATAGGTTCTTTTGGTGCTTCGCTTTGGAATCATATAGGTGGTTTTTTTCTCTTAACAGTGATATTAACACTTTTATCGAGCTGGCAATGGAATAAATGGGATTTTAGCATTATCCCAACCGCGGCTTATATGGGTGGGGTGTTTGGCGCTTTGTTTGTAGCAGTCAGTAGCTATATTTTTCCTAAATTAGGGGCGATGAATGCCGCTGTCCTTGTTATTGCCGGGCAAATGTTATCAGCGGTACTACTTGATTGGCTATATCAGGGGATGACGCCCGGGTTGGTAAAAATTGTTGGAGTACTGTTTGTGTTAATTGGAATTTATCTCACTAGAAAAACAACTGAGTTAAAATAAGGGTAGGGTAAAAAAATGATTAATAAACTACTTAATGATCGCTCATATCACATTGAATTTAACGGTCACCTGACGAATCACATTAAACATGCTGTTATAGCACTACATGGTTTAGGGATCAGTGCTAGCAGAATTAAAGACTATTATGATAATTATGTTAAATTGACGCCTTATGGTATGGGGCTGGAACCCCCTAAAACATTAAAGCACGTGGTAGATAGTTCGAACTGGAAACATTTCTTGGGTAAGCGAACAAGTTATTCTTCTTACTGTGATTATTTTGAAGAAGAAATTAAACAGAAAGGGATTGAACAAGTATTACAAGAATATATGCCAACGCTTTTGTCTGGGTGGGCTGGTGCATTAACTCACGGTACCATTCATTTAGGTTGGGCATTGGATATTAATCACCCGTGGATGATTATTGAAGGACTTGCTTACATGGCATTCTCGTACGTTCCTTGCCATTCAGAACGCGCTTTTATTGATAGTTCGCTAAACGATAAGAATGCTTTTGATTCTATATTGCGAATTTCAACACTGTGGGAGCAGAGGAGAGCAGAATTGACCGATTGGGTGAATTCGTTGATTGATAATGAAGATCTGGCCGATACTGATTTAATACATCCTGAATTAAAAAGATCTGGTCTTCAATATCGTATTGCACGTATTTTAATGCAAGGTCACCCAGAAATATACCGTTTGCCGGTTTGGATTGAGACGCAAAATGTAGAAGAAAGTTGGGCGCAGTTATTTTATGTCGTGACATTAATTTATCTCGCTAAACCCGGTGATTTTTTGTTTCTTCATTTGATTACCTCGTTGTTTGCAATGAAAAATATCGCTTCACGTTTACCGGCTGAGGAAAGTAAAAATATTATTAAATGTTACTGGGTTGGCATGTTGTGCATTCTGTTTTCAACAACTGATTTATCGAAGCCTGCCAAATTTTCGGCGCTTAATCAGACTTATTCATTCAGGCAAGACGAAATGACTTATCCTGTCTGGGAACAGGAGTGGTCGCATATTATTGCCAGGGCATTAGAGGAAGAGGAAGAACATAATCCGAAACTGGTTTATGTGATGAATCAATTGTGGAAAGAACAGGGTTTAACTATTTATAGGGCAGCATCCAGTCAATTTACAAGTACTCCTTTGCTTCCTCCTTCTTTCGAAGAAGCACCAATTGAATAATATTGGAATATTTAAAGAATAATGAATTAATTGATTGATAATTCCATATCGTGATGAGATGAATTTTATCACGAAACTACAAAAAAATACTCCAGTATTACCGTGGAGAATAATAACCGTTTTATTTTCGGAGAGCATTGAATAATGTAATTGGTAAGGGTATTAATCTGCCTCGAAAGGTATGTCTTTGTTGAATTTAACTGATTGTATGGTTTTAATAAAATATAAGTCATAAATCATGAGCAAAAAGGCACTTATAATTCCGTAGATAAAATGTCATTTTTAACTACGGAGATATTCATTTTATTATTATATAAAGTTATCGAAAATGTTAGAAAATAATATTACACAATGTGACTCAATCAATGATGTTTATCTTAAAGAAGAAGCAATAACATTGATGAATATGCTTGAGAGTCAACTTAAGCACCAGGCAGATGGATATGTTGTTATTGATCAAGAAGAATCTCTCAGTTACGCTGATTTCTATTTGAGGGTGAAAGAGATTGGGTATTGTCTGTCAGAAATTAGCTCAAAGAATTCGGTGGGTATTGGGCTTTTTTGTGATCCTTCTATAGATTTAATTTGTGGTGCATGGGGTATTTTGTCAGCGGATAAAGCTTATTTGCCGTTATCGCCTGACTATCCAACTGAACGCCTCAAATATATGATAGAAGATTCTGGTATTGATGTGATTTTTACGCAATCGCACTTAAAAGCACAGCTACAGGACATTGCACCAAAATCAGTATTAATTATGACACCAGAAGATGTCGCTCTGACGATAAAAACACGAACAATAGAAGATATTCTGGGCACAGTTCAAGTTCCTAAACCCACTAGTCTGGCTTATATTATTTATACCTCTGGTAGCACGGGTAAGCCAAAGGGAGTGATGATTGAACATCACAGTATTGTAAATCAAATGAGATTTCTTGCAAAAGCGTTCAAATTAGGATGTCACTCCCGGATTTTACAGAAAACACCAATGAGTTTTGATGCGGCTCAATGGGAAATTCTAGCGCCTGCAATTGGTGGTCAAGTGATTATGGGTCCTTTAGGTTGCTATCGCGATCCGGATGCAATTATTAAAACCATTCTTCAGCATCAAGTAACGACTTTGCAATGTGTTCCTACTTTGCTACAAGCGTTACTGGATAATCCTAATTTTTTGGATTGCTTATCACTGACTCAAGTATTCAGTGGGGGAGAAGCACTGACAACCAAATTAGCCACGCAATTTTTGAATAGTTTTACTCACTGTGAATTAATCAATTTATATGGCCCGACAGAATGTACGATTAATTCATCATTTTTCCGGGTGACAAATGAGACTTTGCCGAATTATCAAACCTCTATTTCGATTGGTGCACCTGTAGATAATACCGAATACTACGTTCTTGATGATGATAGATTACCTGTGGCGGTTGGCGAAATTGGCGAGCTTTATATTTCGGGTGCTCAATTAGCACGTGGTTATTTGCATAAACCAGAAATGACAAAAGATAAATTTATTTGTAATCACCTTGTATCAGGAACTCAACATCAATGGTTATATCGAACGGGAGATCTGGTAACCAGAGGGGCTGATGGTAATACTTATTTTGTTGGTCGGGTTGATAGCCAGGTCAAATTACGAGGTTACCGTATTGAGCTTGATGAAATACGCCATGCGATTGAAGAACATAGCTGGATAAAGACGGCGGCAATGTTAATTAAGAAGGATGCCAGAACGGGTTTCCAAAATCTCATCGCGTGTGTGGAATTAGATGAGAAAGAAGCTGCATTGATGGATCAAGGTAATAGTAGCTCACATCACAAATCAAAAGCCGATAAACTACAGGTGAAAGCCCAACTTTCTAATTCTGGTTGTCGAAGTGAAGAGTTATGTGAAAATCGTCCTACATTCTTACTTCCTTATCAAGAAGGGGAGATAAAACAGAGAGAATATGCATTTAGGCGCAAGACATATCGCTATTTTGAGGGAACAGAAATAACGGTAGAGAAATTAAAAAAATTGCTGACAGCCACTCAATCGAATGAAATTAGCTCTTTGCCACTGAGTCATCTAACCCTGAATGATTTCGGTTATGCATTGCGTTATTTTGGTCAGTTTACCAGCCATCAACGTTTATTGCCCAAATATGCCTATGCTTCACCGGGTGCTCTCTATGCGACACAAATGTATTTTGAATTGCATAATGTTCTCGGTTTGGATGCGGGGATTTACTATTATCATCCAGTGACACATAAGTTAATAAAAATTTCAACATTGAGTCGTCGGCAAATGCCAACGATAAAAGTGCATTTTATTGGCAAGCATGAAGCCATTGAGCCCGTTTATAAGAACAATATACAAGAAGTTCTGGAAATGGAAGCGGGCCATATGATGGGTCTTTTTGATGACGTATTACCGGAAATTGGCTTGAGTATTGGTAAAAGTGAATATCAAGATGAATGTCCAGATTGGTATGATGGTGATATTCAGGATTATTATCTTGGTGCATTTGAAATATGTAGCTATGAACATGGATTGCCGCCATTTGAGACTGATATTTATTTACAAACACATGCCCATAAAATACCTGAGATGCCGTGTGGTTTATATCACTTTTCTAACGGAGAATTTGTACGAATAAGTGATGATATTGTCCGAAAAAAGGATGTTATTGCGATTAATCAGCAAGTTTATGATCGCTCCAGTTTTGGCGTGTCAATTATTCCACGCTGTGTCCCTGAATGGCATTATTATATAACACTGGGTCGTCGGTTACATGCGTTACAAAGTAATCCATTGTATATTGGATTAATGTCATCTGGTTACAGTTCGAAGAGCAATAACGATTTACCTTCGGCGAAAAGGATGCGATCTATTCTCAATGCACTTGATAGACCTATGGCGGCATTTTATTTCTGCATAGGTGGGGGTATTAGCCAAGCGCAATATATGTGTGAAGGCATGAAAGAAGATGTTGTTCATATGAAAGGGCCAGTTGAAATCATTAAAGATGATCTTCAACAACAACTCCCTCAATATATGATTCCAAATAAGGTATTAGTTTTCGATAAATTACCCTTGACGGCCAATGGAAAAGTGGATTATCAATCTTTATCAGAATCTAAAGCCGTGGAGAATGTTTCAACACAGCGTCTATTGGTGCCATTACATACAGATACTGAAATAAGGCTTGGAAAAATTTGGATGGAAGTACTGAAATGGGATTCAGTATCTGCCCTCGATGATTTTTTCGAAAGTGGGGGTAATTCTTTGATGGCCGTTGCAATGGTTAATAAGATCAATGCGGCCTTTAATATTCGTTTTCCGTTACAGATACTTTTTCAATCTCCTAATATAGCAGAATTGGCTAAGTGGATTGAACAGACAGACTCTAAAACAATATCAAGATTAATTTTATTGAATCAGGCAAGCAAAGACCCCATTTACTGTTGGCCGGGTTTGGGCGGATATCCTATGAGTTTGAGATTGCTTGCTAATAAAGTCGTTCCTGATCGGGCATTTTATGGAATACAGGCATATGGGATAAACGAGAGTGAAATACCGTTTTCTTCTATCCAGAGAATGGCAGAAGAGGATATTAAAGAGATAAAGAAAATACAGCCAGAAGGGCCATATATATTGTGGGGATATTCATTTGGTGCCCGAGTAGCATTTGAAGTTGCATACCAGCTTGAACAAGCGGGAGAAGAAGTTAACGCATTGAATTTATTGGCTCCGGGGTCTCCTCATCTTGATATGAAGCAAGCGGAATATATGGATAAAGGCGCTGAATTTACTAATCCGGCTTTTGTTAAAATACTTTTTTCTGTATTTTCTCGTTCAATCAACAGCCCAATGGTTAAAACTTGCTTAGAACAAGTAAATAGTGAAACGACATTTATTAACTTTATATGTAGTCGTTTTAAAAACTTGGAACCATCATTAGTAAAACGTATCGTTAGGATTGTGACTTTGACTTATGATTTCAAGTACAGTGTTGATGAGCTTTATCACAGACACCTAAAGGCACCTATAACTATTTTCAAGGCGAATAGAGATAATGATTCATTTATCGAGGAATCGGATGTGATTTCATCAATGTCGCCTAAAATAATTGAATTAATATCGGATCACTATCAACTGTTGGAAAGTGAAGGTGTTGCTGAGATTGAGAAAATAATCTAATTTTAAAATTACCAGCGATATAGAAATATAATCTGCAAGGTTCAGTATTTAGTCGATAATATCAAAAAAATTAAAAGGTATATAGTATGAATATCAGCAATAAGGTTCCATTTAAATTCAGCCTTGAGGTAAAAGAAGCACTTGAATCAGGAAAGCCTGTTGTTGCTCTGGAATCTAATGTGATTACTCACGGTTTGGATTATCCGGATAATGTCACAACAGCTAAGAATGTTGAGCAGGCTGTTCGTGAAAGTGGGGCAATACCCGCAACGATAGGAATAGATAAGGGGGAATTTTTGATTGGAATGTCAGATGAGCAAATTGAAAAATTTGCGACAGCATCTCACGTTCCAAAGGTCACGAGTCGAGATATTCCGGTCGTGTTAGCGAGTGGCGGTATGGGGGCGACCACTGTGGCATCGTCAATACTTGCAGCAGAAATAGCGGGTATTAAATTCTTCTGTTCTGCGGGTATTGGTGGGGTACATCGAGGGGCAGAGGCGAGTATGGATATATCAGCAGACTTGACTCAGTTAACGCGTTCCCGAGTTGCTGTCGTATGTGCTGGTGCAAAAAATATCCTCGATATTGGATTAACATTGGAGTTTTTGGAGACATGGAATGTGCCAGTCATCTCCCATCAGTCGGATGATTTTCCTGCATTCTATTGCCGTTCCAGCGGATTCAAAAGCCCACAGCGTCTTGATGAACTTGCCGTCATTGCCAAAGCTATTGAGATAAATTGGATGCTGCCAGGAGGAAAAGGGGTATTAATTACGACGCCAACTAAGCCTGAGGATGCTCTGGATAATCAAAAGATTGATATAATTATACAGGAAGCTGTATTAGAGGCTAAGAAGAAAAATATTGCTGGCAACTCGTTGACAAAGTATTTGATGAGAATGGTGGATCGAGAAACCGATGGAATTTCTGCGAAAGCCAATATGGCTGTATTAGTTAATACCGCAGAAGTTGCTGGAAAGTTAGCGGTAGCCGCTTGCTTGCAATCATCGACCTTTTTTGCTCGCATTAAGAGCCAATGAAAAGGGCCTCAGGCTCACTTTAAATGACAGTGAGAAGGTGCTGCGCGAGGAGGTGGTCCGCCGCAGCACTACCGGTGAGCATCTGACCGTGCAACTGGAAGAGGTTCGATCGGCGCTGAAAGATTCGCAGGAAGAAACCTGGAGCCTACAGGCCGAATTGCTGCAACTGGCCCGTCAGACAATAAAAGGGAAGAAAGGGGAAATTGCATGAATGATGATTTAAAAACCCGCAACTACGCGGGTAATGCCAGCATTTTTTAATGGCCGCAGTTGTCGGTTGTGTCGTTTTGCTATCAATTAATCAATAAAAACACTAACCGGTATGCCAAAACGAACTGAGAGTTTACGCATAGCTTCAAGCATTAACGAACGTTCACCTTTCAAAATACGACTAACAAGGGAACGCTTCCCTATTTCATCCTCAAAATCAGTCTGATTCAGGCCGTACTGATCCATCAATGTACATAGAATTGCGACACCGCTTTGTGTGCTAGTAATACGTTCATTGAACTCTGTAAACTCTGGCGCATTACTTTCGTATGTGTCAATTTTAGCTGTAAGCATATCGACCAGCGGACTATCTGGATGGTGCTCGACCAGATATTCTACCAGCTTCATAGCCTCATCATAATCTTTGCGTGAAGTGCTGCCCCCTAAGAGAGGGACAATGCTTACCAAGCCATTTGCTGCCTGAATTGCTTCGTTGATCATTATTCTTTATTCCTCCGGTAATAATCTGTCAATTTGTCATAACAGATTGTGTTTCAGGATAAAACCAATTTCACCTTCAGCTTTCGGCGCAATTAATTGTTCAATGGGTACAGTGGCATTGTTTTTGTAATGCATATCTGAGGTGAGAATGCCAAAATCGGGTTGATCGACGTCCAATATATCCATAACTGCTTGGCTAGTGATACCGATTTTTTTACCGACAATTCGCTCTCCAGTTGTTTCCAACCGGTAAGCAATAACTTTTTGCTGGATGAGATAGGCGTCGTGTAACGTTAATTCTGGATATTCATCAGAGATAGGATCGATGGCTTGATGACTCTGCCATGATTGAAACAATTTTTCACTAAGATGGGGTGAGCGAGTGCAGCCAACAAAGAGGCAGCTTGAAAGATAACGGGTATAGCATCAATTGAAATAATGAGGGCAGAGAGTACCGATTTTCATCCGGGCTCATTGAAGCCGAATATATGTTTTCGACTTCGTTGCCAGAAAATTTATTTATCTACTTGAATCGAGTCGGTGTCCATATATCTATTTAGATACATCAATTGATACCTATTGGAAATTATTTTAATTAGTAATTATTTCAATAAAAAATTAGGCGATATTGGTACTTACTCATACTCCCATAAAGATATTAATTTTATTTTTCAAATAGTTGAATATTTATTACTTTGCGTGATTAATAATTTATTGAAATGATTGTTAAGATAATTTATGGTTTCATCAATGAAATGTTTATACCCTATGGATTTCAAGATGCATCGCGACGGCAAAGGAACGAATCCCCGGGAGCATAGGTAACTATGTGACCGGGGTGAGTGAGTGCAGCCAACAAAGAGGCAACTTGAAAGATAACGGGTATATTTTCGCTGGCATTGATTGTTAAGAGGTTATAAGCACCGCAGTACTTATTCTGTTGCTACTAGTAAAGAACTGCTTGTTATAGAGATCAGAGATGCGTTTTATTTCAGAAACAGGAGAGGCAAGGTGAGTGAACAAAATCAAACTGTAACTTTACTCGCTTTTTGTGTGCTCTGATCAGCCATATTGATAACTTCAATGATATTCATCATCTGATGGAAAATTTACGTGAAGAGATGGGGGTAAATGGAGAGGGAAAAGTCACTCACGCTGAGTTGTTTCAGCGCTCATTGATGGAAACAGGTACACAGGTCAGTTCTATTCCTGCACTTGAAGAAACCTCTCATCTTGCTTCATGTGTCCTGAATTATTGCCGTCAAGTAGGGTGAGCTCTATGTGTCTCGGTGCTTATATGCGAGCAGCAGCAAAACTTCAGGGACTAGCTCTCCCTGACGCACTTGATGCTGGACTTCACGCATTTTATGAAATATGTAACCGCCCAGAGTTCAGACTCGAATTTATGCTTGAGCCTGGAGAAATCCTTTTTCTCAACAACTATACCACACTGCATTCCCGCACGGAGTTTCAGGATGATGCACTCAACCAGCGCCATTTATTAAGGCTCTGGATCGAATTATCCGATGGTAGACCTGTGGTACCTGTACTAACAGCTCGCGGTCGTGATTATGAGCAGTGATTTCTGGAAACGCGTTTGGCGAGTACGGCAACTTAATATAACCAACCGGGCCGATATATCGTCCCGGCCAATCAGGATCAATGCATGAATCGAGATATTCTGGACTCCGGGCACTCCATCAAAAGTTCCGATCAGGGTGATGTTGAAAGCCGGGGGAAAATTAGTCAATTACTTGATATATGGAATGTGGAACAAACCAATATTTCTGACAACCAGCCGCTGGATTTCTATGTCCATGACCAGCAAGGCGAAGTCGTTGGTGGCTTGGTGGGTCGTACCTCTCTGGGTGTGCTTTTCATTAGTTATTTCTTTCTTCCGGAAGAACTGCGTCGGCAGGGACTGGGAAGTATGTTGCTGAAACGGGCCGAAAAAAAAGCGATCCTATGTGGATGTCATACGGCGGTGCTGTTTACTATGGCGATTCAAGCACCTGACTTTTATCTGAAGCATGGTTATAGCATTTTTGGTGAGGTGCCCTCTTTCCCAGATGGGAATGCCCGTATTTTTATGCAGAAAAGGCTTTGAGCAACGGCCAGTGTTATCAGAAGGACAGAGATTTTATGTCGAGTATTACTATTGCTTCATTTGGGGATGTGCTCTTGCCGTTACCTTCAAAAGATACTCATATCTTTCATTCCTCCGTTGTATCTGATGATGGAAAACTAATAAGTCATGGAGGAAGAGTTATTGTATTAAGTTCAATAGCCCTGACGTTCAACTAAATAACTTTTCATAATTATAATACACTCACTCTTTTTATTCTCTGCTATTCCTGTAGGGACATGAATTTAAAAACGTTTTCACTTTCTCAAGCAATTGCCACATATACTGACAGCCATGATTTCGTGTCACCGTTTCATGTAAGGATTGCCACAGACGCTCAATTTTATTCAGCCAGGGTGAATA